>NZ_JBEORR010000005.1:0-359527 GCF_040302345.1 Streptomyces sp. NPDC126510 | reverse complement strand
GGGGGGTGGGGTTTAAACTCTCAACCGGGGGGGGGGGGGGGGCCCACCCCCCCCCCCCCCCCCCCGCCGGGCTGTTGGATCCGGCGCCCTCAGGAACGGTCGTCGCGGCGGGCGGCCTCGTCCTCGGCCTGCTTGGCTTCGACCTCCGGGTCCAGGACCGACGGGCCGGTGCCGTCGACGGACGACAGGCGCCCCGACTCGGGGACCTCCGTCGCGGCCGGCGGCTCCACCAGCCAGTCCGGATTGGCCTGCTTGTCCCACCACTTCCACGCGGCGAAAGCACCGCCCGCGACCGCACCCAGGATCACCAGCGTCTTCGCGGCCTTACCGGCCTTGGCCCGCCGTTCGTGCTTGCGGACCAGCTTCTGGATCTCCTTGGGCGAGACCTGTCCACGCAGCGCGGACAGGGCGGCCACACTCCGGGCCGCGGCCTCGGTCGTGACAGGCACGGCCGCAGCCACCGCCTGCTCGATCCTCGGTCGCGAGTACTCCGCCGCCTGGCGGGCAGCCTTGCGGGTACGTTCGGCGGCTTCCTGGGCGGCCTGGTCGACCTTCGGCGGCACATGCGTGCGGGCCTGCTCCAGATACGGCTGCACATGGGTGCCGTACTGGACGCGCGCCTGCCCTGCGGCCTGCGTCACCTTGGGCGCTAGCCGTACGCGTGCCTCGTGTGCGTAGTGCGCGGCCCTGTCCTTGGCCGTGTCGGCGTAGGGCGCCACCACGTCCGCGGCGTGCAGCACGCTGTCCTTCGCCGAACCAGTCGCGGCGCGCACGCTGTCGATGCGGGTCACGGGTTCCTCCTCCTCGGTGGCGTACGGTATTTCGACTTTCCACCCTTTTACGGATCATGCCTCCCGACGCACGACCAGGCATGCGCGGAAGGGCATCCGGGTCACGGGAACCGGCATCCGGAGCCGATCACGTGCGATAGCGGATGAATGGGGAACAACAGGAGCTTGTCGTCGACAATGCCACGGATCGCTGCCGAGCGCCCCCGCCCCGGGGCTACCCGACTGGTTTTCTGCGAACACCCGCCGAGGGTTTCCCCCCGCTGCACCGAGGTCGGGCGACGCGGAGACCCGTCCGTGCGAGGATCAGGGAGTCACGGAAAGACAACGGAAGGCAGATCGTGGCCGAGCAGCTTTACGCCACCCTGAAGACCAATCACGGCGACATCGAAGTCCGGCTCCTGCCGAACCACGCCCCCAAGACGGTCAAGAACTTCGTCGAGCTCGCCCAGGGCGAGCGCGAGTGGACCCACCCGCAGACGGGTGCGAAGTCCACGGACAAGCTCTACGACGGCACGGTCTTCCACCGGGTGATCAGTGGCTTCATGATCCAGGGCGGTGACCCGCTGGGCAACGGCACCGGCGGTCCCGGCTACCAGTTCGAGGACGAGTTCCACCCGGACCTGCGCTTCGACAAGCCCTACCTGCTGGCGATGGCCAACGCCGGCCCGGGCACCAACGGCTCGCAGTTCTTCATCACCGTCTCCCCGACGGCGTGGCTGAACCGCAAGCACACCATCTTCGGCGAGGTCACCGACGCGGCGAGCCAGAAGGTCGTGGACACCATCGCCACGGCCCAGACCAACCCGCGCACCGACCGTCCGCTCAACGACGTGGTCATCGAGTCGGTCGTCGTCGAAACCCGCTGAGCGCGAAGGGCCCCGCCGGGAACGCGAAGACTCCCGCGGGGAACCAATCGCCCCGCTCATCCGTAGGGATGAGCGGGGCGGGCTTTTCTCACACGACCTAGGGGAGACCATGGACGACCAGGCTGCGAGCAGCCCGCAGGACGCCCACAGCGTCCCCATGTGCTACCGCCACCCGGACCGCGAGACCGGCATCCGCTGCACCCGCTGCGAGCGCCCGATCTGCCCCGAGTGCATGGTCAACGCCTCCGTCGGCTTCCAGTGCCCCGACTGCGTCCGCACCGGCTCCGGCACGGGCCACTCGCCCACGGCCGCCCTGCCCCGGACGATCGCGGGCGGCTCCATCGCCGCCGATCCCCGGCTGCTGACCAAGATCCTCATCGGCATCAACGTGGCCGTGTTCATCGCCGTCCAGGTCCACGAATCGCTGCTGAACGACATCGTCCTGCTCGGTGCCTGGCCGCCGGCCCCCTTCACGCCCACGCAGGGCGTGGCGGGAGGCGAGTGGTACCGCATGGTGACGTCGATGTTCACGCACCAGGAGATCTGGCACATCGCGTTCAACATGCTCAGCCTGTGGTGGCTCGGCGGCCCGCTCGAGGCGGCACTCGGCCGCGCCCGCTATCTGGCGCTCTACTTCATCTCCGGCCTCGCGGGCAGCGCCCTGGCCTACCTGCTGGCGTCCCCGACCACGGCGACCCTGGGCGCCTCGGGCGCGATCTTCGGCCTCTTCGGCGCGACAGCCGTGCTGATGCGCCGGCTCAACTACGACATGCGGCCGATCATCGCGCTGTTGGTGATCAACCTGATCTTCACCTTCAGCCCCGGCTTCAACATCTCCTGGCAGGCCCACATCGGGGGCCTGGTCGCCGGTGTCGTCGTCGGCTACGCCATGGTCCACGCCCCCCGCGAGCGCCGCGCGATCGTGCAGTACGGCACCTGCGCCCTGGTCCTGGGCGTGATCGTGCTCATGACCATTCTGAGGACGACGCAGCTCGCCTGAGCAGGCGTTTTCCACAGCGAGTGCCGGATCTTGTGCATACGGTGCGGGAACACATGTGCCCCCTGCCACCGACCTGCGTATCCGCAGGTCAGGCAGGGGGCGAACAAGTTTTCGAGTACCGGTACTTCCGTCATACCGGCGTCAACGCCCAACGGGTTATCCACAGATCGTCTTCATTATCCCCATGTGGAAAACCGCTGTGGATAACTCAGCGAACACCCCTGGGCAGAGCTGCGTTCACCGTGCGGTGACCGCTACTTCCACTGGGTCGAGACACCGAATCCGGCGGCGATGAAGCCGAAGCCCACCACGATGTTCCAGTTGCCCAGCGAGTCGATGGGCAGGGTTCCGTCGGTGACGTAGAAGACGACGATCCAGGCCAGGCCGATGAGGAACATGGCCAGCATGACGGGCGCGACCCAGGCACGGTTGCTGAGTTTGATGGCGGTCGTCTGCTTCGCAGGCGGCGGCGTGTAGTCGGCCTTCTTGCGGATACGTGACTTCGGCACGAGGGTCTCTCCTGTCGATGCGCTGCGTGGCCGCGCAGGTAACTGGGTCGGTCTCGGGGCAGCGTAAGGGGACTCCGATTGCTCCCCCGGGCGTCCGTTAGCGTAGTGCTTCTGCCGCGCCGAAGGAGATAAGGGTACGTTGAGCAATTCTGCCGACTCCCATGGGACGGGATCCACCCCTGAGCGCGTGCGGCGTTTCCGGCCTGTTCGCGTCCTCACGGCGGCCGTGTTCGCTCTCGCGGGTCTCATTTTCTTCACCAGCTTCAATACGGCCAAAGGCACCAACATCCGCACGGACACCTCCCTGCTGAAGCTGTCCGACCTGATCCACGAGCGCAGCCGTGAGAACGGTGAGCTGGACGAGACCAACGGCACCCTGCGCCAGGAGATAGAGGCCCTGGCGGAGCGCGACGACGGCAGCACCAAGGCGGAGGACGACAAGCTCGCCGGGCTGGAGAAGCGCGCGGGCACGCAGAAGCTCAGGGGCGACTCGGTCTCGGTCACGCTGAACGACGCTCCGCCGGACGCCACCGCGAAGCTCCCCGGCTATCCCGAGCCGCAGCCGGACTACCTGGTCATCCACCAGCAGGACCTGCAGGCCGTGGTGAACGCGCTGTGGCAGGGCGGGGCCAAGGGCATCAAGGTCATGGACCAGCGGCTGATCTCCACCAGCGCGGTGCGCTGTGTAGGCAACACCCTGATCCTTCAGGGCCGCGTCTACTCGCCGCCGTACAAGATCACGGCGGTCGGTGATCCGGGCAAGCTGCAGAAGGCGCTCGCGGCCTCGCCGGCCATTCAGAACTACATGGTCTACGTCAACGTCTACGGGCTCGGGTGGAAAGTCGAGGAGAACGGCCCGGTGACTCTGCCCGGCTACTCGGGCACAGTGGATCTGCACTACGCGAAGCCCGTGGAGTAGCGGCCAGGCCGGGGGAGCTGCCGGTGCGCGTGATCGTGAGGACCGTCAGCGAGCTCTGTATCACCGTCGGCAGCGTGATCGTGCTGTTCGTCGTCTACGTGCTCTTCTGGACGGGTGTGCGGGCCGACGGTGTGATGGACGACCAGATCGACCTGCTCCGGAAGGAGTGGTCGAAGCCCCATCCGCCGGCTTCCGGCTCCCCCGCGGGTCCTGCGAGACCCGCGCCCTACGCCAAGGGCAGGCCTTTCGCGATCATGTACATCCCGCGGTTCGGTTTCACGTGGAACAAGCCCGTGCTCGAAGGCACCGCCACCGGCACCCTGAAGAAGGGTTTGGGCCACTATGGGGAGACCGCGCAGCTCGGGCAGAAGGGGAACTTCGCGGTCGCCGGCCACCGCCGTACCCATGGGGACCCGTTCAAGGACTTTCCCGAGCTCAGGCGGGGCGACGCGGTGGTGCTGACCGACGGTACGACCTGGTTCACGTATCGGATCGACAAAGGCCCGTACAAAACAGTCCCGTCCGACATCGAGGTGATCGACCCTGTCCCACGTACATCCGGGTACACGCGTCCGGGCCGGTATCTGACGCTGACCACGTGCGAACCGGAATGGGGGCACAGTCATCGGCTGATCGTCTGGGCGCATCTGGACTCCACTCAGCCTGTGGAGGCCGGGAAACCAGAGGCGCTGCGCCGTTAGTCTGGTTGCTGTACGGCGTGGGTCTGGTGCCGTGGTACGACGGAAGGGACGGCATGTACGGCTGGATCTGGCGGCATCTGCCGGGAAACACGTGGGCGAAGGCAGTGATCTCACTCGTCCTGGTCGTGGCCTTGGTCTACGTCCTCTTCCAGTACGTCTTCCCGTGGGCGGAGCCGCTGCTGCCCTTCAACGATGTGACGGTGGACAACCAGTGAGCGCGCGCATTCTCGTCGTCGACAACTACGACAGCTTCGTCTTCAACCTGGCCCAGTACCTGTACCAGCTGGGCGCCGAGTGCGAGGTTCTGCGCAACGACGAGGTGTCGACCGCGCACGCCCAGGACGGTTTCGACGGGGTCCTGCTTTCCCCGGGTCCCGGCACGCCGGAGCAGGCCGGTGTGTGCGTGGAGATGGTCCGGCACTGCGCCGACACGGGCGTCCCGGTCTTCGGCGTGTGCCTCGGCATGCAGTCGATGCAGGTGGCGTACGGCGGTGTGGTGGACCGCGCGCCCGAGCTGCTGCATGGCAAGACGTCGCTGGTCGAGCACGGCGGCGGTGGTGTCTTCGCGGGTCTGCCGTCCCCTTTCACGGCCACGCGTTACCACTCGCTGGCCGCCGAACCGGCGACGGTTCCGGCCGAGCTGGAGGTCACGGCGCGCACGCACGACGGCATCGTGATGGGTCTCAGGCACCGCGAACTGCCGGTCGAGGGGGTGCAGTTCCACCCCGAGTCGGTGCTGACCGAGCACGGGCACCGGATGCTGGCGAACTGGCTGGTGGAGTGCGGCGACCAGGGCGCGGTGGCGAGGTCGGCCGGGCTCGCCCCGGTGGTGGGCAGGGCCACGGCGTGACCGCGCTGCGTCCCGAGCGCGAGTCCGACACCTCGTACGGGCAGCAGTCCTACGGGGTGTCGGGTGCGTTCGAGGACTGGTCGGGCGGGGGGTACGGGGCGTCCTCGCAGCAGGAGCCGTATCCGCCCGGGCCGGGGCCGGGAGCGCAGCCTCGGTCCGGTGTGCGGCATCCGGGGCAGTACGCGTCGTACGAGCCCGTTCCGGACGAGTCGTATCTGCCGCCCGTCGACGAGGAGACGGTGGCGCTGCGGATTCCGGATCCTCCGGCGGAGGACGGCTATCCCACAGCGGGTTCTCCGGCTTCTTCCGGCGCCCGGCGAGACGGATCCGCCTCCGGTGGCCGCGCGGCCCGGAGAAAGGCCACCAAACGCCGTCACGGGCGCCATGGAGGTGGGGCGGACACTGCGGTGGCAGCCCGCGAGGGCAGCGACTCCGATTCCGGGAGCCGGGCGGGGGTGCCGCTGTCCCGGGTCGAGGCGCGGCGGCAGGCACGGGCGCGCAAGCCGGGCCCGGCGGTCGTCGCGAGCCGGGCCATCGGCGAGGTGTTCATCACCACCGGCGTGCTGATGCTGCTGTTCGTCACTTATCAGCTGTGGTGGACGAACGTCCGGGCGCATGCGCAGGCGGGCCAGGAGGCCAGCAGCCTTCAGAACGACTGGGCGAGCGGCAAGCGCAACCCGGGGGTCTTCGAACCGGGGCAGGGTTTCGCCATCCTGCACATTCCGAAGCTGGACGTGGTGGTGCCGATCGCCGAGGGCACCAGCAGCAAGGGCGTGCTCGACCGGGGGATGGTCGGCCACTACGGCGAGGGTGCGCTGAAGACGGCGATGCCCGGTGACAAGACCGGCAACTTCGGCCTCGCGGGCCATCGCAACACCCACGGAGAACCGTTCCGGTACATCAACAAGCTCGCTCCGGGCGATCCGATCGTCGTGGAGACGCAGGACGAGTACTTCGTCTACAAGATGGCGTCGATCCTTCCGGTGACGCCGCCGAGCAACACGAGCGTGCTGAATCCCGTGCCCACGGGGTCCGGATTCACCAAGCCCGGCCGTTACATCACGCTGACCACGTGCACGCCGGAGTTCACCAGCAAGTACCGGATGATCGTCTGGGGCAAGATGGTCGAGGAACGGCCGCGCAGCAAGGGCAAGCCGGATGCGCTCGTCAGTTAAGGGCAGATGACCAGTGGCAGCGACCACCGACACGGACCACGAGAAGCACATCGGCGGGGCGTCCCGGCCGCCTGCGGCACGCCGCAGGCCGGGCCCGATCGCCATGGCGGTCAGTTTCTTCGGGGAACTCCTCATCACGGCGGGCCTGATCCTCGGCCTGTTCGTCGTCTACTCGCTGTGGTGGACGAACGTGGTCGCCGACCGGGCGGCCGGCAAGCAGGCCGACCAGGTCCGTGACGACTGGGCTCACGGCCGGGGCGGTCCCGGTGCGCTGGACACCAAGAACGGCATCGGTTTCCTGCATGTGCCGGCGATGCGGAACGGCGAGGTCCTGGTCGAGAAGGGCACGTCGAGCAAGATCCTCAACGACGGGGTGGCCGGCTACTACACCGACCCGGTGAAGGCGGCCCTGCCGATGTCGGGCAAGGACGGGAACTTCTCCCTCGCCGCCCACCGTGATGGCCACGGGGCCAAGTTCCACAACATCGACAAGATCGAAAAGGGCGATCCGATCGTCTTCGAGACGAAGGACAAGTGGTACGTCTACAAGGTCTTCGACATCCTTCCGGAGACCTCGAAGTTCAACGTCGAGGTCCTTTCCCAGGTCCCGAAGGAGTCCGGTAAGAAGAAGCCGGGCCACTACATCACGCTGACGACCTGCACGCCGGTGTACACGAGCACGTACCGGTACGTGGTGTGGGGGGAGCTGGAGCGGGTGGAGAAGGTGGACGCGGACCGGACACCGCCGAAGGAGCTGGGCTGACCGGCTTTTTCGCGGGCGGTGGGCCGCTAACATGACCGAGTCCCGAAGCCGCAACTTACTCTTGCGGCTTCGGGCTTCTGCGCGGTCGGGCCTCACTCCAGGTCGGTCAGGACCGCCCCGGCGCTCCATTCCTCCAGCAGCCCACGGTGTACGGCCGTGATGCCGCTCTCGGCTGCGATGTTGAGGGCGTCGCGGGTGAAGGGGCATGTCGCCACGAACAGGGCCACTTCGGAGTCGTGCAGGACCTTGGCCGCTCCGAGGAACTTCTGGAGCTCGGGGCTGGTGATGGAGAGGTGAGGCGCGAACCTCTTGCACTGGACGACGATGCTCCGCCCGTCGGCCGTGAGCGCGGTGATGTCGATGCCGCGGTCCCTTCCGCCGCCTTGCACGACGACGTTGGTGCAGCCGTCGCGGCGCAGCAGCTCGGCGACGTGTTCTTCGAACTCGCGCCCGTTCATGGCGTCCATGGTGGCCATCACTCCGGCGAGGGGGCGGTCCTCTCGGGGGGCTTCCAGCCGCTGCAGCCGGGTGTGGTGCTGCCGGAGCCGCTTCTCGATGCGCTGGACGCCTGCCCGGAGGGCGATGAGCTCTCGCCGGTGTTCGCCCGAGGTTTCGATCAGGGCGTTGAACATGGGGACGACGGTCGTCCCCAGGACGTGGGTGATGCGCTGGTCGATGCGGGCGTCGAGGGCGGCGGTGTCGGCCGGGGCAGGGTTTTCCACAGGCTGTGTGCGCGCCAGGTGCTCCATGTCGAGGAGGTACACACGCACCTGACGTGCGACTTCGCTGTCCCGGAGCAGCATGGCGATGTTGAGGACGGCGCGTCGGGGGAAGAGGGCCAGGGAGCGGGTGCGTGACTGGATTCCACTGAGGTTCTTGAAGGACCTCAGTTCTTCGCCGGTCAGCAGCCGGTAGCCGCTGGCTTCCAGCTCGGTCCGGTGGTCCTTGACGAGTGACTTGATGGCTTCGAGACCGACGTCGAAGTACGACGCCACCATCGCCGTCGTCACATGCATCCCGTCCGGCAGCAGCGACAGTGCCTTGACCCTGTCGAGTACGTCCGTGCGGTCGAGCACGCTGCCGCGTAGGGTCGGCGATTCCAGCAAGGCCGTTTCGTTGATCACGTTCTGTCCTCCGGCTCGGATGGCCGGGGCGGGTTCCGATGTCCCACCCCATCCGGCGAACGAGTCAGGACATATGAAGACACGATCGAGAGCCGCGCATGTTTGCGGGACGTCGGCGGTAGGGCACGGCAGAGCCCCCGGCCTCTGGAGGCCGGGGGCTCTGGGGATGTCCGTGCGGTGCGCGTGGAGGTCAGTCGTCCTCGTTGCTGCCGTTGAGGCCGCCGAAGATGCCGCCGTTTCCGCCGCCGCCGTTGTTGTTGTTGCCGCCGTTGTTGTCGCCGAAGCCGACGGTCTGGAGGGTGATCGTCGTCCCTGCCGGGTCGTCGACCTCCTGGTTGGGACCGGGGTTCTGGCCGGCGACGAGGGCGTTGTCGCTCTGGTCGCTGCCGTTCGCGAACTGGATGTTGGTGAAGCCCTGCTGCGCGAGGGTCTGCTTGGCCTGGCCGACGGTCTGACCGACGACCTGCGGGACCTTGACCTTCTGCTGCTGCTTCTTCTTGCCGATCTGGATGTTCACCGACGAGTTCGGGTCGACCGACGTGCCGGCCTGGGGCGTGGTCGCGATGACCTTGCCGACCTGGCTGTCGTCGTCGGTCTCCACCTCGGTGCAGTTGCCGACCAGGTCACTGGCCTGCATCTGCTGCTTGGCGGCGTTGCAGTCCCGGCCGAGGACGTCCGGGACGGTGGACTTCTGCGCTTCCTTGGCGACGGTCAGGGTGATCGTGGAGCCCTTCTCAAGCTCCGTGTCGACGCCGGGGTCCTGCTTGGTGACCACGCCGGGGGTGCGGTCGGACTCCTCGGTCTTCTGGTCGACGACGAAGCCCTTCTCCTCGAGCTGGGCCTTGGCCTTGTCGTAGGTCAGGCCCGTGACGTCCGGCACAGCCACCTTCGGTGCGCCCGTGGAGACCACCAGCGAGATGGTGTCGCCCTTGTTGACCTTCACCCCGGCCTTCGGGTCCTGGGAGCAGACGTTGCCCTTGGCCTGGTTGTCGCAGGGCTTGTTGGAGAAGGTCACTTCGACGTCGGAGTTCTCGGCCTGCTTCTTGGCGCTCTCCTTCGTCTCGCCGACGAAGTTGGGTGCCGCGAGCGTGTCGTTGCTCACGCCGTCTCCGCTGACCGCCCACCGGCCGATCAGGATCGCCCCGACCAGGACGAGGATGCCCGCCACCACCAGCAGGATCGTGGAGGTGTTGGACTTGCGCTGCTGCCCGCGGCGGCGGTCGGGGCGGTCGTCGTAGCCGAAGCCGCCGTCGTCCGGGTTCATCGGGGGCAGCATGGAGGTGGCGCCCGCGCCGGAGTCCGCGCGCAGGGCCGTCGTCGGCTGGTCGTCGGGGTAGCCGCCGTAGCCCACCGCGCCCATCGCGGCCGTGGCGGCGACCGGCTGGCCGTCGAGGCAGGCCTCGATGTCGGCGCGCATCTCGTCGGCCGACTGGTAGCGGTAGTCCGGGTCCTTGACGAGTGCCTTCAGCACGATCGCGTCCATCTCGGGCGTGATCTCGGGGTCGAAGACGCTCGGCGACTGCGGCTCCTCCCGGACGTGCTGGTAGGCCACGGCCACCGGGGAGTCGCCGACGAAGGGCGGACGGACGGTCAGCAGCTCGTAGAGCAGACAGCCGGTGGAGTACAGGTCGGAGCGGGCGTCGACCTGCTCGCCCTTGGCCTGCTCCGGGGAGAGGTACTGGGCGGTGCCGATGACCGCGGAGGTCTGCGTCATCGTCATGCCGGAGTCGCCCATGGCCCGGGCGATGCCGAAGTCCATGACCTTGACCTGGCCGTTGCGCGTCAGCATGACGTTCGCCGGCTTGATGTCGCGGTGGACGATGCCGGCGCGGTGCGAGTACTCCAGGGCCTGGAGGATGCCGATGGTCATCTCCATGGATCGCTCCGGCAGCAGCTTGCGGCCGGAGTGCAGCAGCTCACGCAGGGTCGAGCCGTCCACGTACTCCATGACGATGTACGGGATCGACACGTTGTCGATGTAGTCCTCGCCCGTGTCGTAGACCGCGACGATCGCGGGATGGTTGAGCGAGGCGGCCGACTGGGCCTCCCGGCGGAACCGGGCCTGGAAGGAAGGGTCACGCGCGAGATCCGCGCGCAGCGTCTTCACCGCCACGGTGCGGCCGAGGCGGGTGTCATGCGCGAGGTAGACCTCCGCCATGCCACCACGCCCGAGCACCTGGCCCAGTTCGTACCGGCCGCCGAGGCGACGCGGCTCTTCCATAGCTACCTACCAGCCCTCTCCGTCGGTCCCGACCGGCATGTTTGTACGGTCGGAGGCTGCCGTCCGGGCCTACCGTACCCGGCTCGCTTTGTGTGACCTGGCCAAGCCCGTCAGCCGATACAGGACCGGTATCGCAACGTGCACCGATGTGAAGCAGGCGTGAGCGGGGTCACTTCTTGCTGTCGATGACCGCCTCCATCACGTTCCTCGCGATCGGCGCCGCGAGGCCACCGCCGGAGATGTCGTCGCGGACGGCGTTGTCGTCCTCGACGACGACCGCTACGGCGACCGGCGCGCTGCCGTCGTCGCCCTTGGCGTAGGAGATGAACCACGCGTAGGGGTTCTCGCTGTTGTCGACGCCGTGCTGGGCCGTACCGGTCTTGCCGCCGACCTTGACGCCGGGGATCTTGGCGTTCGAGCCGGTGCCCTTGTCGACGACCGTCTCCATCATCGACTGGAGGATCTGGGCGTTCTCCGGCGACAGCGGCTGGCTCAGTTCCTCGGGGTCGGTCTTCGTGATCGGGTCGAGGCCGGGCGACTGGAGCTCGTCGACCATGTACGGCTTCATCAGCTTGCCGTCGTTGGCGACGGCCGAGGCGACCATGGCCATCTGCAGCGGCGTCGCGGCGGTGTTGAACTGGCCGATCGAGGACAGCGCGGTCTGAGAGGGGTTCATGTCGTCGGAGAAGACCGAGGCGTTGGCGCGGACCGGCGTGAAGTGCTCCTCGTCGAAGCCGAACTTCTTGGCCATGTCCAGCATCTTGTCGTTGCCCAGGTCGGCGCCGATCTTGCCGAAGACGGTGTTGCAGGAGTACTGGAGGGCGACCCGCAGCGAGGCGTTCTTGCAGGGGATGTTGCCCTCGTTGGGCAGCTTCGTGTTGGTGCCCGTCATGACCCAGGGGTCCGGCGAGTCCGTCTTGGCGTCGGCGGATGTGTACTTACCGTCCTCCAGCGCCGCGGCCGCGGTGACCACCTTGAAGGTGGAGCCGGGTGGGTAGGTCTCGCGCAGGGCCCGGTTGAGCATCGGGTCGTCCGGGTTGTTCTTCTTCTGCAGCTTCGACCAGGCCCCGCCGTCCTTCGACGTGGAGTTACCGGCGAAGGAAGAGGGGTCGTACGACGGGTAGGAGGCGAGCGCCAGGATCTTTCCGGTCGACGGCTCGATCGCCGCGACAGCGCCCTTGCCGCCCTGCTTCTTCAGGCCGTCGTACGCGGCCTTCTGGGCTGCTGCGTTGAGCGTGGTGACGACGTTGCCGCCCTGCTGCTTCTTGCCCGTGAGCATGTCGAGCGTGTTGCGGAAGAACAGCCGGTCGTCGTTGCCGGTGAGGATGCCGTCCTCGAGGTTCTCCAGCTGCGTGGCGCCGAAGGCCTGCGAGGCGTAGCCGGTGACCGGCGCCCACATGGCGCCGTCCTTGTAGGTGCGCTTGAACTTGAAGTCGCTGCCCGACGACTCGGCGGAGCCGGTGATGGCCTTTCCGCCGACGATGATGTTGCCGCGGGGGGAGGCGTAGCGCTCGATGGTGACGCGACGGTTCTTCTTGTCGGTGCGGAGCTCGTCGGCCTGGACGTACTGGATCCAGTTGTCGCGGATCAGCAGTGCCAGAACGAGCAGGCCGCAGAAGATCGCGATCCGGCGCAGGGGCTTGTTCATGACGGGCGGACCACCTGGGTCATCTCGGCGTCGGGGTTGGCGGCGGGAGCGGGGGCCGGGCGGCGGGCGGTGTCGCTGATCCTCAACAGGATGCCGATCAGGGCCCAGTTGGCGATCACGGAGGAACCGCCGTACGCCACGAACGGCAGCGTCATACCGGTCAGCGGGATGAGGCCCATCACACCGCCGGCCACGACGAAGACCTGGAGGCCGAAGGCGCCGGACAGGCCGACGGCCAGCAGCTTGCCGAACGGGTCGCGGGCCGCGAGGGCGGTGCGCACACCCCGCTCGATGATCAGGCCGTAGAGCAGCAGGATCGCCATGACGCCTGCCAGGCCCAGCTCCTCGCCGAAGGTGGCGAGGATGAAGTCGGAGTTGGCGGCGAAGCCGATGAGGTCGGAGTTGCCCTGTCCGAGGCCGGTGCCGAGGGTGCCGCCGGAGCCGAAGGCCCACAGGGCCTGCATGGCCTGCTCGGAGTGGATGATGCCGTCCTGCACGCCGGCGCGTGAAAGGTCGAACTCGCGCATCGGGTTGAGCCAGGCCTGCACACGCGTCTGGATGTGCGGCTCGAAGCTCGCCACGCCGACGGCGCCGACCGCGGACATCAGCAGACCGAAGACGATCCAGCTGGTCCGCTCGGTGGCGACGTACAGCATGATGACGAACATCCCGAAGAACAGCAGGGACGTACCGAGGTCGGTCTCGAAGACCAGGATGAGGATCGAGATGACCCAGACGACGAGGATCGGGCCCAGGTCGCGGCCGCGCGGCAGGTACAGGCCCATGAAGCGGCGGCTGGCCAGGGCCAGGGCGTCTCTCTTGACCATGAGGTAGCCGGCGAAGAACACCGCGAGGGCGATCTTCGCGAACTCACCGGGCTGGAGCGTGCCGAGGCCGGGGATCTTGATCCAGATCTTGGCGCCGTAGATGTTCGCGCCGAGTCCGGGCACGAGCGGCAGGATCAGCAGGAACAGCGCGCCGGCCATGGAGATGTACGTGTAGCGCTGCAGGACGCGGTGGTCCTTCAGGAAGACCACCACGACCGCCAGCAGGGCGACGCCCATCGCCGAGTACAGCAGCTGACGCGGTGCGGCATCGGCGTAGTTGCTGAGCTTCTTCGACTGGTCCAGCCGCCAGATGACCACCAGGCCGAGCCCGTTCAGCAGGGTCGCCAGTGGCAGCATCAGGGGGTCGGCGTAGGGCGCGAACTTCCGGACGACCAGGTGGCCGACGCCTGCGAGCAGTCCGAGCCCGAGGCCGTAGCTCAGCAGGCCCGGCGGCACCGAGTCGTGAAGGGCCAGGCCGACGTTGGCGTAGGCGAACACCGGGATGACGACGGCGAACACCAGCAGTGCGAGCTCGGTGTTGCGCCGGCTCGGCGCGCCGATGGCGCCGATCGTGGACGTGTGGTGCGTCGGCGAGTGCGACGTATTCGTACCGCTCATCGTGTGACAGGGCCTCTCACGGCTACTGCTTACCGCACAGCGAGACGACCTTCTGCTCTTCCTCCGAGAGGCTGGGGCCGGGGCTGGGGGTGGGTGCGGTCGTGGTCGGGGGCGTGGACTTCTCCGGGGCCGACGGTGAACCCGACGGGCTGGACGGGTTCGGCGTCGGTGTGGCCTTGGACGTGAAGGAGGCGGGAGTGGTTCCCGTGGTGCCCCCGGCCTCGCCTTCGCCGGTCTTGGAGTTGTTCTGGCTCTCGGCTTCGCGCCGCTGCGCTTCCTTCTTGCACGCGGAGGCCTGCACCGACAGTTCCTGGATCTTCGCCTGGGCGTTCTTGAGTCCGCCCTCGGGGATGGTCTCCTTGACCTGCTTCTGCTGGTAGGGCGGCAGGTACTTGAGTTCGATCTCGGGGTGGTCCTTCTCGACGTCCGAGAGCGAGACCCAGGCCAGGTCCTGGCTGATGCCCCGGTACAGCGCGACGTGCTCGTCCTCGGCGCCGACGTAGTACTGCGTCTGCGTCCAGCGGTATCCGCCGTAGAGACCGCCGCCGACGACGGCCAGCGCGAGGGCGCCGTAGAGGGATCTCTTCAGCCAGCGGCCCTTTTTGCGGGGCTTGGTGAAGTCGTCGTCGTAGTCGAAGCCGGTCGCCGGGATGTAGCCGGTGGTGTCGCCGGAGCCGGGCGGGCCGAACTCGCCGCCTCCGCCGCCGCGGCTGTGGCGGCCGAGTCCGGAGGCGCGGCCCGCGGGGGTCTGCATGATGCCGTTGTCGTGCAGCTGGTGCTGGTTCTCGGCGACGGCGCCGACCACGACGGGGGTGTCGGACAGCTGCCCCGCGAGGGTGTCACCGGTGTCGAGGTCGAGGACGTCGGCGATGATGACCGTGATGTTGTCCGGGCCGCCGCCGCGCAGCGCGAGCTCGATCAGGTTCTGGACGGTCTCCTGCGGGCCCTGGTAGCTGGCCAGGGTGTCCTCGAGGGTCTGGTGGGAGACCACGCCGGACAGGCCGTCGGAGCAGATCAGGTAGCGGTCGCCGGCGCGGACCTCGCGGATGGACAGGTCCGGCTCGACGTGGTCGCCGGATCCGAGGGCGCGCATCAGCAGCGAGCGCTGCGGGTGCGTGGTCGCCTCCTCCTCGGTGATACGGCCCTCGTCGACCAGGCGCTGCACCCAGGTGTGGTCCTGGGTGATCTGGGTGAGGACGCCGTCGCGGAGCAGGTAGGCGCGCGAGTCGCCGACGTGGACCAGGCCGAGGCGCTGGCCCGTCCACAGCAGGGCCGTCAGGGTGGTCCCCATGCCCTCCAGCTGGGGGTCGTCCTCGACCATCGAGCGCAGCTGGTCGTTGGCGCGCTGCACCGCCGTGCCCAGCGAGGTGAGGATGTCGGAGCCGGGGACGTCGTCGTCGAGCGCGACGATGGTGGAGATGGCTTCGGAGGAGGCGACCTCACCGGCCGCCGCGCCGCCCATGCCGTCGGCGATGGCGAGCAGGCGCGGGCCGGCGTATCCGGAGTCCTCGTTGCCCTCCCGGATCATGCCCTTGTGCGATCCGGCCGCGAAGCGCAGTGACAGACTCATGCGCACCTCGCCTGTCGGCTCCGGGTACAGCCGGTCGTGTCGAGCCACACTGCCCACCCTCCGGTCGGGAGCGCGCGGGGGGCCGGGGTGGGGCCCGCCACTGCGTGCTCGCTCCGTTCGCGCCTATCCATGATGTAGCACTACTTCCGCAGCTCGATGACGGTCTTGCCGATGCGGATCGGCGCGCCCAGCGCAATCGGTGTGGGAGTCGTCAGCCGGGACCGGTCCAGGTAGGTGCCGTTGGTGGAGCCGAGGTCCTCGACGATCCACTGGCCGTCGCGGTCCGGATAGATCCTGGCATGGCGGCTGGAGGCGTAGTCGTCGTCCAGCACGATCGTCGAGTCGTGCGCCCGGCCCAGGGTGATGGTCTGGCCCTGGAGCGCGACCGTGGTGCCGGTGAGGGTGCCTTCGGTCACGACCAGCTTGGTGGGGGCGTTGCGGCCGCGGCGGCCGCCGGCGGGCTGCTGGCGTTGCTGCGGCGGTGCCTGGCGGGCGGCGGCCTGCTGCTGCTGGCGGCCCGCCTCACGGCGCGAACCGCGTTGGGTGACACGCGTACCGAAAAGGTCGCTGCGGATGACCTGCACGGCCACGATCACGAACAGCCACAGTACGGCCAGGAAACCCAGCCGCATGACCGTGAGGGTCAGCTCTGACATTGCCCCCGCTTCACCCTTCGGCTTGCCGGTAAATGATGGTGGTGCTGCCCACGACGATCCGCGAGCCGTCGCGGAGCGTAGCGCGGGTGGTGTGCTGCCCGTCCACCACGATGCCGTTGGTGGATCCGAGATCCTGGATCGTCGAGGGCGTTCCGGTCCGGATCTCGCAGTGCCGGCGGGAGACGCCGGGGTCGTCGATCCGCACGTCGGCGTCGGTGCTGCGGCCCAGCACCAGCGTGGCGCGGGAGATCTGATGGCGGGTGCCGTTGATCTCGATCCAGTGGCGGGTGCGTGCGCCGGCGGCCGGGGCGGCCGGGGACCGCTGACCGCTCGCGGCGGGCGGGTAGCCGTAGCCGCCGGGGCGGCCGCCGGGTGGCGGCGCGGCCGGCATGGGCGGGGCGCCGGCGGGCGAGGCGGACGGCGGGTAGCCGTAGCCGCCCGGGCGTCCGCCCTGCGGGGCGGCGGGCGCGCCGCCGCCTCCCGGGCCGGCCTGCTGGTTGCTGGAGGAGGCGAGCGTACGGCTGCGCACCCGGTACAGGCCGGTGTCGAGGTCGTCCGCCTTCTCCAGGTGCACCTTGATCGGGCCCATGAAGGTGTAGCGCTGCTGCTTGGCGTAGTCGCGCACCATGCCGGCGAGCTCGTCGCCGAGCTGGCCGGAGTAGGGGCTGAGCCGCTCGAAGTCGGGCGTGCTCAGTTCGACGATGAAGTCGTTGGGTACGACCGTCCGGTCGCGGTTCCAGATCGTGGCGTTGTTGTCGCACTCACGCTGGAGCGCTCCGGCGATCTCCACGGGCTGGACCTCGGACTTGAACACCTTGGCGAAGGTGCCGTTGACCAGACCTTCGAGACGCTGCTCGAACTTCTTCAGGACTCCCATGAGGCACCTCCTCCGTAGCTGCCGTCCTGTGTACTGCCCTGCGGGCCGCTTGGCTGGTACTGCTTACTGATCGTATCCACGCGCCGCTCGATCGGCTGGTTCCCCCTGTCAGCACCGCCGACGGGTGTCGACGCATGACGAAGTTCCCTGTGGAGCTCTTCTTCGAACTCCTCCGGTCTTACTGCTGCGCGTATCCGCCTCCGGTATGCCTGACAAGGATCGTAGAGGCGGCTGAAGACCAGTGTCCCGCACCCGGCTGTGGACCCCGACCCCTCTCGCGGAGACGGCGGGTACCGGTACGAGGTTGATACGTGAACCGGTACGCGTTGATACGTGGCAGGGACATCGAAGGTTCGGCAGGGGGGTCTGCCTGCGGGGATAAGGGATGTGAACCCACCCCTTCCAGCGTGCTAATGTTCTGGGTGTCGGAAGGCGCCGGCCCCAAGGGGGCAGACGCCCAGGACACACCCAATGCGCGGGTGGCGGAATAGGCAGACGCGCTGGATTCAGGTTCCAGTGCCCGCAAGGGCGTGGGGGTTCAACTCCCCCCTCGCGCACAGTCGAGAACGGGCGGCATCGATAAGATGCCGCCCGTTCTTCGTGTATGCGGATGTGACGGTTGTCTCGGGCCGGTCCGAGTCCGGCCGTGTGAGGAAGCTCTCAGGGCTGGTCGGCCCGGCCGTCCCCCAGGGTTCGCCCCGGGGCGAAGCGTTCCCGTACGACCGGGTCGTCGAGGAGGCGGGCCGGGTAGCCGGGGCCGGTGCGGGCGCTCATGTCCCGCTGGTGGAGCGGCTCGCCGCAGGCGGAGCAGACGACCCGGGCCTCGGTGTCGTGGGCGCACGGCTGGTGGTGCAGGACCACCGGGGCGCCCTCGTCGCCGGCCAGCCAGCGGTCGCCCCAGGCGTTGATCGCGGCGAGGACGCCGAAGAAGTCGCGGCCCTTGTCCGTCGGCAGGTACTCGTGGCGGACCGGGTCCCTCTGGTAGACGTGCCGCCGCAGCAGGCCCTCGGTCTCCAGGCGCCGCAGCCGGTCGGTGAGGGTGTTGCGGGCGATGCCCAGGGTGCCGATGAAGCCGTCGAAGCGGGTTTCGCCGTAGAAGACCTCGCGCAGCACCAGGAGGGTCCAGGCGTCGCCCAGGATGTCCGCGGTGCGGGCGATCGAGCAGGGCCAGGTGCTGAACGAGGTCCGTCTCATGGGTTCACTGTAGAAGGCCGTCCCCTTTTTGGTCTCATGATGAGATCGACCCTCCTGGCCCGGGGCGGCCTATTCGCGCATTCCCGCCAGGTCCGCCGGGCGGCGGCGCAGGGCGAGGGCGGCAGGGACCGTCGCGCAGATCACGGCCAGCAGGGCGCAGGCGGTCGCCGTCGCGCCGAGCGCCTGCCACGGGAGGGTGACGGTGGGACTGACCGACAGCAGGCCGAGGGCGCCCCACATGCCGGCCAGGTTGACGCCCGTGACCAGCACGCCCAGGAGCGCACCCGCCGCGGTGGCCGTCAGGGCCTCGGCCGCGGTCAGCCGCAGCACCTGTCGGCGGGTGGCTCCGGTCAGCCGCAGCACGGCCAGGTCGCGGACCCGGTCGGAGGCCGCCATGACCGTGGTGTTGGCCACGGAGATGCCCGTGTAGAGCAGGGCGATGCCGAGGACCAGGAAGACGCCGAGGCGGGTGTTGCGGTTGGTTTCCGGCTGGGTGGCGCGGATCCACGCGTCCCGGGTGAGGACCCGGCCGCCTCCCGGACCGGCCGCCTCGCGCAGGGCGGCGGCCACGGCGCCGGGGGCGGCGCCGTCCTCGAGCGCCACGTCCACGCGGTCGACCGTGGCGCCCGGGGCGTTGCGCGGGGTGACGTAGACGCCGTTGCCGCCCGTGCCGGTGGGCATCACCGCGGCGATGCGGAGGGTGCGGGGTGTTCCGTCGCCGAGCCATACCCGGACCCGGTCGCCCACCCGGTGCCGTTGCCACTCCTCGTTGACGATGATCGAGTCGTCGTCGAGGTCGCTCGTCCGGCCCGCGCCGATCGGCAGGCGGCTGGTGGCCGCCAGGTCGGCGGGGGTCGCGGCGCGGGCCTCGGAGCGGACCAGCGCCACGCCGTCCTCCAGGACGTGGACGGCCGTCGACGACGTGGGTGAGATCCGTGCGCCCGGTACGGCACGCAGTCTGGTCAGGGTGGCCGCGTCGAAGCCCTGTCCGGCGGCCGGGGTGACGACGAAGGCGGCGGTGGTGCGCTCGCTCGTCTCGGTGGACTTCGCGTGGTTCAGGGTCGCGGTGGCGCCGAGGAGTGAACCGGCGAGCGCGACCGTGACGAGGACGGGAGCCGCGAGGGCGGCGGTGCGGCGTACTCCGGTCGCCGCGTTCTCGCGCACCAGCATGCCCACGGCCGAGGGCAGGCAGGTCAGCAAGCGGATCAGGGGCCGCAGCACCAGGGGCGCGAGCAGGGCGGCCGCGGTGATCAGCAGCATGGGGCGGATGATGTACGTCTTGCGGTGGAGCAGGTCGGACGGGTCGGTGGTGAGGGACAGGACCAAGGTCACGGCGGCCACGAGCAGGAGGGCGATGCCGCAGAGCAGGCGTCCCCGGGTCAGCGGGCCGCTGTCCGCCGCCGCCTCGCGCAGGGCCTCGGTGGGGGCGGTGCGGCCGGCCCGCCAGGAGGCGGCGGTGGCTCCGCCCAGGGCGACGAGCAGGCCGGTCCAGAAGGCCGCGTGGTAGGGCCAGGTGTGCTCGCCGATGGTGAACCAGGCCGGGGCGAGGCCTTCTTCGACGACCCGGGCCGCCAGCAGCGGTGCCCCGTAGGAGCCCAGCGCGCAGCCCGCGGCCGAGGCGAGGGTGCCGACGGCGAGGGCCTCGGCGAGGACGGCCCGGCGGAGCTGGGCCGGACTGGCCCCGGCGGTGCGCAGCAGGGCGAACTCCCTGCGGCGCTGGGCGACCGCGAAGGCGAAGGTCGACGCCACGACGAAGACGGACACGAAGGCGGTGACGCCGCCGGCGGTGCCGAACAGGGCGTTCATCGCGGTGAGCGCCTCACGGTCCCGGCCCGGGTCGGTGTCGGCGAGGCGGCGTGCCGTGCCGGTGAGTACCCGGGCGCTGTCGCCCACCGCCGCGCGTACGGACGCGGGGTCGGCTTTCACCACCAACTGGGTCGTCACCGGGTGCAGTTGTGCGGCGCGGGTGTCCGTGAAGAACACGGCGTTCTCGAAGCCGCGGGAGGTCAGCGTGCCGACGACGCGTACGGTGCCCGCGTCGGTGCGGATGCGTTGGCCCGGGCGCGCCCAGTCGCCGGTGACGGTGACCTCGCCGGCCGTGCGGGGGGCCCGGCCGGTGGCGAGGTCGTACGGGGCGAACGCGGCGGTGGACCAGGGGTGGCCCACCAGGCCGGCGGGAGCGCCCGGGGCCCTTACGGGAAACGAGCGGTCCTCGACGACCCGGCCCAGCGTCCGCAGCCGCGCGACGGTCGCGGCCGGTACGGGACGCGGGTGCGCGAGCGGCGACTCCCGGATGCCGATCGGGGTCGGGACGCGCAGGGCGTCCTGCCCCTTGACCACCACCGGCGCGGCGGCGAAGCGCTCGGGGCCGCGCTCCGGGGCGGTGACCGTCGAGGCCAGGGCCAGGCCCATCACGGTGAGCAGTGCCACGCCCAGCGAGAGCGCGACGAAGCTGCCGGTGAAGGTGGCCCAGCGGGCGCGCAGGGTGCGCAGGGTGAGGCTCAGCACGGCACGGCCTCCAGGCGGGTCATGCGGAGGGCGATGGCATCGGCGTCGGCACCCGTCAGCTCTCCGCTCACGCGGCCGTCGACGAGGAAGATCACACGGTCGGCGTACGCGGCGGCCACCGGGTCGTGCGTGACCATGACGACCGTCTGGCCCTCGCGGTCGACCATGCCGCGCAGCAGGCCGAGCACCTCGCGGCCGGTCCGGGTGTCCAGGGCGCCGGTCGGTTCGTCGCCGAACAGCACGTCGGGCCGGGTGATCAAGGCGCGGGCCAGGGCGACGCGTTGCTGCTGGCCGCCGGAGAGCTGGGCCGGCCGGTGCCGGGCCCGGTCGGCGAGACCGACCTGTCCGAGCGCCTGGCGCACCCGGGCCGCGGGGACGCGGCGGCCGGCCAGGCGCAGGGGCAGGGCCACGTTCTGTTCGGCGGTCAGCGAGGGCAGCAGGTTGAACGCCTGGAAGACGAACCCGACGCGCTCGCGCCGCAGCAGGGTCAGCCGCCGTTCACTGAGCCCGGTCAGTTCGGTGCCGCCCACGGCGACCGACCCGGAGGTGGGCCGGTCCAGCCCGGCCGCGCACTGGAGCAGCGTGGACTTGCCGGAGCCGGAGGGGCCCATGACGGCGGTGAAGGTCCCGGCGGGGAACGACAGGCAGACCCCGTCGAGCGCGGTCAGCGATCCGTATCTCCTGGTGACCGAGTCCAGCCGGACGGCGTCGTGTGTCATGGGTTCCCCCTGGTGTCGGTGTCGATCTCCACGAAACCGCGCGGGGGTGGGCCGGCGCAGTGCGGCAGGGCCTAGACCTGGGGTAGGGCCAGGCATACCCCAGGGCCTCCGTCTGATCCCATGGCCGCGGCCCGAAGCGGCTTCTACGGTGATCCCCATGCACCCTCGGAACGTGTGGCAGGCCATGTCCCGCCCCGCTTATCTGCTGTCGGCGTGGCCGTGGCGGTCGGCCGCCTACCTGTTCACCGGCGCGCTCATCGGCGTGGTCGTGCTGGTGGGGACCGTGCTGTCGGCGGCGGCCGGCGGGGTGCTCGCCCTCGCGCTGGTGGGGCTGCCGTTGCTGCTCGGGACGGCCCTGGCGGGCCTTCCGGTGGCTGCCCTCGAGCGGTACCGGCTGCGGCTGGTCGACGCGGAGCCGGCGCCCGACCCGCACGAGGCGCCCCGGGAGCCGGGGCTGCGCGCCTGGCTGTCGACGCGGCTGCGGGAGCGGGCCACCTGGCGGGAGCTGGGTCACGCCCTGCTGTTCGCGGGGCTGTTGTGGCCGGTCGACGCCCTCGCGTTCACCGTCTTCCTGCTGGGGCCCCTGACCGTGGTGGCGACTCCGTTGCTCCTGGCCGTCTTCGGCGAGGCGAAGGTCCTCAAGGTGTGGCTGGTCACCACCTGGCCGGCCGCCGTCGGGTTCGCCGTCCTCGGGCTGGTCCTGCTCGCGGTGGGTGCCTGGCTGCTGGGCGTCGTGGCCGGGGCCCGCGCCGGGCTGACCCGGCTGCTGATCGCGCCGCGGGAGGCCGACCTGGGAGCCCGCGTGGTCGAACTGGCCCGCTCACGGGTGCGGTTGGTGGACGCCTTCGAGGCGGAGCGGCGGCGGATCGAGCGCGATCTGCACGACGGGGCGCAGCAGCGGCTCGTCGCCCTGACGATGACGCTCGGGCTGGCACGCCTCGACGCCCCGCCCGGTCCGCTGGCCGACCAGCTGGCCAAGGCGCACCGGGAGGCGGGCACGGCCCTCGCGGAGCTGCGCGAACTCATCCAGGGCATCCACCCCAAGGTCCTCGCCGACTACGGGCTCGAAGCGGCCGTCGCCGACGCGGCCGACCGCTCGGCCGTGCCCGTGGACGTGGACCTGGAGCTGCCCGGACGGCTCTCCCCGGCGGTCGAGGCCGCCGCCTACTTCGTGGTGTGCGAGGCGCTCGCCAACGTGGGCAGACACAGCGGGGCGAGCCGGGCCGAGGTGAGCGGCGGGCACCGCGACGGGCGGTTGCTGCTGCGGATACGCGACGACGGGCGCGGTGGGGCGCGGGCCGGGGAGGGCAGTGGGCTGACCGGCCTCGCCGACCGGGTGTCGGTGCTCGAGGGCAGACTCTCCCTGTCCAGTCCGCCCGGCGGACCGACCCTGCTGCGTGTGGAGATCCCTTGTGAGCCTGCGAGTTGAGCGGCCGCTGCGCGTCGTCCTGGCGGAGGACAGCGTGCTGCTGCGGGACGGGCTCGTCGGACTGCTGGAGCGCTGCGGGCACCGGGTCGCCGCGGCCGTGGGGGACGCGGAGGCACTGGTCGCCGCCGTCGGGGAGCACGAGCCGGACGTGGTCGTGACGGACGTGCGGATGCCGCCCGGATTCCAGGACGAGGGCCTGCACGCGGCCGTACGCCTGCGCCAGGAGCGGCCCACGCTGCCCGTGCTGGTCCTCAGCCAGTACGTGCAGCGCCGGTACGCCGCCGAGCTGCTGGACTCCGGCGACGGCACGGGCGTCGGCTACCTGCTCAAGGACCGCGTCGGCCAGGTCGGGGAGTTCGTCGAGGCGCTCGGCGAGGTAGCGGACGGCGGCACGGTCGTCGACCCCGAGGTCGTACGGCAGTTGCTGCGCCGCCGCCGCGATCCGCTGGAGCGGCTCACCCCGCGCGAGCGGGAGGTGCTGGCGCTGATCGCGGAGGGCCGGTCCAACAGTGCGATCGCCCGCGAACTGGTGGTCTCCGAGGCGGCCGTGGGCAAGCACGTCTCCGGCATCCTCACCAAGCTGGATCTGCCGCCGGCCGACGCCACCCACCGCCGGGTGCTGGCCGTTCTGGCGTATCTGCGGGCCTAGGAACGGGCTTGGGTACGGGCCGGGCAGCGGTCCCAAGGCCCTTGTGCCGTCGACACGTTGTATAAAAACCAGCGAGTTGGTTTGATTACGTCGCCATCAGAGCCCTGCAGGGGAGCCACGGGTGACCAAACAGGACCGGGCCGTCCGGACCCGTCTAGCGCTGATCCGGTCTGCCGCCGAACAGTTCGAGGACCGGGGGTACGTCCGGGCCGGCCTGGCGCGGATCAGCGCGGGGGCCGGGGTCAGCTCCGGTGCGCTGCACTTCCATTTCGCCAACAAGGCCGCCGTCGCCGAGGCCGTCGAGCTCGCGGCCGCCGATGCCCTGCGCGAGGCCGCGGTACGCGGCCGGGAGGGCGACGGCCACGTCCTGCAACGCCTGGTGGACGTCACCCACCACGTCGCCCGGCTGCTGTGCGCCGACGTGGTGGTGCGGGCCGGGCTCCGGCTGAACGCCGAGCGGGTCGCCGGGCGGGCGCGGGACCTGCGCCGGGAATGGCGGGAGTGCCTGCACGGGCTGCTGGCCGAGGCGGAGCGCCGGAGCGAACTCGCCGCGGGTGTCACGCCGCAGCGCACCGGTGCCGTCGTCCTCGCGGCCACGACCGGAATCGAGGTGCTGGCCCGGGAGGACCGCGGCTGGCTCGCCCGCCCGTCGCTGACCGACCTGTGGCAGCTGCTGCTGCCGTGCCTGGCGGCACCGGAGTTGGTCGGGGTGCTGGATCCGGCGGGGAGTGGGCCGGTGGGGGACGGACCGGCGGGGAGTGGGCCGGCGGAGAGCGGGTCGCCGGCTGCTCCGGGGCTTGAGGCCGAGGCGTGCCGGGTGGGGCTCGCGCTGCGGTAGTGATGTGCCGCCGGCCGACAGTGGGTGAAGCCACAGCCAAAACAAACCGGATGCCAAGTTTTTCCGGCCCGCTGATCGCACGATGGTCCCCCAGCCTCTGGACCGAGGAGCGATGAGCCATGGCAGAACCGCAGGCCTGCCCCTTCCTGTCGATCGACCCGTCCGGTCGGGACCTCTACGGCGAGATATCCCGGATCCGTGCCCGGGGCCCGGCCGTGGAGGTCGAACTCCCTGGGGGCGTACGGGCGTGGTGGATCACCGGCCTGGAGCTGAACAAGCGGCTTCTGGCCGGACCCGAGACGAGCAAGGACGCCTACCAGCACTGGCCGGCCTGGATCAACGGGGACATCTCCCGCACCTGGCCGCTC
The DNA here is from genome assembly GCF_040302345.1 of Streptomyces sp. NPDC126510. NCBI lineage: Bacteria > Bacillati > Actinomycetota > Actinomycetes > Kitasatosporales > Streptomycetaceae > Streptomyces > Streptomyces sp. NPDC126510. The sequence continues at coordinate 334,707 of NZ_JBEORR010000005.1, read as the reverse complement.
GCCATCTGGGTCTCGGTGCGCAACATGGTCACCGCCTACGGCTCCGACCACAGCCGGCTGCGCAAGCCGATGGCCGCCGCGTTCACCAAACGCCGCGTCGACGCGCTCATGCCGCGCGTCCAGGAGATCGTCGACCGGGCGCTGGAGGCACTGGAGCGCGTCCCGGAGGGCGAAGTCGTCGACCTCCGGGCCGCGTTCGCGGCGCCGATCCCGCACGAGGTGGTGTGCGAGCTCTTCGGTGTACCGCCCGGCGAGGACGGCCCGCGCGCGAACCTCTACCGGATCATCAACCGCTTCTTCGACACCGCCATCTCCCTGGAGGACGCCCAGGCCAACGCCGTCGACCTCTACGGCACGCTGACCGCGTTCCTCCAGCACAAGCGCGAGAACCCGGCCGACGACCTGACGACGGCGCTCATCGCCGCGCGGGAAGAAGGCAGCTTCAGCGAACAGGAGCTGATGGACAATCTGATCCTGCTGCTCACCGCCGGCTTCGAGACGACCGTCAACCTCATCGACAACACCGTGCACAGCCTGCTCGCCCACCCCGACCAGCTCGGCCTCGTCCGCTCCGGGCGCGCGACCTGGGAGGACGCCCTGGAGGAGTCGCTGCGCTTCGAGGCGCCGGGTGCCATGTCGGGTCTGCGCTACGCCGTGCGGGACATCGAGATCGAGCCGGGCCTGACCATCCCCGAGGGCGACCCGCTCGTGGTCTCCTTCGCCGGTGCCGGGCGCGACCCCGAGCGGCACGGGCCCGACGCCGACCGGTTCGACATCACCCGCGGCACCAGCCGCGACCACGTGTCCTTCGGCCACGGCGTGCACCACTGCCTGGGCCGGCCCCTGGCCATGGCCGAGGCGACCGTGGCCCTGAGTTCGCTGTTCGCGCGCTTCCCGCGGCTTGCCCTGGCCGATCCGTCGCGTCCGCCGAAGCGGCTGCGGTCCATCATCTCCACCGGTCACGAGGAGCTGCCGGTGCTGTTGCACGGCCGGGGCCCCGCTCCGCGCCCGGAGGAGGCGGAGGTGGGGGCGGAGTGATCAGGAGACCTTCCGGCCCTGGAGATACGCGCGGTACCAGGGCGCCGCGCGGGTGAACCCGGCCGCGAACCCCTCGCCGGGCGAGCAGTCGAAAGCCTTCCAGAACGTGTCGTCCACGAACCAGTGGTCGACCGTGAGCATGCCGAGGTGGTGAAGGGCGAGCGGTGACCCGGCGGCCCGGTCGAGGGCGGTGGCGACGTCCACGGCCGTACCGCCGCCGGGCACCCCCAGTTCCCGGGACACGGCCGCCAGCAGGTCCGCGACCGCCACCGGCTCGGGGTGGGTCACGTGGTGCACGCCGCCGGGCGCCGGGGTGAGGGCGGCGGCCACCACCGCGCGGCCCAGGGTGCCGACGTCGATCATCGACTGAAGTGCCGCGCAGCCGGTCAGGGTGGCCGACAGTTCGTTCAGCAGCCACACCAGGCCGGGGATCACCCAGCGGTCGCCCTCGCCGTACACGAGGTGGGGGCGCAGCACCAGGCCGCCCGCGTCGAGGACGTACCGTTCGGCGGCGGCCCGGGTGCGGCTGGTGGGTGACGCGGGCGCGACCGGGACCTCCCCGGGGTGTACTCCGCGGAACGGGCCCCGGCCGTGCACGGCGGTCGTACCGACGTACACGATCCGGCGCACTCCGGCGCGCACGGCCTCCTCGATCAGGGCCCGCGTGCCGTGGTCGTTGACCGCCTCGATGGTCTCGGCATCGCCTCCGACCCGCGTGGCGCAGTGCACCAGGACGTCGGTGTCGGCGCAGACGCCGCGCAGGGAGGGCGGAGCGCACAGGTCGCCGTGCACGTACTCGGGCCCCTGCGGTGCGTGCCGGGACAACAGGCGGACGTGGACGTTCGGTTGCCGCCGTGCAGTGGCGGCCACCCGGCCGCCGACGAAGCCGCTCGCGCCCGTGATCAGAATCTTGAGCGTCACGGCAGGGACCGTACCCGCGCGGGCCGGGCGGAGGTCAGGGTGGCGGTGAAGACGGACTCGCCGTCCTGTCGCCCCGAAACCTTCACGGTCACCTCCCGGGGGCCTCCGGCGAGCACCTGGGTCTCGATGCGGCAGGCGCTGTGCAGTTCGGCGTACCGGGTGAAGTCGGCCGTCATCCTGCTCGGCAGGAAGGGGTGCAGGCCGGACGCGGCGGTCGCGGCCTGGCGGGCCGCCTCGAACAGGACCATGCCGGGGACGTGGTCGTTGGGCCGGGAGAAGAGGACGGGGTGGCCGGTGTCGACGCGCAGGTTCCAGACGCCCGGACGGTCACCGGGAGCGAGGACGACGTCCTCGGGGCGGGACCGGCCTGCGGTGTGCGGCGCTATGCCCGCCAGGAGGGGAACCGGCCGGTCCACGGCGTCCAGCCGGTCCGCCCGCAGGCGGCGGTAGGCGCGCGGTGAGGTGCAGCCGGTGCTTCCGGTGCCGCGGGCGACGAGCCGTCCCGCGCGGCGGAACTCCATCGTGGTCCGCATGCTGTGCAGCCCGCGGCCGCGGCGGCGGACCTCGGAGCACACGACGTCGAACTCGACCGGTTCGGCGGCGTCCGCCAGCAGCAGTGCGGTCGGGTCGACGTGGACCGTCATGTCCCACATGACGAAGTGCGTGTCGGCCGGGGCACCGAACTCGGCGTGCGCCAGCACCATCGAGGCCTGCCGCAACGTTTCTCCCACGACCATCGCGTCCTGGTGGCGGTCGTCCACGGGGCCGAAGAAGGGGTGGGCGGCGGGCCAGTGCGCGGTGAAGCGGAAGCGGGTGTCGGAGATTCGGGTCCACCGGGTGGGGAAGACGTCCGTCTCAGTGGTGCGATGGGCGAGTTCCCTGGTGACGACGGCGGCGGTGTGCGAGTGGGGGGCGGGGCGTGCGGTGACGGGGGAGAGCGGCGCGTGTACGTGGGCGTCTCCGGCCCTTGCCGGGGGGTCTGGATCCTCGGCGGCCGTGCCCGCGTCCGGGTGCGGGGCCGCGGGTGCTTCGGTGACCGTGTCCGTGGCCGGTGGTGCGGGTGCTTGGGCGGTGGCGGCCGGTCCTTCGGCGGTGGCGGCCGGTGCTTCGGCGGTGGGGCGCTGCGGGGCGATGGTCCGGGGGGCGGTGGTCTGTGGCGGGTTCTCGACGGTCGTAGCGCTTCCGTTTGCCGGACGGCCCTCGCGTCCGGTCTGATCCTCCGTGAGTGCGCTCAAAGGCCCTGTCCGCGGCATGAGAACCCCCAGATCGGCTGCCTGGTCGCGGTCGACGCTTGACTAAGATACGGACGAGCCGGTTTTTTTCAAAGGGCGAGCCAAGCCCTGGAACAGGCTCTCGCGCCCTCGCCACACAGCGACTTCACAGGGATCGACGGAGATCAGGAGGCATCCGATGGCGCGACAGGAGCGCGCGATCCGCACCCGGCGGACCATCCTGGAGGCGGCGGCGGCCGTCTTCGACGAACGCGGCTACACCTCGGCGACCATCGGCGAGATCCTGGAGCGGGCCGGCGTCACCAAGGGCGCGCTGTACTTCCACTTCGGTTCCAAGGAGGAGCTGGCGGTGGGGGTGTTCGAGGAGCAGCTCGCGATCACGCTCCCGCCGCAGTCCAGCAAGCTCCAGGAACTCGTCGACTCCGGTCTGGTGATGGCCCGTCGGCTGCGGTCCGAACCGCTGGTGCGGGCCAGCGTGGGGCTCGCCCTCGACCAGGGGGCCATGGACCTCGACCGCACCCCGGCCTTCCGGATGTGGATCGACCAGAACACGCAGATGCTGACCGAGGCGAAGGCGAGCGGCGAGCTGCTGCAGCACGTCGACGTGGCGGAGACGGCGGAGCTGCTGGTCGGCAGTTTCTCCGGGGTGCAGCTGCTGTCCCAGCTGCGCTGCCAGCGGCAGGATCTCGAGCGCCGTGTCGTCGTGCTGTTCGAGCACTTCCTGCCCAGCATCACCGTGCCGGCGGTGCTGGCCAAGCTCGACATCTCGGTGGAGAGAGCCGAGCGGGTGCTGGCGCAGGCGCTGAGGGAGGAGGCGGCGGCCGGACCGGCGCAGGCCTCCGTGCCCGCCCAGGCTCGCGTGTCCCCGGGGGCGTAGCCACTGCCGTACGGGCCCGGCGCGGGTCTCCACGGCGGTGGAGTTGTCCACAGGGTCTGACGCGTTTCAGCCACCGGTTGTACGGTCGGCACGAGTTGATTTTCGTGCGCGTGCGGGGGAGGCGGTCGGGATGACCAGCAGTGGAGCTCGAGGCGAGAGCGGGACGGCGGCGACGTCCGGGGCGCCGCGCAGGCTGCCCCGGGTGCGTGGCTTCGCCGAGTGGCCGGCCGCCGGGTCGCCCAAGGACGAGGGCAAGGCCCTCCGCACGCAGATCCCGCGCAGCTCACACGCCTCGCTCGACCTGGACCCGTCCCGGCCCGGCGCGGTGAGCGCCGTCGAGGAGTCGGGCCGCGGGCGGCTGCCCGAGCTGACCCCGATACGCGTCGGCCGCATGGCCGCCACCCCGTTCGCGTTCCTGCGCGGCTCGGCGGGACTCATGGCGTACGACCTCGCGCGCACGCCCATGACCAGGATCCGGGCCCAGCTCTGCGGCGACGCCCACGCGGCCAATTTCGGCCTGTACGGCGACGCGCGCGGCGGCCTGGTCATCGACCTGAACGACTTCGACGAGACGGTGCCCGGCCCCTGGGAGTGGGACCTCAAACGACTCGCGGCCTCCCTGGTGCTCGCGGGCCGGGTGGCCGGCGCCGACGAGGACCAGTGCCGCAAGGCGGCCTACGACGCGGCCGGCGCCTACCGCAGGACCATGCGGCTGCTGGCCAGGCTCCCGGTGCTGGACGCGTGGAACGCCATCGCGGACGAGGAGCTCGTCTCCCACACCGACGCCCATGATCTGCTCGGCACGCTGGAGCGGGTCTCCGAGAAGGCCCGCCACAACACCAGCGGCCGCTTCGCGGCCAAGTCGACCGAGGCCACCGAGGACGGCGGACGCCGGTTCGTGGACGCGCCACCGGTGCTGCGCCGCGTCCCGGACGCCCGGGCCGCGGCCGTGGCCGCGTCCCTGGAGGAGTACGTCGGCACCCTCCAGGAGGACCGGCTTCCCCTCCTCGCCCGGCACGCGGTGCACGACGTCGCCTTCCGCGTCGTCGGCACGGGCAGTGTCGGTACCCGGTCCTACGTCGTGCTGCTCCTGGACCACCGGGGCGAACCGCTGGTGCTCCAGGTCAAGGAGGCGCGGGCATCGGCGCTGGTGCCGCATCTGGCGACGGCCGGTTTCGAGACGCCGGAGGCCGGCCATGAGGGCCGGCGGGTCGTGCTGGGCCAGAAGCGGATGCAGGTCGTGAGCGACAACCTGCTGGGCTGGACGACCGTGGACGGGTTGCCCTTCCAGGTCCGCCAGTTCCGCAACCGCAAGGGCAGCGTCGATCCGGCGGCCCTGGCCACCGACCAGCTGGACGACTACGGCCGCATGACCGGTGCTCTCTTGGCGCGCGCACACGCGCACAGCGCCGATCCGCGGCTCATCGCCGGGTACTGCGGGAAGAACGAGGAGCTGGACGAGGCGATGGCGGCCTTCGCCGTGGCCTACGCGGACCGGACCGAGGCAGACCACGAGGAGCTGCTGGCGGGGGTGCGGGCGGGGAAGGTCGCGGCGGAGACGGGGGTGTAGGAGGCGGGGGCGGGCCATCCCGCCCGGGGCGCCGGCCGCGGTGTGTGTGCCGCCTCCCCGGTCCGTCCTCCTCCGGGGCCGGGCCGGGCCGGTGCGTCACCTAGGCTGGTCGGGTGACGACCCCGGAAGCTGAGCAGGATGGTGGCGACGCCGCACGGCCCGAGGCGCGGCTGGAGCGGGCTGTGCGGGCCGCCGAGCAGGCGTTGATCGAGTACGAGATCGCGGTGGAGACCTTCCGCGTCGAGGTCGAGAACTTCTCCCGGCTGCACGAACAGAAACTCGGTCCGCTGTACGCCCGGCTCGAGGAGCTGGACGCCCGGATCCTGGAGGCCAGAGCCGCCCGCAGCGGCGACCCCGCGGACCGGCAGCGGGCGGAGGAGGCCCGAGCGCGGCTCGCCCCCATCCCCGGCGTCGAGGAGCTGCTGCACGGCTGGATGGACGGCAGCGGTCTGTTCCCCGAGGCCACGGCGATGCTCACGGACCAGCCGGTCCGGCCCCCGCAGCGGGTCCGCCCCAGCGAGGAGGCCCGCAAGCTCTACCGTGACCTCGCCCGCAAGGCCCACCCGGACCTGGCGCAGGAGGAGAAGGAGCGCGCGCGGCGCGAGGAGTTCATCACGCGGGTCAACGCCGCCTACGCCCGGGGCGACGAGGCGGAGCTGCGTGAGCTCGCCGCGGAGTGGGCCGAGGGACCCGAGCTGAAGCGGGTCCCCAGCCGCGCCGAGGAGCTCTACGCCCGCCTCGAGTGGCTCGCCCAGCGCAAGGAGCTGCTCGGGCTGCTGGCCAGGGAGCTGGAGGACAGCGCCATCGGCCACATGCTCCAGCTGGCCCCGGACGACCCGGACCGGCTGTTGGACGAGATCGGGCAGGGCCTGCTCACCCAGGTCACCGAGCGGGAGGCGGAGCTGGCCGCGCTGTTCGGCGGCGCAGAAGGCCAGGGCCGGGGCTGAGCCGTGCCCCGGTCGGCGTTCCGGCCGGTTCCGGTAGCGTCGGGCACATGAGTTTTGGAGCTGGTGTGCCCACGGTCGCGGTCGCGGACCTCAAGGACGGTGACTTCCTGCTGGACGTCCGGGAGGACGACGAGTGGAAGGCCGGCCACGCCGCAGGGGCGCTGCACATCCCGATCAGCGAGTTCGTCGCCCGGTACGGCGAGCTGACCGAGGCCGCCCCGCAGGACGGCCGGGTCCATGTGATCTGCCGTTCGGGCGGCCGGTCCGCCCAGGTCACGATGTACCTGGCCCAGCAGGGCGTCGACGCGGTGAACGTCGACGGCGGCATGCAGGTGTGGGAGGCGTCGGGCCGTCCCGTCGTGACGGACGACGGGCAGCAGGGGTTCGTCCTCTAGGGACGCCCCCCGGGGCCTGTCCCGTTGATCAGGCCGGTGGGTGGGCCGCCAGGAGGTCGCCCAGGGCCTCCTCGTGTGCCGCGGCCGGGCCGAGTGAGAGCTCCAGGTGCTTGGCCCAGGCGTGGTAGCGGTGCAGGGGGTAGTCCACGTCGGCGCCGAACCCGCCGTGCAGATGCTGCGCGGTCTGCACCACCCGGCGGACGCCCTCCGCAGCCCAGATCTTGGCGACGGCCACGTCACCGGCGGCGGGCAGCGGGCCCGGGGCCCCGGAGGCGATCCGCCACGCGGCCTGCCACAGCGTGGCCTCCATCGCGCGCAGGTCGATGTAGCGGTCGGCGGCCTGCACCGCGACGGCCTGGAAGGTCGCGATCGGGAACCCGAACTGTTCCCGCTTGCCCGTGTACTCCCCCGTCATCCGCAGCACGCGCTCACCCAGCCCGAGCGCCAGCGCACACGTCCCGGTGGCCAGCAGGTCCCGCAGCCACTCCCAGGCCCCGTCGGTGTCGATCACGTCCCGGGCCGCGAGCCGTGCCGACGTCAGCCGCAGCTCACCGAGCCGCTCGCCGCTGGTGGAGAACTGCTCGGCCAGGTGGGACCCCTCGTGTCCGCGCGGCACCAGGGCCAGCACGGTCCGGCCGGTCCCGGTGTGCGCGGGGACGAGCGTGACATCGGCGTCGTAGGCCCACGGCACCGCCGTCTGCACGCCGTCCAGCACCCAGGTCCCGCCGTCCTGCCGGGCGGTCACGGACTGTTCGGCCGGGTCGTGGCCGGTGCGGCCGTGCGCGGCGACGGTCAGGACGGTCTCACCCCGGCCGGCCCGGGTGAGCAGGTCCGCCTTGGCCTCCTCACCGCCGTAGGCCTGGACGGCCGCGGCTGCCGCGCTGCTCTCCAGCAGGGGGACCCTGGCCAGTACCCGTGCCGACTCCCGCAGCACCAGGCAGAGCGCGATGGCGTCCAGGCCGGCCCCGCCGTACCGCGCGTCGAGCAGCAGGCTCAGCAGGTCGGCGTCGGCGAGCCGGGCCCACAGGGCGCGGTCGTACGTCTCGGCGACGGCGCCCGGGGTGAGGGCCGGGCTGGGCACGGCGTCGGGGGCGACCCCGGCGAACACGCCCTTCGCCGCCTCGGCCGCCGCCTGCTGCTCCTCGGTGAAGGTGAAGTCCACGGTGCCTGTCCTTCCGGCGATCCCGTTGAGCTGACGGGGCGTCAAGATAGAACAGGTTCTAGAAGAAGGGAATGGGTGTACGGGCGGGCGCCGTAGGGTGTCACACTCGCCGTACGGTCGGCCTCCCCGGTGTGGCGACGGCCACGGTGGGAGGGGCGGCCAGGGGCTGTGCGCGGGTGGGTCTCCTGAGTACCGTGCCGGTGCCGGTGCCGGTGCCGGTGCCGGTGCCGGTGCCGGTGCCGATGCCGCGCGGTGCCGCGCGGGCCGCAGGATGCCCTCGCGGCCGGGCGGACGGAACGACGGACCGGGATCGTGGAACGGGGCGGAATGGACGCGTACGACGAGGGCTCGAACGCCCGGCACGGCCCCGACGCGCCGGTACGTTCGACCCCGCCCGCGGAGCGGGACGTACCGGTGGACCTGCCCGGTGAACCCCGCACCGGCATCGCCGCGCTCTCCCTCCGCTACCAGATCGGTGTCGCCCTGGCGCTCGCGGTCGTCGGCATCGGGGTGTGTGTGCACCTCGGGATGACGTTCCTGCACGTCGCGCCGGCGAACACGGTCACCAGGGCGCACGGCGAGGCCGTCGACGACTGGATCTATCCGGAGTTCGAGCAGAACTGGAAGCTCTTCGCGCCGAACCCGCTCCAGCAGAACATCTCGATCCAGGTCCGCGCCGGAGTCCGCGGTCCGGACGGCATGACGTCGACCACCGGCTGGTACGACCTGTCCGCCGAGGACGGCCGGGCCATCGACGGCAACCTGCTGCCCAGCCACACCCAGCAGAACGAGCTGCGCCGGGCCTGGGACTTCTACGTCGCGACGCACGACGGCGAGAACCGCCCGGTGGGCCTGCGCGGAGCCCTCTCGGAGTCGTATCTGCGCCGGATCATGGTGCTGCGCCTCCACGACGACGGCGCGGTGCGGGCCGCGACCGGGGGCGCCGGTGTCATCGAGCGGGTGCAGGTGCGCTCCCGCACCAGCAATGTGCCGCCGCCCGAGTGGAGCCGGGAGAAGGTCTCCACGACACCGTCCTACCGGGAGCTGCCGTGGTGGAGGGTGTCGCGGGACGAGGCCGGGGGAGGGGTGCGGTGAACCGCTTCTCGCTGGCCGTCTCGGGCGCCATAGCCCGCGTCACCGAGGCGGCCCTGGGCCCCTACCAGACGGCCGTCATCCGCATCGGCTTCAGCGCCACCTGGCTGCTGTTCCTGCTCCGCGAACTCCCCCACCGGCACGAGCTGTACGGCCCCGACGGCCCCTGGAGCTGGGATCTCGCCCAGCAGCTGGTCGGCTCCAACGGCTCCTTCACCGTCCTGATGTGGTCGGACGGCAGGGTCTGGTTCGAGATCGTCTACGCCCTCGCGGTCCTCGCCGGCGCCCTGCTGATGCTGGGCTGGCGCACCCGCACCATGTCGGTGCTGTTCATGGTGGGCGTGCTGTCGCTGCAGAACCGCAGCGTCTTCATGGGCGACGGCGGCGACAACGTGCTGCACCTGATGTCGATCTACCTGGTGTTCACGCGCTGCGCCCAGGTGTGGTCGCTGGACGCCCGGCGGGCCGCGCGGGAGCGGGCGGCCCGCGCGCGGGGTGAGCGGGTCACGGACCGGACCGGCCCGGTCCTGTGGGGCGGGCTCGGGCTCGTGCTGGTCGCGGTGACCCTGGCCGGCCGGGTGCAGAGCGACTGGCTGATACCGGCCCTGCTCTGGACGGTCTGGGTGACGCAGGGCCTGTGGTGGCTGGTGGGGCGCCGGGCCCGGACCGGCGAGCCGCGGATCATGCTGGACGTCGTCGCGAACATCGTGCACAACGGCGCGCTGCTCGTGATCATGGCGGAGGCGTGCCTGATCTACGCGACGGCCGGCTGGTACAAGATCCAGGGCTCCCGCTGGCAGGACGGCACCGCGGTCTACTACCCGCTCCACCTGGAGTACTTCTCGCCCTGGCCGGGACTGGCGGACCTGTTGTCCGTCAGCGGCACGATGGTGATGCTGGTGACCTACGGGACGGTCCTGGTGCAGGTCGCCTTCCCGTTCACGCTGTTCAACCGGCGGGTGAAGAACGTCCTGCTGGCGGTCATGATGACCGAGCACGCCGTGATCGCCGTGGTCCTCGGTCTGCCGTTCTTCTCGCTGGCGATGATCGCGGCGGACGCGGTGTTCCTGCCGACCGGCTTCCTGCGCCGCCTGGGCGACAGGGCGGCGCGCGCGCGTGACCGGCTGCCGCGCCGCGGCGGCCGTGCGCCGGTCCCCGGGCAGCGGGCGCACGAGAGCCCCGAGACCACGCACGTAGGCTTCGGGGCATGACCGACCCCGTGACCGCCTGGCACCGGCTCGCCGGTGACACCGTCCTGCTCGACGGGTTCCACGCCCTCAAGCACGCCGTGCGGTTCGGCGCCGAGGTGCCGGTGGCGGTCACCGCGGACCGGGCGGCCGCACTCGCCCTCGCCGACGAACTGGCCCCGGACGTGCGGGACGTGCTGGCCGGGCTGCTGAGCGAGGTGCCGCACGAGACGTACGCGTCGTTCGTGCCGCGCCCGCACCCCACCGCCGTGGCCGCCCTGGCCGTGCGGCCGTCCCGTTCCGCCGGCCTCGCGAAGCTGGCGGCCGTGCCGCGCGCGGCTCCGGTCGTGGTCCTCGACAATCCGCGCAACCTCGGCAACGCGGGAGCGGTGATCCGCCTGGCCGCCGGTTTCGGCGCCACGGGCGTGGTGACGACCGGATCGGTCGACCCCTGGCACCCGACGGTCGTGCGGGGCGGGGCGGGCCTGCACTTCGCGACGACGGTGGAGCGACTGGCCGTCGAGGAGCTGCCGCCGGGCCCCCTGTTCGCCCTGGACCCGGAGGGCGACGACATCCGGGGCGTCAAGCTCCCGGACGACGCCGTCCTCGCGTTCGGCTCCGAGCGCACCGGCCTGTCCACGGAACTCCGCGCCCGCGCGGACCACCTGCTGTCCCTGCCGATGCGCCCCCAGGTCAGCAGCTACAACCTGGCGACGAGCGTGGCGATGACCCTGTACCACTGGAGCGCGGGTTCTGGAGCGCCCCGATAGGGGCGCGGGGCTGTATCGATGAGCGGCTCCGCCGCGCGGGCGCGAACAACCACAACCGTCCGGCACCCGCGCGCCAACGAGAACCCCCGAACTCTTAGGCGCCCCCGAGCCCCAGCTACGCGTCCCGCCGCACTTCGACCACCCGGAACCGGTTGGCCACGAACGCCCCGTCACACAGCGCCGCACTGGCAGCGGGGTTGCCCCCCGACCCGTGGAAGTCGGAGAACGCGGCGGTCTGGTTCACGTACACCCCGCCCGTGAGGTTCAGCGACAGCTGCGCCGCCTCTTCCAGGCAGACCTCCTGCACGTCCTGCTCGACGTCCGGGTCGGTCGTGTACGCCCCGACGGTCATCGCGCCCTTCTCCCGCACGGTCCGCCGCAGCAGCTCCACCGCATCGGACGCGGAGTCGACCGCGACGGCGAAGGACACCGGCCCGAAGCACTCGCTCATGTACGCGGCCTCGTCGTCCGGCTTGGCCCCGTCCAGCTTGACGATCACCGGCGTACGGACGACGGCGCCCGGGAAGTCCGGGTTGGTGATCTCACGGGAGGCCAGGGCGACCTCGCCCAGCCCCGAAGCGGCCTCCAGGCGGCCCTTCACGTCCGGGTTGACGATCGCGCCGAGCAGCGCGTTCGCCCGGGCGTCGTCGCCCAGCAGCCCGTCCACGGACCGGGCGAGATCCGCGACGACCTCGTCGTAGGACTTGGGGCCCTGGTCGGTGGAGATGCCCTCGCGGGGGACGAGGAGGTTCTGCGGGGTCGTGCACATCTGGCCGCTGTACAGGGACAGCGAGAAGGCCAGGTTGGAGAGCATGCCCTTGTAGTCGGACGTGGAGTGGACGACGACGGTGTTGACGCCGGCCTTCTCCGTGTAGACCTGCGCCTGGCGGGCGTTGGCCTCCAGCCAGTCGCCGAACTCGGTCGAGCCCGTGTAGTCGATGATGCGGATCTCGGGGCGCAGCGCGAGCGTCTTGGCGATGCCCTCGCCGGGCCGTTCGGCGGCCAGCGCGACCAGGTTCGGGTCGAAGCCGGCCTCGGCGAGCACCTCGCGGGCGACCTGCACGGTGAGCGCGAGCGGCAGCACCGCGCGTGGGTGCGGCTTGACCAGGACCGCGTTGCCCGTGGCGAGGGAGGCGAACAGGCCCGGGTAGCCGTTCCACGTCGGGAAGGTGTTGCAGCCGATCATGAGGGCGATGCCGCGCGGGACCGGCGTGAACTGCTTGGCCATCGCCAGCGGGTCGCGCTTGCCCTGCGGCTTGGTCCACTCGGCGTTGTCGGGCGTGCGCACCTGCTCGACGTACGCGTACGCCACCGCCTCCAGGCCGCGGTCCTGCGCGTGCGGGCCGCCCGCCTGGAACGCCATCATGAACGCCTGGCCGGAGGTGTGCATGACCGCGTGGGCGAACTCGTGCGTCCGGTCGCTGATGCGCTTGAGGATCTCCAGGCAGACCACCGCGCGCTGCTCCGCGCCCGCGTCCCGCCAGGCCCGCTGACCGGCCTTCATGGCGGGCAGCAGCACGTCGAGGTCCGCGTGCGGGTACGTCACGCCCAGGTCGACGCCGTACGGGGACGTCTCGCCGCCCACCCAGTCGTCCGTGCCCGGCTGGCCGAGGTCGAGGCGGGAGCCGAGCAGGGCGTCGAAGGCGGCCTTGCCCGCCGCCGCGTCCAGGCTGCCGTTCTCCCCGTAGGCCTTGGGGTGCTCGGGGTGCGGGGACCAGTAGGCGCGTGTGCGGATCGCTTCCAGCGCCTGGTCGAGGGTGGACCGGTGCCGGGCGATCAGCTCGTGCGCCGAGAGTGCGGCGGTCATGGGTGACCAACTCCTCGTCTCAAGAACTCCTCGTCGAGTTCATGACCTGGGCAGAAACCTGGGCAGGAACACTCGGACAGAGCTAGAGTAACCGAACGATCGGTCGGTTCAAGGGGGTCCGCCGCATCTGTGGAAAACCCCGTGCGGGAGGATCGCGCACATGACAGCACTGGACCTCAGCAGCCCCGTGGCCGTCGTCGGCACCGGCACCATGGGCCAGGGAATCGCCCAGGTCGCGCTGGTCGCGGGCCATCCCGTACGGCTGTACGACACCGTTCCCGGGCGGGCCCGGGAGGCGGCCGACGCCATCGGTGCCCGTCTGGACCGGCTCGTCGAGAAGGAGCGGCTCACCGGCGCCGACCGGGACGCCGCCCGGGCCCGGCTGCTGCCCGCCGAGGATCTCCCCGAGCTCGCCGACTGCGCCCTGGTCGTCGAGGCCGTCCTGGAGCGGCTGGACGTCAAACAGGACCTGTTCCGCGCGCTGGAGGGCATCGTCGACGACGACTGCCTGCTCGCCACCAACACCTCGTCGCTGTCCGTCACCGCCATCGGCGGCGCCCTGCGCGCTCCCGGCCGGTTCGTCGGCCTGCATTTCTTCAACCCCGCGCCGCTGCTGCCGCTGGTCGAGGTCGTCTCCGGCTTCGCCACCGACGTCACCTACGCCACGCGCGCGTACGAGACCGCCCGCGCCTGGGGCAAGACGCCCGTGGCCTGCGCTGACACCCCCGGCTTCATCGTCAACCGGATCGCCCGGCCCTTCTACGCCGAGGCCTTCGCGGTGTACGAGGCGCAGGGCACCGACCCCGCCACCATCGACGCCGTGCTGCGCGAGTCGGGGGGCTTCCGGATGGGCGCGTTCGAGCTGACCGACCTGATCGGCCAGGACGTCAACGAGTCGGTCACGCGGTCGGTCTGGGAGTCCTTCTTCCAGGACGTGCGCTTCACGCCGTCCCTCGCCCAGCGGCGCCTGGTCGAGTCGGGCCGGCTCGGCCGCAAGACCGGGCACGGCTGGTACGACCACGGCGAGGACGCCGAGCGCCCCGAACCGGACACCGCCGACAAGCGGCAGCCGCCCGCGTACGTCGTCGCCGAGGGCGATCTGGGCCCGGCCGCCGAGCTGCTCCCGCTGATCCGCGAGGCGGGCATCCCGGTCCGTGACGAGGACGAGGACAGCGGCAGTCGCCTGGTGCTGCCGAGCGGCGGGCAGCTCGCCCTGGCCGACGGGCAGACCTCCGTGGAGTTCCGCGACGTCGTCTACTTCGACCTCGCCCTCGACTACCGCAAGGCCACCCGGATCGCCCTGTCCGCCTCCCAGGACACCTCCCCGCAGACCCTCGCCGAGGCCATCGGTCTCTTCCAGGCGCTCGGCAAGCAGGTCAGTGTCATCGGCGACGTCCCGGGCATGATCGTCGCCCGCACGGTGGCGCGGATCATCGACCTGGCGCACGACGCCGTCGCCAAGGGCGTCGCCACCGAGGAGGACGTCGACACCGCGATGCGGCTCGGCGTCAACTACCCGCTCGGTCCCTTCGAGTGGAGCCGCCGGCTCGGCCGCTCCTGGGCCTACGCGCTCCTGGACGACCTCCACCTGCGCGACCCCTCGGGGCGCTATGCGCCCTCCCTGGCGCTGTACCGCCACGCGCACGCCTCCGACAAGCGGGAGGGCACCGCCTCATGACCACCGCCAAGCGCGACACCTACACCCCGGACACCCTGCTGTCCGTCGCCGTCCGGGTGTTCAACGAGCGGGGCTACGACGGCACCTCCATGGAGCACCTCTCCAAGGCGGCCGGCATCTCCAAGTCGTCGATCTACCACCACGTGACCGGCAAGGAGGAGCTGCTGAGCCGGGCCGTGAACCGGGCCCTGGACGGGCTCTTCGGGATCCTCGACGAGGAGCACGCGCGTGTTGGACGCGCCTCGGACCGTCTGGAGTACGTCGTCCGGCGCATGGTCGAGGTGCTGATCACCGAGCTGCCCTACGTGACCCTGCTGCTGCGGGTGCGCGGCAACACCGACACCGAGCGGTGGGCCCTGGAGCGGCGCCGCGACTTCGACCACCGGGTCGCCGATCTGCTCAAGGCGGCCGCCGCGGACGGGGACGTGCGCGCCGACATAGACGTCCGGCTGGTGACCCGGCTGGTCTTCGGCATGATCAACTCGATCGTCGAGTGGTACCGGCCGGACGGGCGCGGCATGAGCGAGCGCGAGGTGGCCGACGCGGTGGTGCAGCTGGCCTTCGGGGGTCTGCGCAAGGCCGGGTGACGGCGCCCTCCGCGTGAGTACCCGCGCACGGGCGGGCTGAGTAGGCGTGACGATGTCCCGGCCATCGCGCGGTGATGGGGTGGGGCGCATGCTCGGACATGACGCACCGCCCACCTGCGCCGCCCACCGGACCTGGTGGCGGGCACCGCTCGCGGCCACCCTGCTCGGCCTGCCGCTCCTCGTACTGGAGTACCGCTGGTTCGCCGCCCAGGACGGCCCCGGCGCCTTCTCGGGCGTGCTGTTCTGGGCGGCCGGCCTTCTCGCTTTGGCCTGGGTGCTGCCGCACCGCCGGTCCCTGCGCGGACTGCGGATCGCGGCCGCCGGCACCGGGCTCGGCTGCGCGCTGCTCCCGGTGACGTTCGCGGTCCTGCTCGGCGTCGCGATGGCCGCGAGCTGACGGGCGCGGCCCGGCCGGTCAGCCCTGCGGCTCCAGGTCCTGCTCCTCGAACACCAAGAGGGTGCGGGTGCTGAGCACCTGCGGGATGGCCTGGAGGCGGGTCAGCACCAGCTCGCGCAGGGCCCGGTTGTCGGAGACGTGGACCAGCAGCAGTACGTCGAAGTCGCCGCCCACCAAAGCGATGTGGGAGGCGCCGGGCAGTTGTCTGAGCTCCTCGCGCACCGTGCGCCAGGAGTTCTGGACGATCTTCAGCGTGATGTAGGCGGACGTGCCCTGACCTGCCCGCTGGTGGTCGACCCGGGCGCCGAAGCCACGGATGACACCGTCCTCGACGAGCCGGTTGATACGGGCGTAGGCGTTCGCCCGGGAGACGTGGACGCGCTCGGCGACCGACCGTATCGAGGCGCGGCCGTCCGCCTGGAGCATGCGCAGGATGTCCTGATCTATGGCGTCCAGGGGCCGTGCCGGCGGCTGCACGCCGCTGTCGCCCTGCCCTTCGGCCATTTGTTCAGATGCCACCTGCGCCGACCTCCCCGCCATGGACGTACTGCGTCCATCTCAGGCTGTGGAGAACCGTTTGTCCACAGCCTGGGGCCACCCATAGCCAAATTGTGCCGTCGACCGAACAATCGGTAGGTGAGGCGGGTCACAGCCGACGCGCCTCTTCGAGCCGCTCCCACGAGGAGGTGCCGTCATGACGGTCATGGAGCAGCGGGGCGCGTACCAGCCCACCCCGCCGCCCGCCTGGCAGCCCCGGACGGATCCCGCGCCGCTGCTGCCCGACGCCGAGCCGTACCGCGTCCTCGGCACCGAGGCGGCCGCGAAGGCCGACCCCGAGCTGCTGAGGACGCTGTACGCGCAGCTGGTGAAGGGCCGTCGCTACAACGCACAGGCCACCGCCCTCACCAAGCAGGGCCGTCTCGCGGTCTACCCCTCCACCACCGGCCAGGAGGCCTGCGAGGTCGCCGCCGCCATGGTCCTTCAGGAGCGCGACTGGCTCTTCCCGAGCTACCGCGACACCCTCGCCGTGGTGGCCCGGGGAGTGGACCCCGTCGAGGCGCTCACCCTGCTGCGCGGCGACTGGCACACCGGCTACGACCCCTACGAGCACCGGGTCGCCCCCTTGTGCACCCCGCTCGCCACCCAGCTGCCGCACGCCGTCGGCCTCGCGCACGCCGCCCGCCTCAAGGGCGACGACGTGGTCGCGCTGGCCATGGTCGGCGACGGCGGCACCAGCGAGGGCGACTTCCACGAGGCGCTGAACTTCGCCGCCGTCTGGCAGGCCCCGGTCGTCTTCTTCGTGCAGAACAACGGCTTCGCGATCTCCGTCCCGCTCGCCAAGCAGACCGCGGCCCCGTCGCTGGCCCACAAGGCCGTCGGCTACGGCATGCCCGGCCGCCTGGTCGACGGCAACGACGCCGCGGCCGTGCACGAGGTGCTCTCCGACGCCGTACGCCACGCCCGCGCGGGTGGCGGCCCCACCCTCGTCGAGGCGATCACCTACCGCGTCGACGCCCACACCAACGCCGACGACGCGACCCGCTACCGCGGCGACGCCGAGGTCGAGACGTGGCGCGAGCACGACCCGATCCGGCTGCTGGAGCGCGAGCTGACCGGGCGCGGCCTGCTCGACGAGGCCGGCATCGAGGCCGCCCGCCAGGACGCCGAGACCATGGCCGCGGCCCTGCGCGAGCACATGAACCAGGACCCGGTCCTCGACCCGATGGACCTGTTCGACCACGTCTACGCCGAGCCCACCGGGCAACTGCGCGAGCAGCGCGACCAGCTGCGGGCCGAGCTGGAGGCCGAGGCCGACACCGCTCCGGAGGGGGGCACGCACCGATGACCACCGTCGCCGTCAAGCCGGCCACCATGGCGCAGGCCCTCACGCGCGCGCTGCGCGACGCCATGGCCGCCGACCCCGCCGTGCACGTCATGGGCGAGGACGTCGGCACCCTCGGCGGCGTCTTCCGCGTCACCGACGGACTCGCGAAGGAGTTCGGCGAGGACCGCTGCACGGACACCCCGCTCGCCGAGGCCGGCATCCTCGGCACCGCGGTCGGCATGGCCATGTACGGGCTCCGGCCGGTCGTGGAGATGCAGTTCGACGCGTTCGCCTACCCGGCGTTCGAGCAGCTCATCTCGCACGTGGCCCGGATGCGCAACCGCACCCGCGGCAGGATGCCCCTGCCGATCACCATCCGCGTCCCCTACGGCGGCGGCATCGGCGGCGTCGAGCACCACAGCGACTCCTCCGAGGCGTACTACATGGCGACTCCGGGGCTCCATGTCGTCACGCCCGCCACGGTCGCCGACGCCTACGGGCTGCTGCGCGCCGCCATCGCCTCCGACGACCCGGTCGTCTTCCTGGAGCCGAAGCGGCTGTACTGGTCGAAGGACTCCTGGAACCCCGAGGAGCCGGCACCCGTCGAGCCGATCGGCCGCGCCGTGGTGCGGCGCCCGGGCCGCAGCGCCACGCTCATCACCTACGGCCCGTCCGTACCGGTCTGCATGGAGGCCGCCGAGGCGGCCTCGGCCGAGGGCTGGGACCTCGAAGTCGTCGACCTGCGCTCCCTGGTGCCGTTCGACGACGAGACGGTGTGCGCCTCGGTGCGGCGGACGGGACGCGCGGTCGTCGTCCACGAGTCGGGTTCCTTCGGGGGCCCGGGCGGGGAGATCGCGGCCCGGGTCACGGAGCGCTGCTTCCACCACCTGGAGGCTCCGGTGCTGCGCGTGGCCGGGTTCGACATCCCGTATCCGCCGCCGATGCTGGAACGCCACCACCTGCCCGGAGTGGACCGGATCCTGGACGCCGTGGGGCGTCTGCAGTGGGAGGCCGAGAGCTGATGGCACAGGTCCTCGAGTTCAAGCTGCCCGACCTCGGTGAGGGGCTCACCGAGGCGGAGATCGTGCGCTGGCTGGTCGAGGTCGGCGACGTCGTCGCGATCGACCAGCCGGTCGTCGAGGTCGAGACGGCCAAGGCGATGGTCGAGGTGCCCTGCCCCTACGGCGGTGTCGTCACGGCCCGCTTCGGCGAGGAGGGCACGGAACTGCCCGTGGGGGCTCCGCTGATCACCGTGGCGGTGGGGGAGCGGCCCGCTTCCGGCGACGGTGACACCGGCTCCGGGGGCTCGGGCAACGTCCTGGTCGGCTACGGCACCTCCGAGGCGCCCGCGCGGCGCCGCCGGGTGCGGCAGGAGCGGCCGGTGTCGGGCGCGTCCGCGACCGCCGGGCAGGCCGGTGCCGCAGGGCACGCCGGGCAGACCCGGGCCGCAGGGCCGTTGAACGGGCGGGCGGACGCCGCCGCGTCCCCGGCCGGCGCGCAGGTGCGGGCCGGCGGCCCCGGGACGACCGTGAACGGCCAGGCCGACGGCCCCGGCCGGGACGACGGTCCGGTCCCCGTGATCTCCCCCCTGGTGCGCCGACTGGCCCGGCAGAACGGCCTGGACCTGCGGGAACTGACCGGGTCCGGCCCCGACGGGCTGATCCTGCGGGCGGACGTGGAGTGCGCCCTGCGGGTGGCCGGGCAGGGCGTCACGGCACCGTCGGCGCAGCCGCACCCGCAGGTGCCGCAGGCAGTGGTGCCCCAACCCGCGGTGGTTTCGTCGGCGACAGCGGCACCGGGCGAGATCCGCACCCCGCTCAAGGGCATCCGGGGCGCTGTCGCCGACAAGCTGGCGCGCAGTCGCCGCGAGATCCCCGACGCCACCTGCTGGGTGGACGCGGACGCCACGGAGCTCATGCGGGCGCGCGCCGCGATGAACGCGGCCGGCGGGCCGAAGATCTCCCTCCTGGCCCTGCTGGCCCGGATCTGCACCGCGGCCCTCGCCCGCTTCCCCGAGCTCAACTCCACGGTGGACGCGGAGGCCAGGGAGGTCGTCCGGTTCGACCATGTGCACCTGGGGTTCGCGGCGCAGACCGACCGGGGCCTGGTCGTCCCGGTCGTACGGGACGCGCACGCTCGCGACGCCGAGTCGCTGACCGCCGAGTTCGCCCGGCTGACCGAGGCGGGCCGGACGGGGAGGCTGACGCCGGGCGAACTCACCGGAGGGACCTTCACGCTGAACAACTACGGCGTCTTCGGCGTCGACGGCTCCACCCCGATCATCAACCACCCCGAGGCCGCCATGCTCGGCGTCGGCCGCATCGTCCCCAAGCCGTGGGTGCACGAGGGCGAGCTGGCGGTGCGGCAGGTCGTCCAGCTCTCGCTCACCTTCGACCACCGGGTGTGCGACGGGGGCGTGGCAGGCGGCTTCCTGCGGTACGTCGCGGACTGCGTGGAACAGCCGGCGGTGCTGCTGCGGACGCTGTGATTCCTGTTCCTCGTACGAGCCGGTGTTCGTGATCGCGTCGCTTCCCCCGCGTTCCGTGTGATCGCGGGGGCACGCATACTCGGGGGGTGACCGCCTACGAGCCCCCCGGTGAACCCGGCGCCGCAACCGCCCCCGCGCGGGGGGCGGACCCCGCCGGATACGACGCCGTCGTGCTCGCCGGCGGTGCCGCCCGGCGCCTGGGAGGCACGGACAAACCCGGCGTGCGGGTGGGCGGACGGCCCCTGCTCGACCGGGTGCTCGCGGCCTGCGCCACCGCTCGCACCACCGTCGTCGTCGCCGCGCCCCGGCCGACCGCACGGCCCGTGACCTGGGCCCGCGAGGACCCGCCCGGCGGCGGACCGCTCGCCGCGCTCGACGCCGGGCTCCGCCACACCACGGCCGAGTACGTCGCCGTGCTCTCCGCCGACCTGCCGTTCCTTCAGGAGCCGACCGTGGGCCGTCTGCTGAGCGCGCTGCGGGCGAGCGGTTGCGACGGTGTGCTGCTGACCGACTCCACCGGCCGTGACCAGCCGCTCGTGGCGGCCTACCGCGCGCCGCGGCTGCGCGAGGAGCTCGCCCTCCTCACCGACCGGCACGGCACTCTCGCCGGTCTCCCCCTGCGGCGCCTCACCGCCGAGTTGAACCTCACCCGCGTCTTGGACCCCGTCGCGTCCTTCGACTGCGACACCTGGGACGACATCGCCACCGCCAGGGCACGTATCAGGGAGCATGGGCACGTGTTGGATGAATGGATTTCCGCCGTCAAGGACGAACTGGGGATCGACCTCGATGTCGACACCCGCGGCCTGCTCGACCTCGCCCGCGACGCCGCCCACGGGGTGGCCCGGCCCGCGGCGCCGCTGACCACCTTCCTCGTCGGCTACGCGGCCGCGCAGGCGGGCGGAGGGCCCGAGGCGGTCGCCGAGGCAGCCCGCAAAGCCGCGGCTCTAGCGGGCCGCTGGGCGCAGGAGAGCACCTCCGAGGCCGAGCCCTCCGCCGACGGCTCGCAGCAGCCACAGGGCGACGTGGCCGCGGACGGCTCGCAGCCCCCTCAGGGCGACGTGGCCCCCGACGCCACGCCCGACACCCGCCCGGACGCCGGATGACCCCGCACGGCGCCCGTGCCGGTGAGGACGCCGAGGACCTCGACGTCGAGGAGGTGCTCGCCCTCGTGAGGAACAGCAACGGCCCCCAGCTGCCCGACCCCGCAGCGCCGGGCGAGACGGACGGCGCCCACACCTCCCACCAGCCGGACCCCGCCGCCCGGCCCGACACCCGCCACCGCGCCACCCCCTGGCCCGAGGCCCGGGCCCTGGCCGAACGCGCCGGCCGCGACGCCGCCCGGGCCGCCCGCCGAGCCCCCGTCTCCGCGCCCCTCGACACCGCCCTCGGCCTGACCCTCGCCGCCCCGCTGGACGCCCTCACCGACCTCCCCTCCTTCGACACCTCCGCGATGGACGGCTGGGCGGTGTGCGGCCCCGCCCCCTGGCACGTACGGGACGAGGGCGTCCTCGCCGGGCATGCCGGGCCCGGGTCCCTCACCGACGGCGAGGCCGTCGGGATCGCCACCGGCGCCCGCATCCCCCCGGACACCACCGCGGTCCTGCGCAGCGAGCACGGCCGCACCGACGACAAGGGCCGCCTGTACGCGACGAGGGACGTCGTCCCCGGTCAGGACATCCGCCCGCGTGGCCAGGAGTGCCGTACCGGCGACCAGCTCCTCGCCGTCGGCACGCTGGTCACCCCGGCCGTCCTCGGGCTCGCGGCGGCGGCCGGATACGACAGCGTCACCGCCGTTCCCCGCGCCCGAGCCGAAGTCCTGGTCCTCGGTGACGAGTTGCTCACCCAGGGCCTGCCGCACGACGGCCTGATCCGGGACGCGCTCGGCCCGATGCTGCCGCCCTGGCTGCGGGCGCTCGGCGCCGAGGTCACCGCAGTCCGGCGCATCCGTGACGACGCCGACGCCCTGCACGAGGCCGTCACCGCCTCCGGCGCCGACGTCGTCCTCACCACCGGCGGCACCGCGGCGGGCCCCGTCGACCACGTGCATCCCACGCTGCGCCGGATCGGCGCCGAACTCCTCGTGGACGGCGTCAAGGTGCGCCCGGGCCACCCCATGCTGCTGGCCCGCATCACGCAGACCCAGCACCTCGTGGGCCTCCCGGGCAACCCGCTCGCCGCCGTCTCCGCCTTGCTGACGCTCGCCGAGCCCCTGCTGCGAACCCTCGCGGCGCGCCCGGCCCCCGAGCCGTACACGATGCCGCTCCGGGACGCCGTGCACGGGCACCCGCACGACACCCGGCTCGTCCCGGTCGTCCTGCGCGGCGACGAGGCCGTGCCGCTGCACTACAACGGCCCCGCCATGCTGCGCGGCATCGCGGCGGCCGACGCGCTGGCCGTGGTCCCGCCGGGCGGCGCACGTCCGGGACAGGACGCGGAACTGCTCGACCTGCCCTGGGCGTCCGGTGGAATCGGGGTGTGTTTCACGTGAAACTTCCGGGCCAGGACGCGATCGCCCGCCAGGCCGACGAACATCTGGTTACCTATCGGGTGAAACTCCCGAGGAAAGTGGTGGAGCACCCGATCCGCCAGGTCGCCAAGCGGCTCTCCATGGCGCTGTTCGTCCTCGTCCTGACCGCGCTGATCGTGTACGCCGACCGCGACGGCTACAACGACAACGCGGGCGGCGGCATCAGCCTCCTCGACGCGTTCTACTACGCGACCGTCACGCTCTCGACCACCGGCTACGGTGACATCACCCCGGCGAGCGAGAGCGCCCGGCTCACCAACATCCTCGTCATCACGCCCCTGCGGGTGCTGTTCCTGATCATCCTGGTCGGCACCACCCTCGAAGCCCTCACCGAACGCACCCGGGAGGAATGGCGACTGACCCGCTGGAGGTCCACGTTGCGCGATCACACCGTCGTCATCGGCTTTGGCACGAAGGGCAGGTCGGCGATCCGGACCGTCTGCGCGACGGGTCTGAGGAAGGAGCAGGTCGTCGTGGTCGACCCCAGTTCCAAGGTGATCGACGCCGCGACCGCCGAGGGCTACGCGGGCATCGTCGGGGACGCGACCCGCAGCGAGGTGCTGAAGCAGGCCGAAGTGCACAAGGCGCGCCAGATCATCATCGCGACCCAGCGCGACGACACCGCGGTCCTCGTGGCGCTGACGGCACGGCAGCTCAACCGCGGGGCGAAGATCGTGGCCACCGTGCGGGAAGAGGAGAACGCCCCGCTGCTCAAGCAGTCGGGCGCCGACGCGGTCGTCACCAGCGCCAGTGCCGCCGGCCGGCTGCTCGGCCTGTCGGTGCTCAGCCCCTCCGCCGGCATGGTGATGGAGGACCTCATCCAGCAGGGCAGCGGGCTCGACATCGTGGAACGGCCGGTGGTGAAGGCCGAGGTGGGCAAGACGCCACGGGAGGTCGCCGACCTGGTGGTGAGCGTCATACGCGGTCACCGGGTCCTCGGCTACGACGATCCGTCCGTCGGACGGCTGGAGTTGACCGACCGCCTCATCACGATCGTGCGGAAGACCCCGGCCACCCAGGTCGCGCCGGACATCCGCCCGATGCCCCCGATGCCCCGCAACACCTGACACACCTGACGGGCAGAGCGGCCGGCGAGCGCCGCCTCCGCCCGGTGCACGACGGCCGGCTGCCCCGCGTCCGCCCGGTATACGACGGCTGGCCGGCCCGCACCCGTCCGGTGCGCGACGGCCGGCGAGCCTCGCGTCCGCCCGGTATACGACGGCCGGCCGCCCCGCACCCCGTCCGGTGCGCGACGGCCGGCCGGAAGCCCGGGCCGCGAGGGCTACTTGCGGTTGTACAGCCGCATCGTGACCGGCCCGAAGACCAGCACGAACAGCGCCGCCCAGCCCAGCGACCAGGCGACCTCGTCGGCCGGCCAGTCGCCGCCCATCAGGCCGCGCACCGCCGACGCCAGATGCGTGATGGGGCTGTTGTTCACGAACGCCTGCAGCCAGCCCGGCATGGTCTTCGGGTCCACGAACACGTTGGACAGGAAGGTGAGCGGGAAGATCACCATCATGCTGACGCCCATCACCGACTTCTCGGTGCGCAGCATCAGTCCGAACATCGTCCAGATCCACGAGAAGGCGAACGAGAAGGCCACCAGGAGGGCGATCCCGGCGAGCACCCCGGCGACCCCGCCGTCCGGCCGGTAGCCGAGGATGATTCCGACGGTGAGCATCACGACCGACGCGATCGTGTACCGCAGGGCGTCCCCGAGCAGATAGCCGACCATCGTCGACGGCCGCCAGATCGGCAGGCTGCGGAAGCGGTCGAAGACGCCCTTCTCGATGTCGGTGTTCACGGAGACACCGGTGTACATCGTGATCATCACGACCGACATCACGAGGATGCCCGGCAGCAGGAACTGGATGTACTCCTCGGGCGATCCGGCCAACGCCCCGCCGAACAGGTACGTGTACATCAGCACCATCATGATCGGGAACGCCGTGACGTCGAAGAGCTGCTCCGGCACGTGCTTGATCTTGAGGATCGCCCGCCAGCCGAAGGTCATCGAGGCCGACCACGCGCTGGGCCGCGGCGGCCGCTCCCTGGAGACGAGCAGCGCGGCGAGGGACTCGGCGCTGACCGGGGCGAGTTCCTTGCTCTCGGTCGTCGTCGCGGTGCTCATGCCGCCACCTCGTCCTTCGGGTCGTCGGAGTTCTGGGCGGAGTCGTGGGTGTCGTGCCCGGTGAGGGCGAGGAAGACCTCGTCCAGGCTGGGCTGGCCCAGCGAGAAGTTGTCGACGGTGATCCCGGCGCGGGCCAGCTCGCTCAGCGCGCGGGCGGACTGCTCGGCCGCGGAGTCGGCACTCGCCGCCGTACCGAGGCGGGCGGTGAGGGCCACCGGGTCGGGCTCGGGCTGCACCCGCGCGTCGAGGGCGCGGCGCAGCAGGTCGGCCGCGAGGCCGCGCTGGTCGGGATCTCGGAGCCGCAGATGGACGGACCCGGCGCCGACGGACGACTTCAGCTCGCCCTTGGTGCCCTCGGCGATGACCTTGCCCCGGTCGATGACGGCGATCCGGGACGCCAGCTGATCGGCCTCGTCCAGATACTGCGTGGTGAGCAGCACGGTGGTGCCCTGGGCGACGACGGCCCGCACGATGTCCCAGACCTGGTTGCGGCTGCGCGGGTCCAGGCCGGTGGTCGGCTCGTCCAGGAACAGCAGGTCGGGCGTGTTGAGGATGGACGCCGCGATGTCGATGCGGCGCCGCATGCCGCCGGAGTAGTGCTTGACCTGCTTCGCGGCCGCGTCCGTGAGTCCGAAGGCCTCCAGGAGCTGGGCGGCGCGCTCGCGGGCGGCCTTCTTGTGGTGGCCGAGCAGCCGGCCCAGCAGAACCAGGTTCTCGGTGCCGGTGAGGTCCTCGTCCACCGACGCGTACTGGCCGGTGAGGCTCACCCGGCCGCGCACCTCGTCCGCCTCGCGGACGATGTCGTGACCGAAGACATGCGCTTCGCCGCCGTCCGGCCGCAGGAGTGTGGCGAGCATCTTCACGGTGGTGGTCTTGCCGGCGCCGTTCGGGCCGAGGACGCCGTAGACCGTGCCCGCGGGCACGGCCAGGTCGACGCCGTCGACGGCCCTCGTCTCGCCGAACGTCTTCACCAGGCCCGCGGTCTCGATCGCCAGGCCGGACATCTGCGTGCTCATGCTTCGGGTCCTTCCGCGTGCTTGGGCTACGCATGGGGAGACCTTTACCGTCGCGCAAACTCATCGGTCATGCACATGGGTTTTCGCCCGGGACCGGTCTCTGGCGTGGGGTGAGGAGGACCTCGGGACGGAGCGGACTCGGTCCGGGGACCTACGGGTACGGTCCCTTGCATGCATGCGATCACGATTCCCGAACCTGGTGGGCCCGAGGCGCTGGTCTGGGACGAGGTCCCGGACCCCGTGCCCGGCGAGGGCGAGGTCCTGGTCGAGGTGGCGGCCGGTGCCGTCAACCGGGCCGACATCCTGCAGCGGCAGGGCTTCTACGACCCGCCGCCCGGCGCGTCCCCCTACCCCGGCCTGGAGTGCTCCGGGCGCATCGCCGTGATCGGCACCGGCGTCTCCGGCTGGAACGTCGGCGACGAGGTCTGCGCGCTGCTCTCCGGGGGCGGCTACGCCGAGAAGGTGGCCGTTCCGGCCGGGCAGCTGCTGCCCGTGCCCGAGGGCATCGGCCTGACGCAGGCCGCGGCACTGCCCGAGGTGGCCTGCACCGTCTGGTCGAACGTCTTCATGATCGCCCATCTGCGGCCCGGCGAGACGCTGCTCGTGCACGGCGGCTCGAGCGGCATCGGCACGATGGCCATCCAGCTGGCCAAGGCCGTCGGCGCGCGGGTGGCCGTGACGGCCGGTACGAAGGAGAAGCTTCAGCGGTGTGCCGAGCTGGGCGCCGACATCCTGGTCAACTACCGCGAGCAGGACTTCGTCGAAGAGGTCAGGAAGGCGACGGACGGCGCCGGTGCCGACGTCATCCTCGACAACATGGGCGCCAAGTACCTGGAGCGCAACGTCAAGGCCCTCGCCGTCAACGGCCGGCTCGCGATCATCGGCATGCAGGGCGGCGTGAAGGGCGAGCTGAACATCGGCGCCCTGCTGGCCAAGCGCGCCGCCATCAGCGCGACGTCGCTGCGCGCCCGGCCCCGGGAGGAGAAGGCGGCCATCGTCGCGGCCGTACGCGAACACGTCTGGCCGCTGTTCGCGGGCGGCCACCTGCGTCCGGTCGTCGACCGTGAGCTCCCGATGCGGGACGCCGCCGCCGCGCACCGGGTGGTGGAGGAGAGCGGCCACATCGGAAAGGTGCTGCTGATCGCCGCGCAGGGAGCCTGAAGCCCCTAGACCCGCCGCAGCCGCAGCGCCACGAACGCCAGGGCCAGTCCCAGGCCGATCAGGACCAGGCCGCTGCCCAGGGGCAGGATGCGCAGGACCTGGCCGACGGGGCGTTCTGCGGTCGCGGCCTCGCGGACGGGCTGTTCCGACGGAGCAGCGGGTGCCGGGTCGGTCTCCCGCGGTTCCTCGGAGAGGGCCGTGGCGTCGGACAGGCCCGGCCCCTCCTCCGTCTCCTCCGGCCGTCCCGGCCGCACCCGGCCCTCTCCCGCCCTGCTCCCGGCCCGCGAGGGCTCACCGGTGTCGGAAGGGGGCGCCACGGCCGCCGCGGCCGGCGAAGCCGACCGGGCCGACGGAGCAGCCAGCGGTGACGGGGCGGACCGGGAGGGTGAGGCCGCCCGGGACGGCGCGGCGGACCGGGACGGCGCAGCCGTCCGGGGCGATGCCGTCGGCCGGGACGACGGAGCCGGCGGGGCGGACGAGGACGATGACACGGGCCCGGGGGGCGGGGTGGCGAGGGACTCGGACCCCGCCTCCTCCGGCTCCTGCGGGTCCGCCTCCTCGTCGTACGCGCGGACAGCTCCGTGGGACGGGACGGACCCGACGGGTGAGACGGCCGCGCCGGCCCCCAGGGCGAGGACCAGTCCCGTCGCCCGCAGCGCGCGTAGCCATGGAGTCACGGGGGTGACCCCCTCCCGCCGTGCCCGGTAGAGCATAAACGGCAAGTTCCGTCATATCGTGTCAATCAGCCTCACACCGCCCCCCACTCCGGGCACTCCGGGTTCGGCCGACGGGCGGATTCGCTGCACCATCCGGTTATGCCGATACGTCACGGGCTGCCGGCCCTGCCGACGGCCGGCCCCCGCTACGGCTCCCGCCTGCGCACCGAATTCGAGGCCCGCACCGGCGGGACCTGGCCGCTGGACATCGGGCAGGTCTACACGAGGCTGGGCCGCCTGCGACGGGCCCAGCGGCGGCACGTGGCGCGGGCGCTGCACGACCATGTGCGCCGGCGTGCCGAGGCCCTGGCCCGGGCGCCGGAGCACCCCGGGGAGCCGGCCCGGCTGCTCGTCCTGGAGCAGCTCGTCTTCCAGGACGAGGCCGAGGTCCGCCGGCTGGACCACTGCGAGGCCCGCCTGCTCCGTTTCGCCCGCGAGGAGGAAGCACTCCCGCGGGAGCAACCCGAAGCGTGACCGACTCGTCTCCTCCAGCGCGGTGGATCAGCCCCCTGTGGGGGCACCACGGAGGTGAGGTGCAGGCGTGCGACAGAATGGCGACATGGAGATGCCGAGGAACGAAAGGTCGCCGGAGAACCCGCAGATCCTGGTCGTGGGCCAGGACGGCATGGCGCTCGGTGGCGGCAGCGCAGACGAGGACTCCCGCGAGACCCCGGTCACGGAACAGGTGGAGCAGCCCGCGAAGGTCATGCGGATCGGCAGCATGATCAAGCAGCTGCTGGAGGAGGTGCGCGCGGCTCCCCTCGACGAGGCCAGCCGGGTCCGGCTCAAGGACATCCACGCCAGCTCGGTGAAGGAGCTGGAGGACGGTCTGGCGCCCGAGCTGGTCGAGGAGCTGGAGCGGCTCTCCCTGCCCTTCACGGACGAGACGACCCCCAGCGACTCGGAGCTGCGCATCGCGCAGGCCCAGCTCGTCGGGTGGCTGGAGGGGCTCTTCCACGGGATCCAGACGACGCTGTTCGCCCAGCAGATGGCGGCCCGCGCGCAGCTGGAGCAGATGCGCCGCGCCCTCCCGCCGGGAGTCGGCGACGGCCTGGACGAGCAGCACCCGGGCGGCCGGTCCGGAGGCCCTTACCTGTAGACGGCCTCAGGTCACACAGAGGGAAGGGCCCGGCGAAGCCGCCGGGCCCTTCCGCGTCTCGGGGGACCTCAGGAGGGCGGGTTGCCCGTCGAGACGCTGAGCTCGATCTCGGGCATGTCCTTGGGGTCGACGTCGGTGTCGGCGGACGGGAACTGGTTCATCACCGTGCCGTCGCCGTAGGTGTTCTCGTCGACCTTCTTCTCGTTCACTTCCCAGCCGGCCGCCTGGAGACAGGCCTTGACCGACTTGATGTTCTTGAACTTGAAGTCCGGGATCTGGATCTTGTCGGGGTCGTTGTACGACTCCTGCGGCTCCGTGCACTCCTCGGTGTCGATCGTCTTCGAGGTGTCCGGGCCGCGGTAGCCGGGCTTCTTCTCCGCCGACGCGGAGGGGATCGCGCCGTTGTCGCCGCCCTTGTCGTCCTCGCTGCCGCCGTTCAGCAGCAGCGCCGTGACGAGGCCGCCGACCGCGACGACGGACACGATGATCGAGCCGATGATCACCGGCTTGTTGTTCCGGCCGCCGCCGGAGGAGACGGCGGTCTGGGGCGACAGGTTGTACGGCGGCGGCGTCGACGGGCCGGGCTGCGGGGAGTACCCCGCCGGGGACGGCGTCTGGTAGCCGCCCTGCTGCGGATAGCCGTACGCAGGGGAGGGCCCCGCCGGGGCGGGCGTGCCGTACGGGTTGGGGGGCGGGGCCGGCTGGTACGGCGTCTGCACCTGGCCCGAGGGCGCCGGGGTCGCCTGGTCGACCGGCGGGAACACGGCCGAGCCGACGCCCGCGCCGCTGGGGGCCTGGGTGCCCGGGACGATGCTCGGCGGCGCGGCCTGGAAGGAGGCGGCCACCCGCAGGCACTCGTCGCGCATGGCCTCGGCGCTGGGGAAGCGCTCGTTCGGGTTCTTCTTGAGCGCGCGGGCGATCAGCGCGTCCACGGCCGGGGGCAGGGAGCGGTTGACCGAGGACGGGACCGGCGGCTCCTCCTGGACGTGTGCGTACGCGATCGCCAGGGGCGAGTCCGCTTCGAACGGCAGCCGCCCGGTGACCAGTTGGAACAGCATGATGCCGACCGAGTACAGGTCGGAGCGGGCGTCCACACCGCGGCCGAGGGCCTGTTCCGGCGAGAGGTACTGCGGGGTGCCGACGACCATGCCGGTCTGCGTCATCGACGTCACACCGGACTGCATGGCGCGCGCGATGCCGAAGTCCATGACCTTGACCACGGCGCGCTTGGTCATCATCACGTTGCCCGGCTTGATGTCGCGGTGGACCAGGCCCATCTCGTGGCTGATCTCCAGCGCCGCCAGCACGTCCGCGGTGATCTTCAGCGCCTTGTCGGCGGGCATCGCGCCCTGCTGCCGCACGTCCTCGTCGAGGACCGAGCCGAGCGGGCGGCCCTCGACGTACTCCATGACGATGTACGGCGTCGTCATGCCGTCGAGGGTGTCCTCGCCGGTGTCGAAGACCGACACGATGTTGGTGTGCGTGAGCTTGGCCACGGACTGGGCTTCGCGGCGGAACCGCTCGCGGAAGGCCTGTTCCCGTCCGAGATCCGTGTGAAGTGTCTTGATGGCGACCTGCCGGTCGAGCACGCTGTCGTACGCGAGGTGCACCGAGGCCATGCCGCCCTGGCCGAGGAGGTCACGCAGCTGATAGCGGCCGCCGGCGAGCGCCCGCCCCGCGTACTGGCCCTGTGCGCCGTCCTGGCTCATGTTGTGTTTTCCCCCGTAGCCCTTGAGGCGCCGCCGACTTCAGCTGATCCGCCGCAGATCAGTCGTCGATCCGTCGTTGATCCAAACCGCCATTCCCGGCCAAGTCTGCCCCAGGGCACCGACACGTCAAGCTCGGTGCCCGTTCCGTGACCGTACGCGAAAGAAGCGTCGCGGAAGCGTTACCGGGGGCGTACGGGCGGGACACAGAATTTGCACGACGGTAAGGAGTGAAGGTTTCATGGCCGGTCCGTCTCGTGCCGGTCCCGGCGCCCCTTCTCGGGCCGGAGGCTTGCGCGGAGGCTGTAGCGTGGCCGACGGAGACCGTAACAACACCGCGCGCACCGCGGGCAGAAACGACGGCGAGGACTGATGGCACAGCAGCAGCGCGCTCAGGGCCCGTCCGACCCCGAGGGCACTGGCGGCGGCATGTCGGAGGCGCCGGAGTCCTGGGGGAACGGCGGACTGGTCGGGGACGGCCGGTACCGGCTGACCCGCAGACTCGGCCGGGGCGGCATGGCCGAGGTGTTCGCAGCCGAGGACGTCCGTCTCGGACGCACCGTCGCGGTCAAGCTGCTCCGCTCCGACCTCGCCGAGGACCCGGTTTCCAAGGCGCGCTTCACGCGCGAGGCCCAGTCGGTGGCCGGTCTCAACCACCACGCGATCGTCGCCGTGTACGACTCCGGCGAGGACTTCGTCGGTGGCCAGTCCGTGCCGTACATCGTCATGGAGATCGTCGAGGGCCGCACCATCCGCGACCTGCTGCTGAACGCGGAGGCGCCCGGCCCCGAGCAGGCGCTGATCATCGTCTCGGGCGTCCTGGAGGCGCTCGCCTACTCGCACCAGCACGGCATCGTGCACCGCGACATCAAGCCCGCCAACGTCATCATCACGCACAACGGCGCCGTGAAGGTGATGGACTTCGGCATCGCCCGCGCCCTGCACGGCGCGTCCACGACGATGACGCAGACCGGCATGGTCATGGGCACCCCGCAGTACCTCTCCCCCGAGCAGGCGCTCGGCAAGGCCGTCGACCACCGCTCCGACCTGTACGCGACGGGCTGCCTGCTCTACGAACTCCTCGCGCTGCGCCCGCCGTTCACCGGCGAGACCCCGCTGTCCGTGGTCTACCAGCACGTCCAGGACATCCCGACGCCGCCGTCCGAGGCCTCCGACGCCTGCCCGCCGGAGCTGGACGGCATGGTCATGCGCTCCCTCGCCAAGGAGCCCGACGACCGTTTCCAGACGGCGGAGGAGATGCGCGGGCTGGTCCAGTACGCGCTCCAGATGCTCTACGACCAGGGCGGCCACACCGGCACCTGGAACACCGGCCCCGTCGGCGTGCACGAGGGCCGCAACACCCCGTCGGGCGGCTTCGCCGGTGCGACGGCCGTGATGGGGCACCCCGGGGACGTCTCCGGCACCGCGCAGATCCCCTCGCCGATCCTGCCCGGCGGCTACGGCGGCGGGGACGACGGCGGCTTCGAGGGCCACGGCAACAAGGGCAGCGGCCGCGGCAAGCTCTGGATCCTCGCCGTGCTCGCGGTGATCGCCATCGCCGCGGGCGTCGCCCTGGCGCTGCAGAACACCGGCGGCGACAAGGACGGCCCGAGCAAGGAGCAGAAGCCGACCGTCTCGCAGACCAAAGAGAAGAAGACGCCCAGCGAGACCCCGAGCGACGACGACACCGGGGAGCCGACCGACACCCAAACGGACACCGGCACCGGCACCGGCACGGGCAACGGCAACTGGACGCCGACCTACAAGCCGTCCCCCACGCCGACGCAGAGTGCTCCCGCCTCGCCCACCGGCGAGCCGACGGACGAGCCGACCAGCGCGGAGCCGACCGGCGAGCCGACGGACGAGGAGCCCACGGACCCGGGCACCCCGCCCGACGACACCGGCGGTGCCGACGGCGGCAACACCACGGAGGGCATCGTGGGGGGCGCGGGCGGCGGCGAAGGCTGATCCCGCTGCTCAACGGCATGATCCACGCGCGCGTGGGACCCGGGGACGGGGCCCACGCGCGCGCGGCTTTTCGGGTACGCCGAAAAGAGGACTCTTCCCGTGACCTGGGTCACCGGGTTAACGTGCGGTTGCTCCGGCCTCCTGCAAGGCTGTGACCAGGGCCCCTTCCACGCCTTTCCGATTTACTTGGATATCCAAGCAAAATCGCAGGTCAGGTGGGGTTTCACAGAAATGTGGCGCACTGGGTAACGTGCTTTCTGCAGGGCGCTCGCCGGGGCACCTGCAACGCCTGTACCCGGCCGAGCGGCACCCACCCCGTGCCCCGGTGGCCGAGAACAGGTGAGCCGCACTGGCCTACCGGCAACCCCGGGGGCCGGACCGACGGAGGAGCACACGTGACCGTGGAGAGCACTGCCGCGCGCACACCGCGACGCAGCGCCGGAAGCAAGGCCGGCACCACCGGCACCAAGCGCACCACCCGCACGCCTGCCAAGAAGGACGCCAAGAGCACCGAGCCCCAGCTCGTGCAGCTGCTGACGCCCGAGGGCAAGCGCGTCAAGAACGCCGAGTACGACAAGTACGTCGCCGGTATCACTCCGGAAGAGCTCCGCGGCCTCTACCGCGACATGGTGCTCACCCGCCGCTTCGACGCCGAGGCCACCTCCCTGCAGCGCCAGGGCGAGCTGGGCCTGTGGGCGTCGCTGCTCGGCCAGGAGGCCGCCCAGATCGGGTCCGGCCGGGCCACCCGGGAGGACGACTACGTCTTCCCGACCTACCGCGAGCACGGCGTGGCCTGGTGCCGCGGCGTCGACCCGGCCAACCTGCTCGGGATGTTCCGCGGTGTGAACAACGGCGGCTGGGACCCCAACAGCAACAACTTCCAGCTGTACACGATCGTCATCGGCTCCCAGACGCTGCACGCCACCGGCTACGCGATGGGCGTCGCCAAGGACGGTGCCGACAGCGCGGTGATCGCCTACTTCGGCGACGGAGCCTCCAGCCAGGGCGACGTGGCCGAGTCCTTCACCTTCTCCGCGGTGTACAACGCCCCGGTCGTGTTCTTCTGCCAGAACAACCAGTGGGCCATCTCCGAGCCCACCGAGAAGCAGTCCCGCGTGCCGATCTACCAGCGCGCCCAGGGCTTCGGCTTCCCGGGCGTCCGGGTGGACGGCAACGACGTGCTGGGAGTCCTCGCGGTCACCCGGTGGGCCCTGGAGCGGGCCCGCGCGGGTGAGGGCCCGACCCTCGTCGAGGCGTTCACCTACCGCATGGGCGCCCACACCACCTCCGACGACCCGACCCGCTACCGGGGCGACGAGGAGCGCCAGGCATGGGAGGCCAAGGACCCGATCCTGCGCCTGCGCCGCTACCTGGAGGCGTCAAACCACGCGGACGAGGGATTCTTCCAGGAACTGGAGGCCGAGTCCGAGGCGTTGGGCAAACGAGTGCGCGAGGCGGTCCGTGCCATGCCGGACCCGGACCACTTCGCGATCTTCGAGAACGCCTACGCGGACGGACACGCGCTCGTCGACGAGGAGCGCGCCCAGTTCGCCGCGTACCAGGCGTCGTTCGCCGACGAGGGGGGTAACTGAGATGGCCGACAAGATGGCACTGGCCAAGGCGATCAACGAGTCGCTGCGCCGCGCCCTGGAGTCCGACCCCAAGGTCCTGATCATGGGTGAGGACGTCGGCAAGCTCGGCGGCGTCTTCCGGGTGACGGACGGCCTGCAGAAGGACTTCGGCGAGAGCCGCGTCATCGACACCCCGCTCGCCGAGTCGGGCATCGTCGGCACGGCGATCGGCCTGGCCCTGCGCGGCTACCGCCCGGTGGTGGAGATCCAGTTCGACGGCTTCGTCTTCCCGGCGTACGACCAGATCGTCACGCAGCTCGCGAAGATGCACGCTCGCTCGCTGGGCAAGGTCAAGCTGCCGGTCGTCGTGCGCATCCCGTACGGCGGCGGCATCGGCGCGGTGGAACACCACTCCGAGTCGCCCGAGTCCCTCTTCGCGCACGTGGCGGGCCTGAAGGTCGTCAGCCCGTCGAACGCGTCGGACGCCTACTGGATGATGCAGCAGGCCATCCAGAGCGACGACCCGGTGATCTTCTTCGAGCCCAAGCGCCGCTACTGGGACAAGGGCGAGGTCAACGCGGAGGCGATCCCGGGCCCGCTGCACAAGGCCCAGGTGGTCCGCGAGGGCACCGACCTCACCCTGGCCGCCTATGGGCCGATGGTGAAGCTCTGCCAGGAGGTCGCGGACGCGGCCGCCGAGGAGGGCAAGAACCTGGAGGTCCTGGACCTGCGCTCGGTATCGCCCCTCGACTTCGACTCGATCCAGGCGTCGGTGGAGAAGACCCGCCGCCTGGTCGTCGTCCACGAGGCGCCGGTGTTCTTCGGCTCGGGCGCGGAGATCGCCGCGCGGATCACCGAGCGCTGCTTCTACCACCTCGAGGCCCCGGTGCTCCGGGTCGGCGGCTACCACGCGCCGTACCCGCCGGCCCGCCTGGAGGAGGAGTACCTGCCGAACCTGGACCGGGTACTGGACGCCGTCGACCGCTCGCTGGCGTACTGAGGAGAGGGTCGTGACGACGATGACGGAAGCGTCCGTGCGCGAGTTCAAGATGCCCGACGTGGGCGAGGGACTCACCGAGGCCGAGATCCTCAAGTGGTACGTCCAGCCCGGTGACACGGTCACCGACGGCCAGGTGGTCTGCGAGGTCGAGACGGCGAAGGCGGCCGTCGAGCTGCCCATCCCGTACGACGGCGTGGTCCGGGACCTGCACTTCCCCGAGGGCACCACGGTCGACGTGGGCATGGCGATCATCGCGGTGGACGTGGGCGGCGGAGCCCCCGCGCCCGCCGCCGAGCAGCCGGTGGCCGAGCAGCCCGCGGCGGCCGAGCCCGCTCAGGAGCCGAAGGCGGCCGGCTCCGGCCGCCAGCCGGTCCTGGTGGGGTACGGGGTGGCGACCTCGTCCACCCGCCGCCGCCCCCGCAAGGGCCCGGAGGTCCCGGTCCAGCAGGCCTCGACGGCGATCCAGACGGAGCTGAACGGCCACGCGCCGGCGGCCCCGGCAGCGCCCGCTCCGGTCGCGCCCGCCCCGGCGGTTCCGGCCACCCCGGCGGGCGGGGAGCGCCCGCTGGCCAAGCCGCCCGTCCGCAAGCTCGCCAAGGACCTGGGCGTCGACCTGACGACCGTGGTCCCGACCGGCCCGGACGGCATCATCACCCGCGAGGACGTGCACGCGGCGGTCGCCGCCGCCGTACCCGCGGCCGCCGAGCCGCAGGTCGCCGCCCCCGCCGTGACCCAGGCTCCGGCGTCGTACGACACCACGCGGGAGACCCGTATCCCCGTCAAGGGTGTCCGCAAGGCGACGGCGGCGGCGATGGTCGGCTCGGCGTTCACCGCGCCGCACGTCACGGAGTTCGTGACGGTCGACGTGACGCGCACGATGAAGCTGGTCGAGGAGCTGAAGGCCGACAAGGAGTTCGCGGGTCTGCGCGTGAACCCGCTGCTGCTGATCGCCAAGGCTCTGCTGGTCGCGATCCGGCGCAACCCGGACGTCAACGCGTCCTGGGACGAGGCCGCCCAGGAGATCGTGGTCAAGCACTACGTGAACCTGGGCATCGCGGCCGCGACCCCGCGCGGCCTGATCGTGCCGAACATCAAGGACGCCCACGCCCAGACGCTGCCCCAGCTGGCGCAGTCGCTGGGCGAGCTGGTGGCGACGGCCAGGGACGGCAAGACGTCCCCGGCGGCGATGCAGGGCGGCACGGTGACGATCACCAACGTCGGCGTCTTCGGCGTCGACACGGGCACGCCGATCCTCAACCCGGGCGAGTCCGCGATCCTCGCGGTCGGTGCGATCAAGCCGCAGCCGTGGGTCCACAAGGGCAAGGTGAAGCCCCGTCAGGTCACCACCCTGGCCCTGTCCTTCGACCACCGCCTGGTCGACGGCGAGCTGGGCTCGAAGGTCCTGGCCGACGTGGCGGCGATCCTGGAACAGCCGAAGCGCCTGATCACCTGGGCGTGAGCCGACAGCGGCGGCCCCCTGTCCCGTTGCGGGCGGGGGGCCGCCGGCGTCTGTACGGAAGGTGAATCGGCGGTTCGCCGACGAGCACAACAATCTCCTGGAACCCACCCAAGTACCGCACAGTAAGCGGTTTATCCGGACATACGATCAAGCTCACCACGAGATCGACCACTCGCCCGGCGTCCCGGGGGAGTCCGGTTCCGGGCTGCGACGGGCGCGGTCACTCCCTCGAAAGCGAGTGAACCCCCATGCGCGACGCGATGGTGCTCAAGGCCCAGAGATTCGTGAACTCCGTCTACGGCAGCCGTACCGGCACGACCGTGCGGGAGACCGGCGAGGCCGACTGGGCGACCCTGTACGCCCTGACCCGCGCCCTGCAGTACGAGCTGGGCATCACGGCGTTCTCCGACAACTTCGGCCCCACCACGCTCAGCACTCTGACCGCCGAGTACCCGAAGCTCGACGCCGACACCGTCCCCTCGCCCGACTTCTGCCGCATCATCCAGGCCGGCCTGTACTGCAAGGGCTACGACGGCGGCGACCTCGACGGTACGTACGGCACGCGGGTACAGGAGGCCATCACCCGGCTGAAGACCGACATGGGCGTGGAACAGGCCTACCCCGGGGCCGTCTTGACGCCCAAGGTCTTCAAGGCGCTGCTGACGATGGACGCGTACGTCCCCGGCGCCTCGGGCACCGGACAGGTGCGGGCCGTCCAGCAGTGGCTCAACGGCCGCTACGTGAACCGGCAGGACTTCTTCGTCACCGCCTGCGACGGGATCGTGTCCCGGGACACCGCCAAGGCGCTGCTCTTCGGCGTGCAGTACGAGCTGGGCATGGCGGACGGCACCGCCAACGGCAACTTCGGGCCCGGCACCCAGTCGGGATTGAAGTCGCATCCCGTGACTCAGGGCGACAAAGGCGTCTTCGTCCAGTTGTTCTCCGCCGGAATGGTCCTCAACCGCCGCCCCGCCGCCCTCACCGACACCTTCGACTCCGCCCTCGCCGCTGCCGTGCGGGCCTTCCAGACCTTCGCGGCGCTCCCGGCCACGGGCGAGGGCGACTTCGCGACCTTCGCCTCACTCCTGGCGTCCTTCGGTGACCAGTCCCGCCCCGCCAGGGCCTGTGACACCACCGCCCGGGTCACCCCGGCCCGGGCGGCGTCGCTCAAGGCGGCGGGGATCGCGTACGTCGGCCGCTACCTCACCAACCCGAGTGCCACCTCCCTGCCGGAGAAGGCCATCCAGCCGGGCGAGCTGGACACCTTCGCCCAGCAGGGCCTGCGCTGCTTCCCGATCTACCAGACCGTCAACAGCGACGCCTCGGACTTCGACTACGTCGCCGGGCGGACCGCCGGGTACGCGGCGGTCAACGCCGCCCGCGACCACGGTTTCCGGCGGGGGACCCGGATCTTCTTCGCCGTCGACTTCGACGCGGTCGACGCCGAGATCACCGCGAACGTGCTGCCCCACTTCAAGGGCGTCAAGGAGGCGATGGCGGACTCCGGGCACCCGTACGAGATCGGGGTCTACGGCTCCCGCAACGTGTGCGCGCGGGTCGGCGGGGCCGGCTACTCGACCGCGAGCTTCGTCGCCGGCATGTCCGCGGGCTTCGACGGCAACGCCGGGCACCCGCTGCCCGGGGACTGGGCCTACGACCAGTTCGTGGTCCGCACCCTCGGCTCGGGTGACGGGCAGCTCGAGACCGACGCCGACATCGCCTCGGGACGGGACACCGGGCAGGGCGCGTTCGACCGGCCGCGGCCCGCCGTCCCGGACGTCGCCTTCGACGTGCGCCAGGTGCCGGCGCTGCGGGCCGACCTCTCCCGCTACATGCGGTCGATCGGCCGAGCGGACACGGGCGGCATCGGCGGCGACGCGCGGCTCTACACCAACGCGCAGGCCGTGGCGGCGATCCAGGAGCAGGACGGCCTGATCACCGAGCTGTCGACGACGTACTCGATGCGCAAGGCGCTGATCCAGACGGCCGTCTACTGGGCCCTGCGCGACTTCGACCTCTCCGACCAGTCCACCGACCATCAGGTCGCCGACCACCACCTCACCGGCTCCGGCACGGTCAGGGACTCGCACACCGGCATCGGCGAGATCAGCGCGGCCGACGCCATCCAGGCCTGGAACCACTGCATCGGCTGGGGCTTCGCCACCGGCGACCACCATGACCCGGCCGAGGACGCCGACCTGTGGACCGTGTGGCAGCGGCTGAACAAGGACAACGCGTTCAGCGTGCGCACCGCGGCCCTGATCCACCTGTGGGGCACCCGCGGCAGGCCCGGCGGACAGCTGCCCCCCGGCAACCGCGTCACCACCCCGGGGTCCATGCGCCTCGACCTGGTCGAGTTCGAGATCACCGAACTCCTGCGCCGCTACCGGGCCTGGGACCCCGACGTGGAGGCCCAGACGCACCAGAGCCTGGCCGTCTACCAGATCTTCGAGAAGTACAACAGCATCCTCCGCAACGCCTGAGCGCGTGCGCGCCACACAACTTCAGGAAGAGACTCCGTTGAAGCTCAGCCTCCCCCGCAGACCTTCGGCTCCCGGCGCCGTGCACCGCAGGAGCCTGTCCCGCCGTGCCCTGCTCGGCCGTATCGCCGCCGTCGGCGGTGCCGTGGGCGTCGCCGCCCTGCCCCTGTCCCATTTCCTGTCTCAGGCGTACGCCGACGCGAACAACCCCATCCCGGCACGTGTACGGGACGCCCTGCGCAACGCGCAGGACCGGAGCCGGCGCGTGCTGGCCGGCTCGCGCTCCCACAACGGCTGGGAGATGGAGAACGCCGCCGACGACGGTGGCACCGTCTACACCCGCCCCGTCCCCGGCACCCCGCTCACGGGCGTCGCCGTGCGCTTGGGCGACGTGGAGACCGTCCTCGTCCACCTGCTACGCCGGTTCCACTACGAGGTCGACCCGCTGCGCCGGGGCGACGCCGTCGGATGGCACGAGCCGGCCGGCCTGGCCAGGAGCAGGCCCGAGTCCAATCTGGCGTCCGGCACGGCCGTGCGGATCCGGCCCGGCTTCTATCCGCGGGGCGCACGGGGCGGGTTCTTCCCGCAGCAGGAGGTCGTGATCCGCGACATCCTCGCCGAGCTCGACGGCGTGGTCCGCTGGGGCGGCGACGACCGTACGCCCGACGAGTCGCTGTTCAGCATCGACGTACGCCCGGACGACCAGCGGCTGGTGCGGGTCGCGGCGCGGATCCGCGGCTGGCAAATGGAGCCGGGAGCCGGTGCGGGCGCCCCGGTGAACGTGCTGTCGGGCGTCCGGCGCAAGGCGGCCCGGGCACTGGAGCGCCGACAGCGCACCGCGGCATGACCGGCGTATGACGAAGCCGGCCGTATGACGAAGGGGGCTCCGCCGCGGGTGTGCGGTGGAGCCCCCTGCGTCGTCCTGCTGGTGTCCTACCTGGTGAAGCCGTAGTTGAGCAGCTTCGTCGCGTCCGCCTTGCGGGCGTCCAGGCCGGTCGAGGCGAGGACCGTGCCGATGACCGTCTTGCCGCTGCGGGTGGCGGCGAAGACCAGGCAGTACTTCGCCTCCGGGCCGGAGCCGGTCTTCACGCCGATCGCGCCGCTGTAGCTGC
Source organism: Streptomyces sp. NPDC126510 (assembly GCF_040302345.1). Lineage (NCBI taxonomy): Bacteria > Bacillati > Actinomycetota > Actinomycetes > Kitasatosporales > Streptomycetaceae > Streptomyces > Streptomyces sp. NPDC126510. The sequence goes on along the minus strand of NZ_JBEORR010000005.1, from coordinate 294,785 downwards.
CGAGCAGCGGGTTGGTGTTCTCCCAGGGCGCCATCGTCCGCGTACCGCCGGACTTGGTGATCGTCTTCGCCGTGTACTTCTTGGTCTTGACGACCGTGCGGAACGAGGCGTTCTTCATCGCTGAGCTGGCGAGCTTGGTCAGGTCGCGCGGCGTGGAGTAGTTGGCGCCGTGGCCGATGCCGTCGAACGAGTCGAAGTGGGTGTTCTTCAGACCCAGGTTCTTGGCGGTGGTGTTCATCTTGCCGATGAACGACTTCACGCGCGCCGAGCGCGTCGAGCCCGAGCCGAACTTGTCGGCGAGCGCGTACGCGGCGTCGCAGCCGGACGGGAGCATCAGCCCGTACAGCAGCTGGCGGACGGTGACCTTGTCGCCGACGATCAGCTTCGCGTTGGACGCGTAGTTGTTCTCGACGATGTAGTCGCTGTACGCCTTCTGGATCGTGACCTTGCTGTCCAGGTTCAGGTTCGACTGCTTCAGCACCACCAGAGCGGTCATGATCTTGGTGGTCGAGCCGGTCGAGCGGCGCGTGTCGGCCGCCTTGGTGTAAAGCGACTTGCCGGTCGCGTTGTTCATCACGTAGCCGCCCTTGGCGGCGATGGAGGGCGCCGAGGCGGCCTGCGCCGGCGCGACGGTGAGGGCACCGGTCGCGAGCATGGCGCCGGTGGTGACGGCGACGGCCGCGGCTCTGCGGAGACGAGTGCCCTTAATGCCGGTTATCAAGTGAAGTACCCCGATTGCGTCGAATGCCTCAACGGTGCGGCCGAGTTGAGGACGAGGGGAAAGGGGGCCGCACGTGTCTGACTCGTAACTAGCACACGTGGTTGTGCTGTTGCCGAGCCGGATCCCCCCTTTGCCACAGATGTGTGACATACAAGTCCGCATACTGGACGTATCCATTCATGCGTACGTGTTGTATCTATGCTGTCCGCATGACCCTGGCCGTGAAGCAACCGCCCGCCGCCGAACGCGTCTACGCCCATGTCAAGCAGGGCGTCCTGGAGCGCCGCTACGAGGGCGGGGCCCTCCTCACCGAGGGCGAGCTCGCCGAAGCCGTCGGGGTGTCGCGCACGCCGGTCCGCGAGGCGCTGCTCCGGCTGGAGGCCGAGGGGCTCATCCGGCTCTACCCGAAGAAGGGCGCACTGGTCCTGCCCGTCTCCGCGCAGGAGATCGCCGACGTCATCGAGACGCGGCTGCTCGTCGAGGAGCACGCGGCGCGCAAGGCCGTGCCCGCGCCCGCCGGGCTCATCGAGCGGCTGGAGGGACTGCTGTCCCGGCAGAAGGAGCAGGCCGCCGCCGGTGACTTCGCCGGCGCCGCCGTCACCGACCGCTGCTTCCACGCCGAGATCGTCCGCAGCGGCGGCAACGAGATCCTCTCCCGCCTCTACGACCAGCTGCGCGACCGCCAGCTCCGGATGGGCGTCGCCATCATGCACTCCCACCCCGACCGCCTCGCCAAGACCCTCGCCGAGCACGAGGAGATCCTCGACGCCCTGCGCTCCGACGACGCGGAGACCGCCGTCGGCCTCGTCCGGCGGCACATCGGCTGGTTCTCGCACCTGGCCCGGGGAGAGGTCCGATGAGCGCCACCGCGATACCCGGTGAGCTGCCGGGCGGACGCAGGGCACTGGCCGTATGGGGCACGGGCGTCTCGGTCTACTTCGTCGCGGTCATCTTCCGCACGTCCCTGGGCGTGGCCGGCCTCGACGCAGCCGACCGCTTCCACGTGAACGCCTCGGCCCTCTCCACCTTCTCCATCCTCCAGCTGCTCGTCTACGCGGGCATGCAGATCCCCGTCGGCCTGCTGGTCGACCGGCTCGGCACCAAGAAGGTGCTGGCGCTCGGCGCGGTGCTGTTCACCGCCGGGCAACTGGGCTTCGCCTTCTCCCCGTCGTACGGCACGGCGCTCGCCTCCCGGGCGCTGCTCGGCTGCGGTGACGCGCTGACGTTCATCAGCGTGCTGCGCCTGGGCAGCCGCTGGTTCCCTGCCCGGCGCGGGCCGCTGGTCGCCCAGTTCGCGGGACTGGTCGGCATGGCCGGGAACCTCGTCTCCACGCTCGTGCTGGCCCGGCTGCTGCACGGCATCGGCTGGACGGCGGCGTTCGCCGGCAGCGCGGCCGCCGGGGCCGTGGTGCTCGTCCTGGTGCTGCTGTTCCTCAAGGACCACCCGGAGGGCCAGGAGCCGGAGCCGCTGCCGCACCAGGGCGCGGCCTACGTGCGGCGGCAGATCGCCGCCTCCTGGCGGGAGCCCGGCACGCGGCTCGGCCTCTGGGTGCACTTCACCACCCAGTTCCCGGCGATGGTGTTCCTGCTGCTGTGGGGCCTGCCCTTCCTCGTCGAGGCGCAGGGACTGTCCCGGGCGGTGGCCGGTGAACTGCTCACCCTCGTCGTCCTGTCGAACATGGTGGTGGGCCTCGTCTACGGCCAGATCGTCGCCCGGCACCACGGGGCCCGGCTGCCGCTCGCGCTCGGCACGGTCGGTACGACGGCGGCCGTGTGGGCGGCCACCCTCGCCTACCCCGCCCCCCACGCCCCGATGTGGCTGCTGATCGTGCTGTGCACGGTGCTCGGGGCGTGCGGACCGGCGTCGATGATCGGCTTCGACTTCGCCCGCCCGGCCAACCCGCCCGAACGGCAGGGCACCGCCTCCGGCATCACCAACATGGGCGGCTTCGTGGCCTCCATGACCACGCTGCTGGCGATCGGCGTCCTCCTGGACGCCACCGGCGACGACTGGTCCCTGGCCTTCTCGGTGGTGTTCGTGCTCCAGGCGGCCGGGGTGTCCCAGATCCTGCGGCTGCGCGGGCGGGCGCAACGGCGGGAGCGGGAGCGGCTGGTGGCGAGCCGGGTGGAGACGGTGCACGTGCCGGCGTGACGTCGGTCAGGCGGTGGGTACGAGGGTGAGGTACGCGAGGCCGAGGACGCCGCGGTAGGTGAGCCACCGGGCGCGGTGCCGGTCGACGCGCTGCCGTGTCTCCTCCGCCTGGGGGTGACGGGGGTGCTCGGCGAGCCACGCCTCGGTGTCCGCGAGGTATCCCGACTCGAACTCCTCCCATTCGTCGAGGCTCGCGGTCTCGGTCCACTCGGGCCGGAACCCGGCCTCGATCGCCCGGCCGATGAGCGTCGCGAGGTCGGGGTGGTCGGTGACGGCCGCGTCCGGCCACATGCGGGACAGTTCGCCGGGGGTCGGTGTGCGCTGCCAGAAGCCCTCGCCGAGCAGGACGCGGCCGCGGTCGGTGACCAGGCGGCGCAGTTCCCCGAGCGCTTCGGGGAGCCGGTCGCCGAGGGCCTGGCTCGACCCCACGCACAGCACGAGGTCGGCGGGGCCGCGGGAGGTGCCGGTGGCGGACTCCTCGACGAACCGGGCCCGGGATGCCAGTCCGCGGTCCGCGGCGGCCTTCCGCCCTCGCGCCAGGTCGTCGGTGTCCAGGTCGATGCCGGTGCCGGTCGCCTCCGGTGCGGCGGCCAGGAGGCGCAGCATGAGTTCGCCTGAGCCGCAGCCGATGTCCAGGATCGTGGTGGGGCGGTGGCGGGTGAGGCGCTGCACGAGAGCCTCTGCCCGGGTCTCGGACAGTGGGCCGTGGAAGGTGAGGCGGGTGCGGTGGGGTGGGGTCATGCCGGGGGACGCTACGGGGGGCCGCGGGGCAGCGGCACTGGGTTTTTCGGTGCTCGGCGTTCGTGCCGGGGGCGGGTGGGACCGCAGCCCGGCGTAGCGGGGTGCCGCTCTCCTTGGGACGGGTGCCGCCCCTGGCGGCACGCATGCCCGCAGCTGAGCGGGTCGGGGCGCCCGGTGCCGGCTCCTACTGCGTCACCGCGAAGTGCCTCAGGATCGCCGCCGTCAGGTCCGGGTCGCCCTCCGTCTTCAGGCGGTCGGAGACCGACTCCGGGGTCACGCGGCCGCAGGCGAGACGGACGTACGTCTCCCAGTCGAGGGTGAGCGTGGCGGCCGGGCCGAGGGCCGGGGCCGTCTCCAGGGTGCCGCGGCCCTGGATGTCGACGCGGATCGTGCGCAGGAACTCGACGGGTCCGTGCACATCGAAGACGATCGCCGAGCTGCGTGGTGCCTGCGCGTCCTCGGCCACCACACGCGGGAGCTCCCCGAGCAGCACGTCACGGGCGACCAGCGCGCCGGGGGAGTCGAGGTTGCCCGGGCGGCCGAGCGCCGTGCGCAGGTCCTGCTCGTGCACCCACACGTCGAACGCGTGCCGCCGCATCGACTCCTCCAGGGTGAGCTCGCTGCCGTGCGGCCCCCGCACCTTCGTGCCGGGATCACGCGACTCGTTCCGCAGCTGCCGGTTGCGGCGGATGATCACGTACTCCAGCTCGGAGGTCATCTCCGGTGCCGTGTGGTGGCGGCGGACGTCGACCTGCATCTCCATGTAGCGCTGGTGCTCGTTCGTGACGTGGAAGAGGTCGCGCGGGAGGCTGTGGATGGGCCGCGGGTCGCCGAGCATCTCGCAGTCCAGACCGATGACATGGGACGCCACGTCCCGCACCGACCACCCGGGGCACGGCGTCCGCCGGTTCCACTCGGCCTCCGGGAGCGGCTGGAGCAGCTCGGATATCGCTTCGATGGAGTGGGTCCAGGCGTCGGCGTAGGGCTGGAGGGTGGGATGCAGACTCACGGAACGGGACCCCTCGGCGGTTCGGTCACGGGCAGGTGGTGGCGGCGTTGCCAGTGGGAGGTGGCGGCTGTCGGCGGGCGTCTTGCGAGCTAAGTTACGCTGCTGTGAGGCACCCCGGCAGTGCTTTCGTGTGACGATCGTAGGCCCGTGTGAACGGCTCGAATGCCAGGACGGTGGTAGTGTGCGCGCCTCTGTGATCCAGATTGCCGTGAACGAGGACGAATCGGTCGAAGCACGCCGCCGACGCGTGACGGCGCTGGTCCGGGAGCAGGCCGGAGCCGATCTCGTCGTCCTGCCGGAGCTGTGGACCACGGGTGCCTTCGCCTACGAGGAGTTCGGGCGCGAGGCCGAGCCGCTCGAGGGGCCGACGTACGAGGCGATGGCGAAGGCCGCGAGCGACGCGGGTGTGTGGCTGCACGCGGGTTCCATCCCGGAGCGGGACCCTGACGGGCCGCTCTACAACACCTCCCTCGTCTTCTCCCCCTCCGGCGATCTGGCCGCCGCCTACCGCAAGATCCACCGCTTCGGCTTCGACAAGGGCGAGGCCGTGCTGATGGGCGCGGGCGCGGAGCTGGTGACGGTGCGTCTGCCCGAGACGACCCTGGGCCTGTCCACCTGCTACGACCTCCGCTTCCCCGAGCTCTACCGCGGCCTGGTCGACGCCGGTGCCGAGACGCTCGTGGTGTCGGCGGGCTGGCCGGAGCGCCGCCGCTCCCACTGGACGCTGCTGGCCCAGGCACGGGCCGTGGAGAACCAGACGTTCCTCCTCGCCTGCGCAACGGCCGGGACGCACGCCGGAGTTCCGCAGGCCGGTCACTCGATCGTGGTGGACCCGTGGGGCGAGGTGCTGGCGCAGGCCGGTGCCGGCGAGGAGGTCCTCACGGTGGAGTTCGACCCGGGGAAGGTCGCCACCACCCGGGAGCAGTTCCCGGCGCTGAAGGACCGGGTGCTGGGACTCCGGCCTCCTCGCCGCCCCTGACGACGCAAGCACCCGGGTGGCTCAGTCCTCCCGCTCCTTCTCCGCCAGGTGGATCACACACACGGCCACCGCGATCAGCAGCGCCGGATCCGCGTCCTCGCGGACGACGTCCACGCCGTAGGTGTCCCGCAGGGTCAGCCACCGCCGGGAGATCACCGCCAGCAGCTCCCCGTCGTACTCGACGGCGAACTCCCGGTCGAGGATCTTTCCGCTGACGTCCAGCTCGTTGCCGTCGGCCAGGGACACCCGGTAGTGGTTGCGCAGCAGGGACAGCCGTTTCCTGCGGATCGTCGCCAGCGGCTCCCCGCCGCGCTGGAGCACCATGGTGTCGCGCAGGGCAAGCATCTTCTGGTGGATGTCGACGAGGACGCGCCCCTGGGGGTCCTTCAACTCCCAGGTGTCCCGCAGCCGCAGGGCCTTGCCGTCGACGAGGAACACCTTGCTGCCGCGGTCGTCCTCGATCCAGTAGTCGTCGCCGAAGCCGAGGAGCCGGTCGTACACGAGGAATCTCATGAGACCAGGGCTTCCCCGCGGCCCGGCCCGAAACGCCGCCTGTAGGCCGACGGGCTGAGCCCGGTCACCTGCCGCAGCCGTACCCGCAGGTTGGCGGCCGTTCCGAGCCCGCTCCTCGCCGCCACCACGTCCATCCGCTCCTCGCCCCGCTCGATGAGCCGGCAGGCCAGCGCCACGCGCTCCTCGGTCAGCCACGCCAGAGGGGTGGTGCCGAGCTGTGCGCGGAAGCGGCGGTGGAGCGTGGCGGGGCTGACCCGCGCCCGGACGGCCAGGTCCGCCACCGCCAGTGGCTCCCCCAGCCGCTCCTGCGCCCACGCCAGCAGGGGGGCCAAGGACTCGTCCCGCACCTCCGGGACCGGCCGCTCCACGAACTGCCGCTGCCCGCCGTCGCGGTGCGCGGCGAAGACCAGTCGGCGGGAGACGTGATGGGCGATCTCCGCCCCGTGGTCACGCCGCCAGATGTACAGCCCGAGGTCGAGCGCGGCCGCGCTGCCGGCGGCGGTGAGGAGATCACCGTCGTCGACGAAGAGCACGTCCGGTTCCAGCAGCACCTCCGGGTGCAGCCGCCGGAAGGTGTCCGCCCAGCGCCAGTGGGTCGCCGCCCTCCGCCCGGCCAGCAGCCCGGCTTCAGCGAGGGCGAAGGTGCCGGTGCAGAAACTCATGACCCGGGCACCACGCGCGTGTGCGCGCCGTATGGCGTCGAGGACGTCGGGGCCGCGCGGCACGACGTTGTCCGGCCGACCCGGGACGACCAGTGTGTCCGCCTCCGCCACGGCGTCCAGGCCCCGGACGCCGGTGAGCGTGAAGAACCCGTGATTCATTCGGATCTCCGGTGCGGGCGCGCACAGCGTCACCTCGTACAGAGGCGACCGCGGCCCCAGTTCCGGTCGAGGCAGCCCGAACAGTTCGGTGGCCACCCCGACCTCGAAGGGATTGGTGCCCTCGTCGACGATCACGGCGACCCGATGGGGACGCTGCGAGGATCCTTGCGACATGTGCGACTCCTATCACTCGCACGACGTCCACGGCACCCCGCAGGATCACCTCATGACCCAGGAACCCGTCGCCCTCGCCCGCGCCCTTGCCACCTTCTCCGACCGCTGGAGTCCCCGCATCGTCACCGCCGTGAACGACTACGACGTCCGTATCGCCAAGGTGGAGGGCGAACACGTCTGGCACGTCCACGAGCACACCGACGAGTTCTTCCTCGTCCTCGACGGCGAACTGCACATCGCCCTGCGCGAGCCGGCCGGCGAGCGGGCGGTGGTCCTGCCCCGCGGCAGCGTCTTCACGGTGCCCCGCGGCACCGAACACAAGCCGTCCGCCTCCGTGCCCACCGCGATCCTCATGTTCGAACCCACCGGCACCCTCACGGTGGGCGACCGCCACGACGAGGTCCCGGACCACGTGGACGCCACGAGGGGGCATGCACTGGCGTGAACACCCTGGCCATCCCGTCGGCGCAGCGACGAGGGCGCGAGGGCGTACGTCTCCCCCGCGCCCTCGAACCCGACCCTTCCGTACGGAGGGCGTGCCGCAGACCTGGCGCGAACACGCCCGAAGGTTTCCGGGGTTGTGAACTGCTGGCGGCTGACTGTGCATGGGCGTGTTCAGGTGCGCATGCGTGAGTGTCCGGGGTGCGGAAGGTGCGGCCTCACGCGCGTGAACAAGAGTTCTTCTGTCGAATGCGTGACCTTTGCGCGTGCGGGCCGTTGAAGGCGCTGAGGGATTGGTCGACTGGTGCGGGGCGGGGGTGAGGGGATTGAGCGGCCTGCGGAAGATCGAAGCGCCGTTCGTGGTGCCCGGCCCTTCCGGGGTCGCGGTTCGTGACCGGCTCAAGTACCTGACCGCCGAGGACGAACGCGTGCTGCGCCTGGTGGGCGACCATCTGGGCACGCTGGCCTCGCGGGATCTGAAGGCGCGTTGCGTGGCCGGCTTGGAGCACGACGCCGAGCTGTGGGCCGAGCGTAAGCGGTCCCTGACGGTGCAGTCGTCCTCCCGTTGGGCGGGGTCGATCACGAAGGCCTCCCATGATCAGTGGGCACTGGCCAGGCGGGGGCAGCTTGCGCACATCCAGCATCTTCAGGTGAGTGTGCGCACGATCGACCACCGGCTGTCCCTCCCGGTGGGTGAGGCGGGCAGCAAACAGGCTCCGGGCGGCTACCGCAGCAAGCGGGAGTGGTTCGCCAAGACGCGCCGGCTGCATGTACTCGAAGACCGGTTGCAGGCGGTGCGCGCGGACTGGCAGGCCGGTGCCGTGCACGTGGTGCGCGGCGGAAAGCGGCCTTTGAACACCCGCCAACACCTTGACGCGGCACAGCTGAGCGAGGAGCAGTGGCGCACGCGGTGGCAGGCCGGACGCCGGTTCCTCCAGGCCGACGGCGAGAGCGGTAAGCGGTTCGGCAACGAGACCATCCGCGTCACCCCCGGCGGCGAGGTCTCGATCAAGCTCCCCGCCCCTTTGGTGCATCTGGCGAACGCCCCGCACGGCCGGTACGTGCTCACCTGCCGGGTGGCATTCGCACACCGCGGTGAACAGTGGGCCGACCGGGTCACCGCGAACCGGGCGGTCGCCTACCGCATCCATGAAGACACCATCCGGGGCCGCTGGTACCTCACCGCGTCGTGGACGATCCCCCCGGTCAACACCGTGCCCCTGGCTGCGGCCCGCACGAACGGGCTGGTCGGCGTGGACACAAATGCCGATCACTTGGCCGCCTGGCGCCTGGACCCACACGGTAACCCCGTCGGCCAGCCCCTCCGCTTCGGCTACGACCTGTCCGGCACCGCACAGCACCGCGACGCCCAGATCCGCCACGCCCTGATCCGCCTGCTGCACTTCGCCCAACGCCACGGTCTCGCGATCGCGGTCGAGAACCTGGACTTCCGAGCGGAGAAGACCCGCGAGAAGCACGGCCGCCGCAAAGGCTTCCGTAAGCTGATCTCCGGCATGCCCACCGCCAGGCTGCGGGCCCGGCTGGTGTCGATGGCGGCCGAACTCGGCATCACCATCCTCGCCGTCGACCCCGCCTACACCAGCCGCTGGGGCGCCCAGCACTGGCAGAAACCCCTCACCAGCACACACCGCAAAACCACCCGCCACGACGCGGCCGCCGTGGCGATCGGCAGACGCGCCCTGAGGCACCCGATCCGGCGACGGACGGCACCGCCCCCTGCTCACCGGAGTGATGAGCAGGGGCATCGGACCGTCCAGGCCGACTCGGTGGCCCCGGGGCGTGAGGAAACCCGCCCCCGCATTCCCGGACCACGGACACGATCCGTGCGCGCCGGACGCGAAGCGAAAGCGGGCAACCAGGACACCCCAACACCGTTCGGGACGTCCGGCTGAGCATGAGCCCTGGAAACAGGACTCACTCCCGCTCAGTCTTCAGGAACGGTCAGACCCCGTATCCGTCGCTGTAACCGTCGCGGCGGTGGTGGTGCACCGCCGGGTCCTCCACGACCGGGGTCGTGGGGGGCACCACCACGCGTCGGCGCCTGGCGATGCTGCTGAACGTGGTGACGCCGATCAGTCCGACGATCATCAGGATGATGCCGACCAGGTCGAGGTTGACCCCCTGCATGTCCCAGTCGGTCGCGAACGTGAGGATGGCTCCCACGGCGATGAGGATGATGCATCCGCCGAGGCCCATGTGTGTCGCCTCCCTGTACGGTCCGGTCGTTCCGGTCCCGGAACACCGGGTACCCCGGAAGGGAACACCCATGCGGTGACGGCCCGTTCTACGTCTCGAGGAACGCCGCCAGCGCGCCCGCGAGCAGGAACGGGTCGTCGACGCCGCACAGTTCGCGGGCGCTGTGCATCGACAGGATGGCCACGCCGATGTCCACGGTCCTGATGCCGTGCCGGGCGGCGGTGATCGGGCCGATCGTGGTGCCGCAGGGCATGGAGTTGTTGGAGACGAAGGACTGGAAGGGCACGTCGGCCGCCTCGCAGGCCGCGGTGAACTCCGCTCGTCCCGAACCGTCCGTCGCGTAGCGGTTGTTGACGTTGACCTTGAGGATCGGGCCGCCGTTGACGCGCGGGTGGTGCGTCGGGTCGTGCCGCTCCGCGTAGTTGGGGTGGACGGCGTGGCCCGTGTCGGAGGACAGGCAGACCGTGCCGGCGAAGGCGCGGGCCCGGTCCTCGTAGGTGCCGCCGCGGGCGAAGACGGAGCGCTCCAGCACGTTGCCGAGCAGCGGCCCGTCCGCGCCGGTGTCCGACTGGGAGCCGTTCTCCTCGTGGTCGAAGGCGGCCAGGACCGGGATGGAGGAGGGCGCGGTCGCCCCGGACGCCACGGCCGCCAGGGCCGCCGTGCCCGCGTGCACCGACAGGAGGTTGTCCATTCGCGGTCCGGCCAGCAGCTCGCGGTCGCGGCCCAGGTAGGCGGGCGGTTCCACGGAGTGCGTCATCAGGTCCCAGCCGGTGACCTCGCCCGCCGGGATGCCGGCCGTCTCCTCCAGGAAGGCGATCAGGTCGCCGTCGCGGACGTCGCGGCCCAGGCCCCACACCGGCTGCATGTGCCGCTGCTTGTCGAGCTTGAGGCCGTCGGCCGTCACCGAGCGGTCCAGGTGGATGGCGAGCTGCGGGACGCGCAGCAGCGGTCGGTCGACGTTGACCAGACGCGTCGAGCCGTCGCGCAGGGTGAGGCGGCCCGCGATGCCGAGGTCGCGGTCCAGCCAGGAGTTGAGCAGCGGTCCGCCGTAGATCTCCACGGCCACCTGGCGCCAGCCGTGCGCCCCGCTGTCGGGGAGCGGCTTGACGCGCAGGTTGGGGGAGTCGGTGTGGGCGCCGACGATCCGGAACGGCGTGTGGGGCGCGGCGACCTCCGGCACGTACCAGGCGACGATCGCGCCGCCGCGCAGCACGTACTTGCCGCCGTGCGTCCCGTCCCAGGCGTCCGTCTCGGCGACCTGCTTGAAGCCCGCCTTCTCCAGTCGCTCGGCGGCGTTCGCCACGGCGTGGTACGGCGAGGGGCTCGCCGCCAGGAAGGTCATCAGGTCGTCGGTGTGGCCGCGGTCGAAGCGGGCTCGTTCGGTCATGGGTTCACTTTAACGACGCACGAGGGCCCGTTCCCGGCGTAAGGGAACGGGCCCTCGAACAGAGGACGTGAAAGATCTAGAACGCGGCCTCGTCCAGCTCCATCAGGTCCAGCTCGACACCCTCGGCGACCTTGCGGGCCAGGGTGACGCCCGGCAGGACGTTGGCGGCGAAGAACTTCGCGGCGGCGATCTTGCCGGTGTAGAAGGCCTTGTCCTTGGAGCCAGCCGTCTCCAGCTTCTCGGCGGCCACCGCGGCGCCCTTGAGCAGCAGGTAGCCGACGACGACGTCACCGGAGGCCATCAGCAGGCGGGTGCTGTTGAGGCCCACCTTGTAGATGTTCTTGACGTCCTGCTCGGTGGCCGCGAGGTCGGTGAGCATCAGGCCGACGATGGCCTCCAGCTCGACGGCGGCCTTCGCGAGGTGCTCGCGGGTCGCGCCCAGCTCCTCGCCGCCCTCACCGAGCGCCAGGAACTTCTTGATGTCCTCGGCGAGGGAGTTGAGCGCGGCGCCCTGGTTGCGGACGATCTTCCGGAAGAAGAAGTCCTGGCCCTGGATCGCCGTGGTGCCCTCGTAGAGGGTGTCGATCTTGGAGTCCCGGATGTACTGCTCGATCGGGTATTCCTGCAGGAAGCCGGAGCCGCCGAAGGTCTGCAGCGACTGGGCGAGCTGCTCGTAACCCTTCTCGGAGCCGTAGCCCTTGACGATGGGCAGGAGCAGGTCGTTCAGGGCCTCCAGGGCGGAGATGTCCTCGCCCGCGGCCTCCTTGACCTGGATCTCGTCCTGGACGGAGGCCGTGTAGAGCACCAGGGCGCGCATGCCCTCGGCGTAGGCCTTCTGCGTCATGAGCGAGCGGCGCACGTCGGGGTGGTGGGTGACGGTGACCTTGGGCGCGGTCTTGTCCATGAAGTTCGCCAGGTCGGGGCCCTGGACGCGCTCCTTGGCGTACTCCAGGGCGTTGAGGTAGCCCGTGGAGAGCGTGGAGATCGCCTTCGTGCCGACCATCATGCGGGCGAACTCGATGATGCGGAACATCTGGCGGATGCCGTCGTGCTTGTCGCCGATCAGCCAGCCCTTGGCGGGGTGCTGGTCGCCGAAGGTCATCTCGCAGGTGTTGGAGGCCTTCAGGCCCATCTTGTGCTCGACGTTCGTGGCGTAGACGCCGTTGCGCTCGCCCAGCTCGCCGGTCTCGAAGTCGAAGAGGTACTTCGGGACGAGGAACAGGGACAGGCCCTTGGTGCCGGGGCCGGCGCCCTCGGGGCGGGCGAGGACGTAGTGGAGGATGTTCTCCGACATGTCGTGCTCACCGGAGGTGATGAAGCGCTTCACGCCCTCGATGTGCCAGGAGCCGTCCTCCTGCTGCACGGCCTTGGTGCGGCCGGCGCCCACGTCGGAGCCCGCGTCGGGCTCGGTGAGCACCATCGTGGAGCCCCACTGCTTCTCCACGGCGACCTTGGCTATGTGCTTCTGGACCTCGTTGCCCTCCTCGAAGAGGATGCCGGCGAAGGCCGGACCCGAGGAGTACATCCACACGGCCGGGTTGGCGCCCAGGATGAGCTCGGCGTAGGCCCAGATCAGGGAGCGGGGCGAGGTGGTGCCGCCGATCTCCTCGGGGAGGCCCAGGCGCCAGTACTCGGAGTCCATGAAGGCCTGATAGCTCTTCTTGAAGGACGCGGGGACCGGCGCGGTGTTGGTCTCCGGGTCGAAGACCGGCGGGTTGCGGTCGGCGTCGATGAAGGACTCGGCCAGCTCGTTCTCCGAGAGGCGCGTCATCTCCTCCAGGATGCTCTTCGCGGTCTCGACGTCCATCTCCTCGAACGGGCCGGTGCCGTACACCTTGTCGCGCCCGAGTACTTCGAAGAGGTTGAACTCGATGTCGCGGAGATTCGACTTGTAGTGCCCCATGGCGACGGCTCCCGGCTCCGTAGAGAGATCGGCGAGGCACTGGATCCTCGCGCTAGTTCACGTACCAACAAGTAGCTACGAATGATGCTACCCGTCGGTAATAAGAAGCAACCCCGATCCGTCATCTGTGACAGGTCACACCGGAACGGTCAATGCCGCGGTGTAACCGTCCCTCGCGCTGCCCGTCATCGTCGCCAGCTGCCGGTCGTGGCCGTCGCTGAAGATACTGTCGTCCTCCAGGGAGAGGACGGATAGGTTCCGCACACTCGCGTCATAGCCGTCCGTGGCGTAGACCGTGTCGCAGACGTCCTTCGGGAAGGCCAGCTGCGAGGTGTTCGTGATCGACGTCGCCGTGGTGGCGTCGGCGAGGCTGCCGTAGACCTCGAAGTGGACGTGCGGCCAGCGGCCCGGGTAGCAGCCGGGGAAGACGCTCCGGAAGGTGACCCGGCCCTCGTCGTCCGCCTCCTGCACGCCCCGCAGGTAGTTCTCGTCGGTGACGCCCTCGGAGTAGAGGGAGTAGGCGCCCTCCCGGTCGCAGTGCCAGACGTAGACGGCGGCACCCCGCTTCGGCGTCCCGCAGCCGGAGGCCGCGTCCACCACCGTGAGCGTGATCGTCAGGGGGACGCCGTCGGCCGTGCCGCCAGCGGAGTCGCCGAAGCTCCGGGTGATGTCGCTGCGGACGACCCCGCTCTCCTTGAGGACGTTCACGCCGTTCGAGCCGTCGCCGGGGAAGGGCCCGGCCGTCTCCTCGGGGATCTCGGCGCACTCCGCGGACGAGGAGGAGGAAGGAGACGCCGCGGTACCGGCCTCCGAGGTGCAGCCCACCAGCGGGACCAGGCTCGCGCCCGCCATCAGCCGGATCATCCGGCGGCGGGCGAGGACGGGCAGGTCGTGGGAGAGGCCTCCGTCGTGCGCGGGCGGGCTCTCGTCAGGGCGTGCGCTCATGCCACGACGCTACGAGCGCGGGCCCCGGCGATCCACAGCCCGGGCGCTGTCGACTCGCTGTCGGTTTGCCGGGACCGCCGTACCGGCCCGCCGGCCCGTCCGCGCTCGGTACGCTTGCGCTCATGTACGGCTACGACCAGACAGCGGGCCCGCAAGGGCAGTACGCCCCTCCGCAGCAGCCGATGTCCGGCGGATACGGGCAGCAGCCGCCGCTGTACCCCGAGCCGTCCCCGCCCTCCCTCACGGACGCGGTGCGCGCCTTCACCACCGGGCAGATGGCCGCCGAGGACTTCCAGCAGGTCTTCGCGACGTCGAAGGTCTACTGCCCGCGCGGCGACAACCCCGGCTTCCTCGCCCTGCACAACACCCAGCAGCCGGTGATCCCGATGTTCAGCACGCTCAAGGAGCTGCGCCGGTACGCGGGCAAGGAGTCCAAGTACTTCGTGATCACCGGTGCCGAGGTGCTGGACCTGCTGCCGACCGGCTACGGCTTCGTCCTCGACATGGAGGGTGAGCACCGCATGGTCTTCGACGCGAAGGCCGTGGAGCAGATGGTCGAGTTCGCGATGCGCCGGATGTATGGCGGCTGAAACCAGGCCGTAGTCACTTCGGCAGGCGCAGCGCCAGGCCGTCGAGGACGACCTCCAGGCCGTAGGCGAACTTGCCCTCGCGCAGCTTCGCCGGGTCGGCGGCCTCGTTACCGGTCTCGGGGCCTGCCGCCGCCAGATGGTCGTAGCCGGCCGAGACCCGCTGGGCCGCGGGAAGCAGGCGCGCGACGAACTCGGACTCCGTCTCGCCCGAGCGGGCGACCGTGGTGAGCCAGGCGGCCTCCGTCGTGCTCATGCCGATGACGTACGAGAAGACGGCGTCGATCGCCCGGCTCGGCTCGGGGAACCCCGCAGCGGTGAACAGGGCCGCCAGCCGCTCCGAGAAGCTCATGTAGTTCGGCCCCAGGTAGGCGAGCCCGGCCTGGCCGAGGACCAGGGTCAGCCAGGGGTGCCGTAGCGCCGTCGTGCGGAAGGACCCGGCCGCCTCGGTCACCGCCGCGCGCCAGTCGGGGCCGCCGGCCGGCGGGACGTGGATCTCGGCGGCGACCTCGTCCACCGCGAGCTCCATCAGCTCGTCCTTCGTCGCCACGTGCCGGTACAGCGAGGTCGCGCCCGCGTTCAGGCGCGCGCCGAGCTTGCGCATGGAGAGCGCCTCGATGCCCTCGGCGTCGAGCATCGCGATCGCCTCGCGCACGATCGCGTCCCGGCTGAGCGCGGGCTGGTCGGTCCGGCGCTGCTCGCGGGTCCAGACGGACGGGATGGGGTTCTTGTCCTTCGCCCTGCTCATCGGGGTCCCTCCTGTTGAGCCTCTTCGCGTCGAACCGCTTCGCGCGAACAGCGTGCGCATTCAGCGTACAGAACTCAAGCCTTGCGAACAGTGTTCGTGCATGCGTACAGTGTTCGCATCGAAGGAACGATGTTCGCAGGAGGGGAAGAGGACATGGAAGCTCGCAATCCACGCCGCTGGTGGATCCTGATCGTGCTGTGCCTCAGCACGCTGGTCCTGGTCGTCGACAACATGGCGCTGACGGTCGCGGTGCCCACGCTGACCGAGGACCTCGGGGCGAGCGCCCAGGACATGCAGTGGATCCTCGACTCCTACACCCTGGTCTTCGCCGGACTGCTGCTGACCTCGGGAAGCCTCGGGGACCGGTTCGGGCGCCGGAGGGTGATGCTGATCGGGCTGCTGCTGTTCGGGGCGGCCTCGCTGGGGGCGGTGTTCTGCTCCACCCCGGGTGAGCTGATCGCGGTGCGGATCGCGATGGGCGTCGGCGGCGCGCTGATCATGCCCTCGACCCTGTCGATCCTGATCACCGTCTTCGACGAGGACGAGCGGCCCAAGGCGATGGCGGCGTGGGGTTCGGTGTCGATGCTGGGGCTGGTCGGCAGCCCCGTGCTCGGCGGTGTGCTGATCGACCACTTCGCCTGGCAGGCGATCTTCCTCATCAACGTGCCGATCGTCGGCCTCGCGCTGCTGGCCGGTGTGCTGCTGATGCCGGAGTCGAAGGCGCCGTGGCAGAAGCCGGACCCGCTGGGCGCGGTGCTGTCGGCGGTGGGCATGACGGCCCTGGTGTGGTGGATCATCGAGATCCCGCAGCACGGCGCGTTCGAAGGCCGCTCCCTCATCGTCCTGGCCGTCGCCGTCATCGCCCTGGCCGGCTTCGTCACCTGGCAGAACGTGACCCCCTCGCCGATGGTCCCGATGGTTCTCTTCAGGCACCGCAACTTCAGCGGCGGTTCGCTCTCCCTGGCGCTCGTCCAGATCGGCAACGCGGGCCTGCTGCTGGTGCTGACCCAGTACCTCCAGTTCGTCCTCGGCTGGTCCGCGGTCAAGGCGGGCCTGGCCTTCCTGCCGCTGGCCGTGGCCGCGCTGGC
Organism: Streptomyces sp. NPDC126510; assembly: GCF_040302345.1. Taxonomy (NCBI): domain Bacteria; kingdom Bacillati; phylum Actinomycetota; class Actinomycetes; order Kitasatosporales; family Streptomycetaceae; genus Streptomyces; species Streptomyces sp. NPDC126510. The sequence goes on along the minus strand of NZ_JBEORR010000005.1, from coordinate 278,359 downwards.
CGGCAACGCGGCCGGGGCTCAGCTCGCCGTCAAGGCGGGCAACCGGTTCGTCATCCTCGGCGGGATGCTGCTGATGGCCGCGTCCTTCGGACTGCTGACCACGCTCAGCGCCGACAGCGGCTTCACGGTCCCGGCCGTGGCGCTGGGAATCCTGGGCCTGGGCGCCGGTCTGGCCATGCCGGCCGCGGTTGCCGCGCTGATGGGCACCATCCCGGAGGACAAGGCGGGCGTCGGCTCGGCCCTCAACGACACCATCCAGCAGTCCGGCACCGCCCTCGGCATCGCGATCCTCGGCTCCCTGCTCTCCGGCGGCTACGCGGACGAGATGCCGGCCGACGCCCCCGAGCAGGCCAGGGAATCCATCGGCGGGGCGCTGGCCGTCGCCGGCGGCGACGCCGGGCTGGTGCGGGCGGCCCGGGAGGCCTTCGCCGCCTCGATGTCGACGACCTTCACGATCAGCGCGCTGGGTGTCCTGGCCGCGGCGGTCGTCGCCACGCTGGTGATGCGGGACCGGAAGTCCGAGTCCGCCGAGGCCGCGCCCACCGAATCCGAGTCCGCAGAGTCCGCTTCCGCCGAGGCCGTGAGTGAGGAGCGCGAGCCGGTCGCCTGATACCGGCGCACGAGGGCCGTCACCCCGCAGCAGGGTGACGGCCTTTCGCCATGCCGGTCTCCCGTGGTTCGCTGCGCCGTCCCCCGGGTGGGAATGTCCTCCCGGTTTTCTCTGTTCGGGGTGGCAAGAAGTTCAACGCTCAACTAAACTGGGCGTACACGAGGAGGAACCGACATGCCTGCAGTGACCGTCGAGAACCCGTTGACGCTGCCCCGCGTGACCGCGCCGGCCGACGCCGTGGCCCGTCCCGTACTTGCCGTCACGACCGCTCCGAGCGGTTTCGAGGGCGAGGGCTTCCCGGTACGCCGGGCGTTCGCGGGGATCAACTACCGCCATCTCGACCCGTTCATCATGATGGACCAGATGGGCGAGGTGGAGTACGCGCCGGGCGAGCCCAAGGGCACCCCGTGGCACCCGCACCGCGGCTTCGAGACCGTCACCTACATCATCGACGGCATCTTCGACCACCAGGACTCCAACGGCGGTGGCGGCACCATCACCAACGGGGACACCCAGTGGATGACCGCGGGCTCGGGCCTGCTGCACATCGAGGCCCCACCCGAGCATCTCGTCGTCTCCGGCGGGCTCTTCCACGGCCTCCAGCTGTGGGTGAACCTCCCCGCCAAGGACAAGATGATGGCCCCGCGCTACCAGGACATCCGCAGCGGCTCGGTCCAGCTGCTCACCTCCCCCGACGGCGGCGCGCTGCTGCGCGTCATCGCCGGTGAGCTGGACGGCCACGAGGGCCCCGGCATCACCCACACGCCGATCACGATGGTCCACGCGACCCTCGCGCCGGGTGCGGAGCTCACCCTGCCGTGGCGCGAGGACTTCAACGGCCTCGCGTACGTCCTGGCGGGCAAGGGCGCGGTCGGTGCCGAGCGGCGTCCCGTCCACATGGGCCAGACCGCGGTCTTCGGCGCGGGCTCCTCGCTGACCGTCCGCGCGGACGAGAAGCAGGACGGGCACACGCCGGACCTGGAGGTCGTCCTGCTCGGCGGACAGCCCATCCGCGAGCCGATGGCCCACTACGGCCCGTTCGTCATGAACACCAAGGACGAGCTCATGCAGGCCTTCGAGGACTTCCAGAAGGGCCGCCTGGGCACGGTCCCGGCGGTGCACGGGATGACCGCGAGCGGTCCGCAGGACTGACGCGGCACGGGGGCGGCTGACGCCCCGTCACCCTGGCGGGCCTCCCTGACGGGACGGCCCGCCCGGGGCATGGTCGGGTGGGTATGTGCAGGCCTCCACCCCGCTGCTCCCCGAAGCCGCCCGGCGTTTCGCCGCCTGGTGTGCCGTTCTGCTGCTCTCCGCCGGGGTCGTCTACGTCGGGATCCGGCTGGTCGTGGAGTTCCGGACCGCCGTCGTGCCCGTGCTGCTCGCGCTGCTCGGGACGGCGCTGCTCGGGCCGCTGCACCGGCGGCTGGTGAGAGCCGGGGTGCAGCGTTCGATCGCGGCCGGGCTCACCTGTGTCGCGGTGGTCGCCGTGGTCGGCGGGGCCGTGTACATCGTGGTCGCCGCGCTCATCGACACCGGCGACGAGATCGTCGCCTCCCTCAAGGAGGCCGCCCGGGGCGTCTCCGCGCACTTCGGGGCGGCCGGCACCTCGCTGGACGACCTCGCCTCCAACGCCCGGGAGCTGCTGGGCAAGTTCGGCGGTACGGCCGCCTCCGGCGTGATCAGCGGCGTCAGTGTGGTCGGCGAGTCCATCGCCATGGCCGTCCTCGCGCTGCTGCTCGTCTTCTTCTTCCTGCGCGACTCCGACAAGGCCGCCGGGACGCTGCGGTCCCTGTCGCCCCGCGGGTCGGCGGACGTCCTGGAGGCCATGGCGCGCCGGGCCCTGAGGGCCGTCGAGGGGTTCATGCGGGGCACCACCCTCATCGCCCTCATCGACGCGCTCTGCATCACCGTCGGGCTGCTCGTCCTCGATGTGCCCGGCGCGCCCGGGCTGGGCGCGCTGGTCTTCGTCGGCGCGTACATCCCCTATCTCGGCGCGTTCATCTCGGGAGCGCTGGCCGTGCTGGTGGCGCTCGCCGACCGGGGGTTCGTCATCGCGCTGTGGGCACTCGGCGTGGTCCTCGCCGTGCAGGTGCTGGAGGGGCATGTGCTCCAGCCGATGATCCAGAGCCGGACCGTGCAGATGCATCCGGCGGTGGTGATGGTGACCATCACGGCCGGGGCGTCCGTCGCCGGAGTGCTCGGCATGCTGCTGGCCGTCCCGCTCACGGCGGCGGCGTTCGGCGTCATCCAGGAACTGCGCACGCGCTACGGCGACCAGGAGCCGCCGGTATCCGGGCCGTCGTCGCAGGAGGCGTGACCGTACGGGGCCGAAGCCGCCGCCCGGGGCGCCCCCACAAGAGGCGTGAGCGCTACGGGGACCAGGACCCGTCGCCCGAGCCGTTCATGGACTCGTAGAGCTCGAACCAGATGCTCTTGCCCTCGCCGCGCGGGTCCACCCCCCAGGCGTGCGCGAGCAGTTCGATCAGCACCAGGCCGCGGCCGGAGGACGCCAGTTCCCCGGGGCGGCGTCGGTGCGGCAGGTCGTCCCCGGCGTCGGTGACCTCGATCCGCAGCCGCCGCCCGCCCACCTCGCCGGTGATCTCGGCGACCAGCAGGGCGTCGGAGTCGGTGTGCACGAGGACGTTCGTCAGCATCTCGGACAGCAGCAGCACCGCCGAGTCGACCTGGTCGCGCGAGGCCCAGTCGTGCAGCAGCTCGCGCAGCTGCTGGCGGGCGACCGCGACCCGCTCGGGCTCGGCCTGCGCGACGGTCAGCACCGAGCGCCGCGCCGGAGGCCGCACGGTCATCGCGTCGCCGCAGCCGCAGCCCCCGCCCTCCCGGCTCAGCAGCAGCATCGCGATGTCGTCCTCGCGGCGGTCCGCCAGCGGGCCGGTGGTGTGGTGCGAGGACGGCCCGTGCACGGCCTGCACCAGGGAGTCGGCGAGCTCCTCCAGATCGCCCTTGTGCTCCTCAAGGATCACGCGCAGCCGCTGCCAGCCGGTCTCCAGGTCGTGGCCGCCGGTCTCGAGCAGGCCGTCCGTGCAGATCAGCATGGTCTCGCCGGGTTCCAGGGTGAGCCGGGTCGTGGGGTAGTCGGCGTCCGGGTCGATGCCCAGCGGCAGTCCGCCCGACGTCGGCCGGGTCATCACCGTGCCGTCGGCCATCCGGATCGCCGGGTCCGGGTGTCCGGCGCGGGCGATGTCCAGCACTCCGGTCGACGGGTCGACCTCGACGTACACGCACGTCGCGAAGCGCGCATCGGCCGGGTCCTCGTCGCTGATGCCGTGCAGGAAACGGGAGGCGCGCGAGAGCACCGCGTCCGGGCGGTGGCCCTCCGACGCGTAGGCCCGCAGGGCGATCCGCAGCTGGCCCATCAGGCCCGCCGCCCGTACGTCATGACCCTGCACGTCACCGATGACCAGCGCGAACCGTCCGCTGGGCAGCGGGATCACGTCGTACCAGTCGCCGCCGACCTGGAGTCCGCCGCCGGTGGGGACGTAGCGGGCGGCGACGCTCATGCCCGGGATGCGCTGCGGTCCGAGCCTCGGCAGCATCGTGCGCTGGAGGCCGTCGGTCAGTGCCCGCTCGCTCTCGGCCAGGCCCGCCCGGGTCAGGGCCTGCGCCAGCATCCGGGCCACCGTCGCCAGCACGGACCGCTCGTCCGGGGTGAACGCCACCGGGTAGGTGAACGCCGCCATCCACGCCCCCATCGTGCGCCCGGCCACGGTCAGCGGCAGGAACGCCCAGGAGCGGCGGCCGAAGCGCTCGGCGAGCGGCCAGGTCAGCGGGTAGCGGGCCTTGTACTGCTCGGCGGAGGACAGGTACACGGCCCGCCCGGTCCGCACCACCTCGGCGGCCGGGTAGTCGGTGTCCAGCGGCATGTCCGAGAAGGGGTTCTCGGTGCCGCGCTGCTGCCCGTGGTGGCCGATGATCGTCAGGCGATCGCCCGACACCCCGAAGACCGCGAGACCATCGGGCGAGAACCCGGGCATCGACAGGTTCGCGGTGACCCGCAGGACCTCCTGGGTGGAGCGTGCCTCGGCCAGTGCCCGGCCCGCGTCCAGCAGGAAGGCCTCCCGGGAGCGCCGCCAGTCCCCGGTCACGGCGCTGCGCCCGGCCGGGGTGCCCGGCGTCGGTTCGGTGACCTCCTGGAGCGTGCCGATCAGCCGGTACGCCTTGCGGGCCCGGTCGAAGGACGGCTTGGAGCGGCTGCGGACGACCCGGACGACCCGGCCCAGCTCGTCCATGATGCGGATCCGGACCTCGGCGAGGGTGCCCTCGGCCACGGCCAGCTGGATCACGCCGGTGATCTCGTTCCAGTCGACCGGGTGCAGCCGGGCCCGGGCCTGGGCCTCCGTGAGGCTGACCTGCTCGGCGGGCAGCCCGAGCAACCGGGCCGCCTCGGCATCGACCGTGACCAGCCCGGTGGCGGTGTCCCAGTGCCACAGGCCGGTCGCGAGGGCGGCGAGGGCCTCCCCCACGGCGGGCAGAGGCTCGCCAGTGCGCATTGGCCTACTTTAAGAAGACGCGCTCGAACACTGCCACCGATGGCGACACGCGCCCGAACGGCGGCCACTGCGTGCTCGATCGACAACTGGGGAGAGTCGATCTTCGCCTGCCCGGTACGCTGGGGAGGCGTTTCACGTGAAACACAGACCCCGATCAGCGAAGACTGGATGAACGACGATGCATCGGTACAGGTCCCACACCTGCGGCGAGCTCCGCTCCTCTGACGTCGGCAGCGACGTCCGGCTGAGCGGCTGGCTGCACAATCGGCGCGACCTGGGCGGCATCCTCTTCATCGATCTGCGCGATCACTACGGCATCACGCAGCTCGTGGCCCGTCCCGGCACCCCCGCCTACGAGGCCCTCGACAAGCTCTCCAAGGAGTCGACCGTCCGCGTCGACGGCCAGGTCGTCTCCCGGGGCGCCGAGAACATCAACCCCGAGCTGCCGACCGGCGAGATCGAGGTCGAGGTCGGCGAGGTCGAGCTGCTCGGCGCGGCCGCCCCGCTGCCCTTCACGATCAACACCGAGGACGGGGTCAACGAGGAGCGGCGCCTGGAGTACCGCTTCCTGGACCTGCGCCGCGAGCGCATGCACAAGAACATCATGCTGCGCTCCTCGGTGATCGCCTCGATCCGCTCGAAGATGGTCGCCCTCGGCTTCAACGAGATGGCGACGCCGATCCTGTCCGCGACCTCCCCCGAGGGTGCCCGTGACTTCGTCGTCCCCTCCCGCCTGAACCCGGGCAAGTTCTACGCCCTCCCCCAGGCGCCCCAGCAGTTCAAGCAGCTGCTGATGATCTCCGGCTTCGACCGGTACTTCCAGATCGCGCCCTGCTTCCGCGACGAGGACGCCCGCGCCGACCGCTCGCCGGGCGAGTTCTACCAGCTCGACATCGAGATGAGCTTCGTCGAGCAGGAGGACGTCTTCCAGCCCGTCGAGAAGCTCATGACCGAGCTGTTCGAGGAGTTCGGCGGCGGCCGCCACGTCACCTCGCCGTTCCCGCGGATCCCGTTCCGCGAGGCGATGCTGAAGTACGGCTCCGACAAGCCCGACCTGCGCGCCCAGCTCGAACTCGTCGACATCACCGACGTCTTCGAGGGCTCGGAGTTCAAGGCGTTCGCCGGCAAGCACGTCCGCGCCCTGCCCGTGCCGGACGTCTCCGGGCAGCCGCGCAAGTTCTTCGACCAGCTCGGCGACTACGCCGTCTCGCAGGGCGCCAAGGGCCTGGCCTGGGTCCGCGTCGCCGAGGACGGCTCGCTGACCGGCCCGATCGCGAAGTTCCTCACCGAGGAGAACGTCGCCGAGCTGACCAAGCGCCTGTCGCTCGCCGCCGGCCACGCGGTCTTCTTCGGCGCGGGCGAGTTCGACGAGGTCTCCAAGATCATGGGCGCGGTGCGGGTCGAGGCCGCCAAGCGCGCCGGGCACTTCGAGGAGGGCGTCTTCCGGTTCTGCTGGATCGTCGACTTCCCGATGTACGAGAAGGACGAGGAGACCGGCGCGATCGACTTCTCGCACAACCCCTTCTCCATGCCGCAGGGCGGTCTTGAGGCCCTGGAGACCCAGGACCCGCTGGACATCCTCGGCTGGCAGTACGACATCGTCTGCAACGGCGTCGAGCTGTCCTCCGGCGCGATCCGGAACCACGAGCCGGAGATCATGCTCAAGGCCTTCGAGATCGCCGGGTACGACCGCGAGACCGTCGAGGAGAAGTTCGCGGGCATGCTGCGGGCCCTGCGCTTCGGCGCCCCGCCGCACGGCGGCATCGCCCCGGGCGTCGACCGCATCGTCATGCTGCTCGCCGACGAGCCCAACATCCGCGAGACCATCTCCTTCCCGCTCAACGGCAACGCCCAGGACCTGATGATGGGCGCGCCGACGGAGCTGGACGAGGCGCGGCTGAAGGAGCTGCACCTGTCGGTGCGCAAGCCGCAGCCGAAGTAGGCGAACTCCCGTGAGTGGCTCGGAACCGGCGCCGGTTCCGAGCCACTTTCGTATCCAGGGCCTTTACCCAGCTCTCACCCAGGCTCCTGACAGCCGTGCTCCCTAGCTTCCTTTCCCATGACGGGACAGGAGACGGCCCCAGGGCCGAAACACAAGAGGGATCTGACGCGCCGTAAGGTCGTCGTCACGGGTGCCGGTGCGGTCGTCGCGGCGGGGGTCGGCGGTTCGTTCGCGGCCGGCGCGTTCGCCGGCGAGGAGACCACGGCCGCGCAGGGCAAGAAGGCCGGGACATCCGGCGAGGCCTGCTACAGGCTGACGTCCGAGACGACCGAAGGCCCGTACTACATCGACGCGGACAAGCTCCGCCGGGACGTCACCGAGGATCAGGAGGGCATCCCGCTCAGCCTGCGTCTGAAGGTGATCGACTCCGACACCTGCGAGCCCCTGGCGAACGCGGCCGTCGACATCTGGCACTGCAACGCGCTGGGCGTGTACTCCGGGTACGAGGCGATGGGCAGCGGGGGCGGTGATGGAGGCGGGGGCGGCACGCCTCCCTCCGGTACGCCTTCCGGTACGCCGACCGGGACCCCCACGGGCGGGCCTCCGGGAGGTGGCGGTGGAGGGCACGAGGAGCCCACCGACGACGAGCGCTACCTGCGCGGTACGTGGCGGACGGACAAGAAGGGCGAGGTCGTCTTCCGCACGGTCTTCCCCGGCTGGTACCAGGGGCGTTGCGTCCACATCCACACCAAGGTGCATGTGAACGGCACCTGGACCGGCGAGGGTTACGAGGGCGGCACGACCTGCCACACCGGCCAGCTCTTCTTCGACGAGGCGTCCGTGCTGGCCACGGCCGAGGTCGCGCCGTACTCCACCAACACCACGACCCGCACGACCCTCGACGAGGACACCATCTACCCGGGCAACGGCACCGAGGGCGGGCTGCTGAAGTTGAAGTACAAGAAGGGGGCCATCGCGAAGGGCGTCGTCGCCACGCTCACCATGGGCGTCGACCCCGAGGCGGCACAGGACGGCACGGGGGACTCGGTCCCGCCGGGCGCGTCGGCTTCGGCTTCGGCGACCGCGAGCTGACGCGGACATGTGGGGCGGACGTGAGCAGGCAGGTCCTGACCGTCCGCCCCACATTCACGAACATGGACTTCTGTCCCACCCGTTGACCCGGATGACGAGCCTCCCTAAGGTCCCTTCGAGCCGCGTACGTGATTGCTGTTCATGTACGTGTACCGCAAGGGAGACAACGATGTCAGACGTCGCGACAGCTGTACCCGAGGCCGAGCAACGGGCGGTGGGCAAGTTCCTGCGCCGCATGCTGCCGATCCTGGTCCTGATGCTGCTGGTCAACCAGATGGACCGGACGAACGTGGGCTTCGTCCAGGACGAACTGCGGGCCGACGTCGGAGTAGGAGCCACGGCCTACGGACTCGGCGCGGGCCTGTTCTTCATCGGCTACGCGTTGTTCGAAGTGCCCAGCAACATGTGGCTGGAGCGGTTCGGCGCCCGGGTCTGGCTGACCCGCATCATGATCACCTGGGGTCTGGTGATCGTGGCGATGTGCTTCATCCACAACGTGTGGATGTTCTACGGCCTGCGCTTCCTGCTCGGCGTCGCGGAGGCCGGCTTCTTCCCCGGCGTGCTGCTCTACTTCACCCAGTGGCTGCCGGACTCCAGCCGGGGCCGGGCCAGTGCGATCTTCCTGGGCGGCTCGGCGACGGCGTACATCGTGACGGGCCCGATCACCGGTGCGCTCCTCGAACTGCACGGCGCGGGCGGCATCGCCGGCTGGCGCTGGATGTTCGCCCTGGAGGGCGCGTTCTCCATTCTGGTCGGGTTCGTCGCCGGGTTCTTCCTGGTCTCCCGCATCCAGGACGCGAAGTGGCTGACGCAGGAGGAGAAGGACGCGCTGAGCGAGGCGGTGGCGCGGGACAGGGAGGAACGTGACCGCGCCCCGTCGGTATCGCGCTGGAAGCTGATCTTCCACCCGCAGGTGGCGGTTCTGACCTCCGTCTTCTTCGCGATGGCGCTCACCGGCTACGCGATCACGTTCTGGCTGCCGAGTCTGGTGGAGGAGATCGGCGGGCTGTCGCCCTTCCAGATCGGGCTGCTGTCGGCGATCCCCTGGATCTGCGCGGTGATCGCGATGTACACGACGAGCCACTTCACGGACCGGGCCCCCGACCGCCGCCCCTACCTGGCGATCGCCCTGGTCCTGTCCGCCACCGGCACGTTCCTCGCCACGCTCGGCTCCCCCTGGTTCGGCCTCGCCGCGCTCACCCTGGCGGCGGTGGGCGGCAAGTGCGCGGCCACGCTCTTCTGGCCGATGGCCCAGTCGGGCCTCGACCTGAAGATCGCGGCGCCGGGTCTGGCCCTGGTCAACTCCCTGGGAAATCTCGGCGGTTTCGTGTCGCCGACGTTGTTCGGCTACCTGAAGGACACGACGGGGAGTACCAACGGGGGCCTGTACACGCTGTCGGCGGCGTCGATTCTGGCGGTGGTGGGGGTGGCGTTCGTGCGGCACACGAAGCGGGGCGAGCAGCTGGGTACCGGTGGGCGCGCGGCAGTTTCGGGGGAGGCGGCTGTGCGGTAAGCGCGACGGCTCGTGGTAAGCGTGGTCGTCCGAACGAGAACGGGGGGCGTGTGGACCACCACGAGGACCAGATCCTGGCCGATGAGCTTGCGGCTCTGGCTGCTGCCAGCGGGGCTTGGGGTGGCTTGACCCGCCTCGTGGCCAAGCTGATGAGGAAGAACGTGCACGAGATCGACCTGGTCGTCGCCCTGCCGTTCGAAGACACAGTCGAGCGCGTTGCCTCAGTGCTCCGACGAGCAGGGCGAACGGTCGGCTCAGTGCCGGAACCCGGTGCGGATCAGCGGACGATCCGTGTCGTCGCCGGCGGTGGCGTCGGCGGCCTGAACCCTGTCGTGGTCACCGCGCGGGTGACCAAGGGCGGGGCGACCGACTCGGAGGTCAGACTCCGTGCCGCTGCCAAGGAGGGCTTGATCAGGCAGCGGGCGGGCGAGAAGACCGCTACCGGTCTTGCGGCGTTGCTGACCCCTTAGCAGTCGGAGAGGCTCAGCGCTGCCCGCCGGTGCCGTCTTCGTAACGCGGCAGGCCTTCGGTGGAGATCGTCCAGTCGGCGATGGTGACGTCCTCCCCGTAGACGAAGTCCTTGCGGGTGGCATAGCGAGGGCCGTCGGGGGTGGCGTGGATGTCGGTGAGGACGGTGCCGGTGCCGGTGCGGGGGTCGAAGATCGCGTAGACGGGAACGCCCATCAGGGGGTAGTCGCGCATCTTGGTGACCCAGTCATTGTCCGGGTTCGAGCGGGAGATGACCTCCACGGTGGCGACGAGCGACCGGGGATCGAAGGAACCCTCCCCTTCCATGTCCGCCTCGGCGATCACCATCACGTCGGGCCGACGCATGATGCCCTCGGGCTCGTCCTCCACGTCGGGCTCACCCGTGTGGGCCACGATCTCGTCCGGCATCACCTTCTCCAGGCGCTTCCGGACGCGCAGCACGGTGAGTTCGTGCGGCTTCATGGGCGACATCATGTCGAGGACGATTCCTTCCTTGGTGATCTCGAACTTGCCGGGGAGGTTGTCGTCCGCCGACTGAACGAAATCCCGCATGACCCGGTACAGGTGGGAGGCGCCCTGCCGCGCGTTCTCCGGGGCGATGGTCATGGCGCTCGCTCCTCGTCGTCTGTGCCCAGGGGCAAGGATCGTCACGTTCATGCTAGGCGGCCCTCGGGGAGATCGGTTCGGCAGTCGCGGCAGTGGCCGGGGGCCGGGGCGCGGAAGGCACGGTCGCAGCCGTGGCAGTTCTGCAGGGGATGCCGGGTGGCCGGTGGTGGCTCGGGCGGGTGGTACGCCGGCAGCGGTGGCAGCTGGGACGTGAGGCGGTGGGCCAGGAGGGCGGCCGGGCGGCGCAGGGGCTCTGGTGGCAGGTCGCTCGTCAGGGCGTGACGTACGGCGGTGGGGGTGAGGTCCCGTTCCAGCCAGGCGACGACACCGGGGGCGAGGTGTTCGGTGTCCGTGGCGGAGAGGAGCAGGCGGGGGTCCGTGCGGCGCAGGCCGGTCAGGACATCGGTGGCTGCCTGGAGGAGGGCGGGGGAGATGTACGCGGGCTTGGGCACGGCGGGGAGGGCGCGGGGGCGTGACGGTCTCTGCTGCGGGGCGGTTGCCGATCGGCGGGGCGGGGGCTTGGGTGGTGCCGCTTCGGGCGTGTCGCGGTCGCGGTGGGCTCGGGGCTGATTGCAGGAGACGGTGCGGGTGACGATGCGGCCGGCCGGTGTGCGTTCGCGGGTGCGGTGCAGGTAGCCGTGGGTCTCCAGCTCGCGCAGGGCGGCGGCGATTCGGGTGGGACCCTCGGGGAAGCGGGCGGCGAGGGACTTGATGTCGATGCCCGCGCCGGTGGGCAGCGACTGGATGTGGCAGGCCAGTCCGATCGCGAGGAGCGACAGGTCGGGATGCTGCGTGAGATGGTTGCCGACCACCGTGAAGCGGGTGGTGTGGCGGGTGTTGTCGTGGATGACTCCCCCGCCGGGGTGGGCGTGGCCGCCGGTGTGCCGGTGCGGGTGGTTTTTGCCGCTGTTACGGGACTGGGCGTGGGGGCGCACGCTAGGGTTTTGGGTGTCCATCGGGAAGGGTTGACTTCCTTGGTGGTGTCCATCGGGAAGGTTGCTGCTTCCTTGGTGGTCAGGCCCTCGCATTGGGATGCCAGTCCCGGCGAGGGCCGTTGCATGTCTGGGGGTTGTTCCGTGGTGCTCGGTGTTGCGCTGAGCGTAGGGCAGGCAACCGGTGTGGAATCCAGTCAGTTGGTGATGTTCACTCTCCGGAGTGAGCGTGCGCCGTGGGCGGGAGGGGTGGGGCTTGGTGCGGTTTCTTTCTCTCTCGTGTTTCTTGGGGAAGACCGCCGACGGCACCGGAGCACACGCGGCCACGTCACGGTGCGTGTGTCGTTCTGGCTGGTCAGGGGTTCGGCAGATCGAGTTCTGCCCATACGGTCTTGCGGGGGACCGGACCGAGCTGCACACCCCAGCGGTCGGCGAGGGCCTCTACGAGGAGGAGGCCGCGGCCTGACTCGGCGTCGGGGGCGGGCGGACGGTGGCGGGGGAGGTCGTCACCGCGGGTGTCCGTGATCTCGATGCGGAGGGCTTGGCCCTGCGTCCGGAGTACGAGGCGGAAGTCCCGGCCGGGGAGCCGCCCGTGGGTGGCGGCGTTCGCGGCGAGTTCGGCGACGAGGTGTTCGGCGGCTTCGGTGACGCCGTGAGGCACCTCCCGGGTGCGCATCCACTCCGTGGCGAGGAGCCGGGCGAGGCGGGCGCCGCGCGGTGTTGACGACAGCAGGACGCTGAAGTGCTCGGTGGCCGGCAGAAGTTGGGTGGACTTTTCCTGATTCACATCACTGAGCGTGGCGGTGCCTGCCTACCGTGAACAGTGACATCGCTGATACGTAGGGTGACTGTCCGGGGCTTGTCGGCCGTTGTCCGGGCTGTCGGCAGTACGACGGAGGGTGCGGCATGACGGTGGACGGCGAGGTGCGTCGGCTCGGTGGGGAAGCGGACGAGCCGGGGTGGGAGGTGGACCCGGACGACGAGTGGGGAGTGGCCGTGATCGCCACGGTGGGACGGCAGTTGAGGCTGCGGCGTGAGGCGGTGGGGATGCGGGCCGCGGAGTTCGCGGTGGCGGTCGGATACGGGGAGGACCTCGTCTACAAGGTCGAGGGCGGGAAGCGGATCCCTCGGCAGGAGTATCTGGACAAGGCCGACGAGGTGTTGGGAGCGGGTGGGCTCGTCGCGGCGGCTTGGGAGGACGTGAAGAGGGTCCGGTATCCGAAGAAGGTTCGGGAGCTCGCCAAGTTGGAGTCGCAGGCGGTGGAGGTCGGCGTCTATGAGAGCAACGGCATCAACGGTCTCTTGCAGGTTCCCGGTCATGCGAGGGCGCTGTTCGAAGCAATGCAACCCCCCTACTCCCCGGCCGAGGTGGAACGCATGGTGGCCGCCCGGGTAGCTCGTGCCTCGATCTACGAGCGGACGCCCGCACCTGCAGTCAGCTTCGTTCTGGAAGAGGCGGCTCTGCGTCGTCCGATCGGGGGCACAATGGTGTGGCGTCGGCAGCTCGAACGCTTGTTGGAGGTGGGAGGGCTGCACAACGTCGTTCTTCAGGTGATGCCGTTGAACTGCGAGACCCACTCGGGTATGGACGGCAAGATCGAACTACTGAAGTTCGCGGACGGTTCCGCCGTGGGACGCTCCGATGGGGCGTTCAACGGCCGGCCGACCTCCGATCCCAAACACCTGCGCATTCTTGAGCTGCGGTATGGCACCATCCGGGCCCAGGCGCTCTCACCACGGGAGTCGCGGGCCTTCATCGAGCAACTGCTGGGAGAGAAATGATCCGCAAGACCACTGCTGGGGACGCCTCCGGGCTGGTGTGGTTCAAGAGCAGCTACAGCAGCGGAAATGACGGCAACTCCTGCGTTGAGCTTGCCGTCACCCCCGGCACCGTGCACGTTCGCGACTCCAAGAACCTCGAAGGCCCCCGTCTGGCGATCACGCCCGGCGCCTGGGCGGACTTCGTGGCCCACGCTTCGGGGCGCTGACCGGGTGGGGCCCCAGACCTCTGGGCCCCTACTTCTCGACGAACAGTTCCTCCGGTGTGTCCACCGTGGTGGCACGGTCGAGACAGCGAGTGAGGGTGTCGGGGTCCGGACACAGGTGGAGGGGGCGGAAGACCTCCTTGGGGACCGTGATGTCACGAGTCTCCAAGAGCCGTTGGACCGCGCCGGCCAACCCCGCGTTGTATCCGACGGTGTACCCCCGGACCCATTCCTCGTCCTCGTGTTCGTCATCGGGCTGCTTGTCCACCCCGGCCCGGATGCGGGCCATGTCTTGGAGAGAGAGGGAGCCTTGCTGTCTCAGTTTCTCCAGCCCGGAACGGAAATCACCCATTACTCGCTCCGGCGGAATGCCCAAGCCCATGCATGTCACCGTGAACCGGAGCAACTCGTGAAGTTCCGGTGCGGCGTCCGGATCGTCGATCACGATCGCCCCGGGGTCAGGTCTCGGTCCGGTCCGCGGCGGGCGCCGCGTCCTCGGCGAAGAGCTCGTCGACGCTCTCCACGTGGGGCGTCCGGTCCAGCCAGCAGTTGAGGAGGTCGAGGTCGGTGCAACCGGCGATGCGGTCCCGGGCCTCCTGGGGGACCGAGACGCCTCGTGCTTCCAGGAAGCGGAGAATGGCCTTGGCTTCGCCTCTGGCCTCGCCCTTGGCTTCGCCCTCGAGGTAGGCCTTCTCCATCACCGTGCCCCGGCCGGGGAAGTAGTTGACGAACGTCACGATGTCCCTCCATTTGTCTCCGGCGGGGGTGTCCCCCAACGCCGAGTCGAGAAACTGAAAGAATTGACATGCTCCTCGCCCTGAAGGGCGAGGGTTCTGGCCTTCCCTTACTGGTTGCTGTGCCGCTACGCGGCAGGGTTTCCGGTGGGGAATCCGTGGCTTCCTGTTTCTTCGCGCTGTGCCGGGATTGCTCCCGGTCTTACCGGCGCTCCGCAGGCCGATACCGCCTGTCCGGCGGCCGTCTTCACGTTGATCGCGGCGTTGGTGTCCCGGTCGTGGACGGTGCCGCAGGCGGTACAGGTCCATTCCCGCACGTTCAGGGGTTTGGGTCCGTCCACGGCGCCGCAGGCGTGACAGGTCTGGGAGGTCGGTGTGAACCGGCCGATCTTGACCAGGGTGCGGCCGTACCGTTCGGCTTTGTATTCCAGCATGCTGATGAACGATGCCCATCCGGCGTCGTGCACGGACTTGGCCAGGCGCGTGCGGGCGAGTCCCTTGACCGACAAGTCTTCTACGGCGATCCCTTGGTTCTCGCGGATCAGCTTCGTGGAGAGCTGGTGGTGGAACTCACGGCGTGCGTCGGCGACCTTTGCATGGGTACGGGCGACCTTCAGGCGGGCCTTGGTCCGGTTCCTTGATCCCTTCTGCTTGCGAGACAGCGCCTTCTGGGCCTTCTTCAGTTGCTTCTCCGCGCGCCGCAGGAAGCGCGGGGAGTCGATCTTCGTGCCGTCGGAGAGGACCGCGAAGTGGGTGAGGCCGAGATCGATGCCGATGGTGCGATCGGTCTCCGGCATCCGGGCCGCGTCGGCGGCGGGATCGGTGTCGATGACGAAGGAGGCGAAGAATCTGCCGGCCGCGTCCTTGATGACGGTGACGGAGGTCGGGGTGGCAGGCAGGGTGCGGGACCATTTCACCTTCACCGCGCCGATCTTCGGCAGGTTCAACCGTCCGTGGTCGGTGATGTTCCAGCGGGCGTTGGCGGTAAACCG
Source organism: Streptomyces sp. NPDC126510 (assembly GCF_040302345.1). NCBI lineage: Bacteria > Bacillati > Actinomycetota > Actinomycetes > Kitasatosporales > Streptomycetaceae > Streptomyces > Streptomyces sp. NPDC126510. Next base: position 262,956 of record NZ_JBEORR010000005.1, on the reverse strand, counting down.
GACCGACTGCCGGGCGTCCTTACGGGACTTGAAGCGGGGCGGGCCCACCTTCGGTCCCCTGCGGTTGCCCTTGAGGGAGGCGAAGAAATTACGGTATGCCGTCTCGGCGTCCCGCAGGGACTGCTGGAGGATGACCGCGGAGACCTCGCCCAGCCAGGACCGCTCCGGCGTCCGTTTCGCCTCGGTGATCAGCTTCCGGGACAGCTGACCGGCCGTCGGGAACGGCTGACCGGCTCGGCGGGCGTCTTCGCGGGCACGCACGGCGTCGTTGAACACGACACGGGCGCACCCGAACGCCCTGGCCAGCGCGGCCTGCTGAGCGGCATCGGGGTACAACCGGAAGGCGTACCGGAGCTGCATGACGATCACACTAGGCACGTCGAACTCACGCCGCCAGCAGGAACATTTGAACGATCCATCACCGTCACGAAGCAGGGTCGGCTCCGCCGGAACGAGATGCGACGCTCCGCGTCGCAGCCACAAGATTCGCCTCACCTCCGGCCTAAAGGCCGGAGCACTGCGAATGATTTCCGGTAGCTGGCGGCGTTCCAGTCCATCCCTGCGAGGGCACGGCCCAGTGCGTCCAGTATGGCGTCGATGTGGGGGCTGTTGGCGTGAGCCAGAGCGGAGACACGGCCATCGCCGGCTTCTCCGCCGCCGTCCTCGGATCGGTGATCACCGGGAGGTTGTCCGGTCCGACGACCAAGGGGTACGTCATCTGGGCGATCCAGCCCCGCGTGCCACAGGAGAAGGGGTCGGTCGCCCACTTGGTCGTCGTCCGGCTATGTAAGTGGGCGGAAGGCTGCATTTCCGGCGGGTGGAAGGTGTTCACTCTTTCGAGCTTGGGAGAAACGTTCCCGGGCTACCTCGCCACGAACTGGGTCAGGATCGCCTGGACCTCGTAGATGTCGACGCCCTTCGTGAAGGTCTTCTCGATGGGGGTCGGGGTGCCGGAGATCCAGATCTTCAGCTCGGCGTCCAGGTCGAACGTGCCGGCCGTCTCCACCGAGAAGTGGGTGATGCTGCGGTACGGGACCGAGTGGTACTCGACCTTCTTGCCGGTGATGCCCTGCTTGTCGATCAGGATCAGGCGGCGGTCGGTGAAGAGGATGGTGTCGCGGATCAGCAGGAACGCGGCGTGCACCTGCTCGCCGTGGCCGAGGAGGCGGGCGTAGTCCTGCTGGGCCGACTGCGGGTTCACGGTGTGCGCGTTGCCGAACAGTGCCATGGTGTCCCCCCGTTGGTTGCCCGGACCGTCTGGTGGGCCGAGTGCCTTGCTCATCCTACGAACAGGGGCCGCGGAGGGCGATGAGCCTGAGGACGAGCCGGTCTGGAGACGCGTCCGCCCCCAGGAGGAGTTCCCCCTAGGGGCGGGTACGGGGCGGGAGTTACGCCGACTCGCCGCCGAAGCGCTCCTTGTACGACTCCAGGTCCTCGTCCGTGAGCTTGGCGAAGAGGACCGGCGGGATGGTGAAGGGGGTGCCGGCCGGGACGGTGGTGAGGGAGCGGGCCTCGTCCGCGGTGACCCACGCCGCCGTGTCGTTCTCCAGGGAGAACGCCTCGCGCATCTTCTTCGCCGACGTCGGGATGAACGGCTCGGAGACCACCGCGTAGAGGTGGATGAGGTTCATCGCCGTACGGAGGGTGAGGGCCGCGCCCTCCGGGTTGGTCTTGATCTCCAGCCAGGGGGCCTTCTCCTCCAGGTAGGAGTTGCCCGCCGACCACAGGGCGCGCAGCGCGGCCGCCGCCTTGCGGAACTGGATGGCCTCCATCTGGGCCTCGTACTCCGCGAGCAGGCGGGCGATCTCGTCGCCCAGCTTCGTCTCCGCCTCGCCGGGCTCGGCGCCCGCCGGGACCTCTTCGCCGAAGCGCTTCTTGGAGAAGGACAGGACGCGGTTGACGAAGTTGCCGAGGGTGTCGGCCAGGTCCTTGTTCACCGTGGCGGTGAAGTGCTCCCAGGTGAAGGACGAGTCGTCCGACTCCGGGGCGTTCGCCATCATGAAGTAGCGCCAGTAGTCGGCCGGCAGGATGTCGAGGGCGTCGTGCGTGAAGACGCCCCGGCGCTGCGAGGTGGAGAACTTGCCGCCGTAGTAGTTCAGCCAGTTGAAGGCCTTGATGACGTCGACCTTCTTCCACGGGGCGCGGGTGCCCAGCAGGGTCGCCGGGAACATCACGCTGTGGAAGGGGACGTTGTCCTTGCCCATGAACTGCGTGTAGTGGACGTCCGCGTCCGACTCCCACCACCAGGAACGCCAGTCGCGGTTCTCCGGGTCCTGGTCCGCCCACTCCTTCGTCGCGCCGATGTACTCGATCGGGGCGTCGAACCAGACGTAGAAGACCTTGCCCTCCGCGGCGAGGTCCGGCCACGCGTCGGCCGGGACCGGGACGCCCCAGTCCAGGTCGCGGGTGATCGCGCGGTCGTGCAGGCCCTCCGTGAGCCACTTGCGGGCGATGGAGGAGGCCAGGATCGGCCAGTTGTCGGCGCGCTCGTCGACCCACGCCTCGACCTCGCCGGCCAGCGCCGACTGGAGGAGGAACAGGTGCTTGGTCTCGCGGACCTCCAGGTCGCTGCTGCCGCTGATCGCCGAGCGGGCGTCGATCAGGTCGGTCGGGTCCAGGACGCGCGTGCAGTTCTCGCACTGGTCGCCGCGGGCCTTGTCGTAGCCGCAGTGCGGGCAGGTGCCGATGATGTACCGGTCGGGCAGGAAGCGGTCGTCGGCGTTCGAGTAGACCTGGCGGATCGAACGCTCCTCGATGAAGCCGTTCGCCTTCAGCTCGCGGGCGATCTCCTGGGTGATCTCGTGGTTCTGCGGGGAGGAGCTGCGGCCGAAGTAGTCGAAGGCCAGGCTGAAGCCGTCGTAGATCGCCTTCTGCTGGTGGTGCGCCTCGGTGCAGAACGCGTCCACCGGCACGCCCTGCTCCTTGGCGGCCAGCTCCGCGGGGGTGCCGTGCTCGTCCGTCGCGCAGATGTAGAGGACCTCGTGGCCCCGCTGGCGCAGGTAACGGGAGTAGACGTCCGCCGGGAGCATGGACCCCACCATGTTGCCCAGGTGCTTGATCCCGTTGATGTACGGAAGGGCGCTGGTGATGAGGTGTCGAGCCATCGCGGGCTGCTCCCAAGTCGCTACGTGGGGTGACGATCTCGTGGTCTCGGTCGTCTACGGAACCTTGAAATCGTAGCTGACACGGGTACGCCGCCCGCCTCCCCTTTTTACGGGGTGAGAAGCGGGCGGCGTCGTGAGCGGTGGACGGCTACGGGCGCCAGTTCGCCAGTACGCCCTCGTAGAGCTCCTTGTCCGTGAGCTCGCGGGGGGTTTCGCCGGCGAGGAAGTGGGACGTGTTGGGGGTCTTGAGCTTGCGGAGGTAGTCGAAGGCCTTGTTCTCCGGGTCTCCGAAGGCGACGAAGGAGAAGAAGACGGCGGGGTGGCTCTTGGCGGCGTCGGTGAGGGCCTGGTTGGCGGGGGTCTTCGCGTCCGGGGCGCCGTCGGTCTGGAAGACCACCAGGGCGGGGGTGGCGGGGTCCGCCGTCTTGTCGTGGTGGGCGAGGACCGCTTCCACCGCCGCGTGGTAGCTGGTGCGGCCCATGCGGCCGAGGCTCGCGTGCAGGTCGTCGATCTTGTTCTCGTGCTCGGTGAGGGTGATCTCGCCGGTGCCGTCGAGTTCGGTGGAGAAGAAGACGACCGGGACGGTGGCCTCGAGGTCGAGGTGGGCCGCGAGGGCGAGGGTCTGCTCGGCGAGGGCCTGGGCGGAGCCGTCCTTGTAGTACGGGCGCATGGAGGCGGAGCGGTCGAGGACGAGGTAGACCTTGGCGCGGATGCCGGTGAGGTCGTTCTTCTCGAGGGTGGTGGTGGCGGCCTTGTAGGCGGTGGTGAGGCCGGGGGCGTGCTTCTTGAGGGCGGCCAGGGCGAGGGCGGGTCCGGCCTCGGCTTCGCCTTCGGCCGTGTCCTTCTTCCCACCCGCACCACCCGTGCGGCTTTCGTCGCCGGGTGCGGGTGGCCCCTGCGGGGCGGTGTCGCCGTCGGCGGCCGCGGGTTCGGGGGCCTTCTCGGACTTCGTCCCCTGATCGGCCTTCTCGGCCTTCTCGGCCTTCTCGGCCTTCTCGGCCTTCTCGGCCTTCTCGGCCTTCTCGGCCTTCTCGGCCTTCTCGGCCTTCTCGGCCTTGGCTGCGGGCGCGGCCTTCGTCGTGGCCTTGGCCGTGGTCTTCGTCGCGGTCCTGGGCTTGGCCTTCGGCTTCGTCTCGGCGGACACCTTGTCGGCGGTCACCGCGTCGGACTCGGCCTCGGGGGCCTTCTCGGACTTCGTCCCCGTGTCGGCGTCGGCCTTCGGCGCGGCCTTGGGCTCAGCCTTGGCTTCGGCCTTCGGAGCGGCCTTCCGCGTCGCCTTGGGCTCAGCCTTCGGCTTCGCGTCGGCTGCGGGCTCGGGCTTCGGCTCGGCCTCGGCCGCCGGCTCGGGCTTCGGCTCTGCGGGCGTCTCCGCCTGCGGCTCGGGCTTGGCTTCCGCCTTCGCCTCCGCCGGTGCGTCGGCCCCGGCCGCCTTCTTCGCGTCCTTCGTTGCCGTGGGCTCGGACTGCGCCTCGTCCGCGGGGCTGCCCTCGGGCTTCTCCGGCGTCGTCGGCTTCGGCTCCTCGGTCGTCGCCGGGGCGGCTGCAGCCTGCTCCTGCTCCGGCTTCTCCGCCGTAGCCTCCTCCGTCACCGTCGGCTCCTCGGCAACCGGCGTCTGCGCCGGAGCAGCCTCCGCAGCCGCGGCCTTCTCCGCCACGGCAGGGTCCGTCGCCTTCGGCTCCTCGACAGCGGTCGGCTCCTCGACACCCGCCGGTTCCTCAGCAGCGCCCGGCTCCTCGGCAGCCGCCTTCTCGGCACCCGCCGATGCCCCGGAAGCCGCCGATTCCTCAGCATCCGCCGACTTCTCCGCCGCAGCGCCCGGCTCCCCCTCCGTCGACCGCGTCGGCCTCGGGACCGTCACATGGTCGAAGGCCGCCGAGACGAGGTCGTGCTCCCCGGAGTCCGACGTGCGGGGCTCGGGGACGCCGGCCGAAGGCGTGGGGTTCGGTTCGGGGGAGGGGGACGGGACCTTCGGGTCCGCGGCGGGGGATGACGTCGGCGCGGCAGTGGCCTCGCGGCCGGTGTCCTCGCTGGTCAGGCCCTCGGTCCCGCCGGTCTCGCCGGCGGTCGCCGTACGCGCCGCATCCTCCGCCTCGGCGGTTTGTGACTTGCGGGATCGTCCGAACGCGTTCCGCAACCGAGTGAGAATGCCCATGTGCGCGCAACCCTTCGCGTGAGTTGAAGCCCGTCAATCCCTGGCCAGGACGGACACGTAAGGTTAGCGGCCCTCCTGTGTGATCTTGGGCAGGGTCTGTTGTGCCGGGCCCACTCTGTCAAGAGCGCATCCGGCCGGTGCGGGTGTCGCCGGGCCGGATCGACGCAACCCCCGTACGGCAGCCGGGGGTTCATCCGTTGTTCACCAGGGCGCCCGGTCACCGCACAGACGTGCCCCTACGGTCACGCTGAAACCAAGGGCATCCCAGGGGAGAGTAAAGTGCGCAAGCTGCTGCCGTTGATCGGAACTCCGTCCGGTTCGCACCGCGGCGGCCGGTCCGCCATGACCTGTCGTTTCCGCTGTGGTGACGCCTGCTTCCACGAGGTGCCCAACACCAGCTCCAACGAGTACGTCGGCGACGTGATCGCCGGTGCGATCGGCCGCAGGTCGATGATGCGTGCCGCGGCCGTGGTGACCGTGGCCGCCGCCGGGGCGGGTGCCGCCGGCGTCGCCCGGGCCCCGCGGGCGGCAGCGGCGGCCGGGCCCGAGGCCGGTGCGGCGGTCGCCTCCGAGGCCGCCCGGCGCAAGAGCAAGGGTGCGCGCGGGCTGCGCTTCGCGCCCGTCGCGCCCAACACCTCCGACACGGTCACCGTGCCGGAGGGGTACCGGCAGAACGTCGTCATCCGCTGGGGCGAGCCCATCCTGCGCGGCGCGCCCGCCTTCGACCCGGAGAAGCAGACCGCCGAGGCCCAGGCCGGGCAGTTCGGGTACAACTGCGACTTCCTCGCGCTGCTGCCGCTGCCCGGGGAGCGCGGCCGGCAGCTGCTCGTCGCCAATCACGAGTACACCGACGAGATCCTGATGTTCCGGGGGTACGACGCCACCCGCCCGACCCGTGAGCAGGTCGAGGTCGCCTGGGCCGCGCACGGGCTGTCCGCCGTCGTCGTGGAGGGGGACCGGAAGACGGGCAGGCTCACCCCTGTACCCCGCCATCGGCTGAACCGGCGCGTCACCGCCACCACCGAGTTCCGGCTGACCGGGCCCGCCGCCGGGTCCGAGCTGGTGAGGACCTCCGCCGACCCGAGCGGCACCAAGGTGCTCGGCACGATCAACAACTGCTCCGGCGGGGTCACCCCGTGGGGCACGACCCTGCACGGCGAGGAGAACTTCAACCAGTATTTTGCCAACGGCAGCCGGGCGACCGACAAGCGGTACGGCATCGGCACCGGGGCGACCGAGCGGAAGTGGGAGAGGTTCGACAAGCGGTTCGACGTCGCCCAGGAGCTGAACGAGGTGCACCGGTTCGGGTATGTCGTGGAGTTCGATCCGTATGACCCGGACTCGACGCCCCGCAAGCACACCGCTCTCGGGCGGTTCAAGCACGAGGCCGCGACCGTGCGGCTCACGCACGACGGCCGTCCCGTCGTGTACTCCGGTGACGACGAGCGCTTCGACTACTTCTACAAGTTCGTCGGCAGCAAGCGGATGCGCCACGGCTCCTCCCGGGCCGTCCGCGAGCACAACCTCTCCCTGCTCGACGAGGGCACGCTGTACGTCGCCAAGCTCACCGGCGACTCCCCCGCCATCGAGATCGACGGTACGGGCAAGCTGCCGAAGGACGGCGAGTTCGACGGGAGCGGTGAGTGGATCCCGCTGGCCACCGCCGGGGCGAAGGGTGCCGTCTCGCACGTCGAGGGGATGAGCGCCGAGGAGGTGTTCGTCTTCACGCGGCTCGCCGGTGACAAGGTGGGCGCCACCAAGATGGACCGGCCCGAGGACATCGAGCCCAACCCGGTGACCGGCAAGGTGTACGTCGCCCTCACCAACAACAGCAACCGGGGCGTCGGCTCCAACGCCCCGGCGGACGAGGCCAACCCGCGCAACGCCAACAAGCACGGGCACGTGCTGGAGCTCACCGAGCGGTGGAACCGGCCCGAGAGCACCCGGTTCGCCTGGTCGCTGTTCCTCGTCGCCGGTGACCCGGACGACCCGGCGACCTACTTCGCCGGGTTCCCGAAGGACGCCGTCAGTCAGATCTCCTGCCCGGACAACGTGGCCTTCGACCCGTACGGCAACCTGTGGATCTCCACCGACGGTGCCCAGCTCGGCTCGCACGACGGCCTGTTCGGCGTGGCGACCAGGGGTGAGCGGCGCGGCGAGCTCAAGCAGTTCCTGACCGTGCCGAAGGGCGCCGAGACCTGCGGCCCGATCGTCCAGGACCGGCGTGTCCTGGTCTCCGTGCAGCACCCGGGCGAGATCGACGGCGCGTCCGTGGAGAAGCCCGCGAGCACCTGGCCCGACGGGCCGGGGACGTACGTCCGTCCGGCCGTGGTGGCCGTGTGGCGTGCCGACGGGTCCGACATCGGCGTCTGAGCCGTTCGGCGGCCGGGGTTCGGCGGCAGGGACTCGGCGGCAGGGGGTCAGGGGACGGCCGGGCTCGGGGGTCTGAGAGGGCCGCCGGGTCCCGGCCGTCCCCGCTCGCTCCACTCCCGGTAGGCCGGTGCCTGCCGGGCCACCTCGCCGTACGCCTCCTCCAGCGCGGGGTAGACGCCGTCGAGGACGGTCTCCGTGCGGGACGCGGCGAGCAGCCGTACGCCGAGCGGGTCGCCCTTGAGGCGGCGTACCGCCATGTCGGGGCGTGGGGTGCGGGTGGGCTGGCAGACGGTGACGACCTCGCCGGTCGCGACCAGGGCGTCGGCCGTGTGGTAGTCGCCGTGCAGGACATGCGGGCTGACGCGGGCGTCGCGGAACATCCGCTGGACGGCGTCCCATTCGCCGTCGACGGTGGGGTCGATCATCCAGCGGTCGCCGGCCAGGTCGGTCAACTCGACCTCCTGCTTGGCGGCTGCCGGATGGTCGACGGGCAGGGACACGCACTGCGGTTCGCGTTCCACCAGGACGCGCAGCCGGAGTTCCACGGGGATGCGCAGCGGGCAGCCCTCCACCTCGTGCACGAAGGCGACGTCGAGCTGGCCGTCGGCGACCATGCGGAGCAGGGCGTTGGGGGAGACGTTCATGTGCAGGCTGGGGTTGCGGCCGTGGGCGCGCAGCCGGCGCAGCCAGCCCGCGAGGGCCTTGCTGGCCGTCGAGCCGATGCGCAGCTCGGTGCCACCGGACGCCGCGGCCCTCGCCTCGGTGACCAGCAGGTTCAGGTCGGCCATCAGCGGGCGGGCCCGGCTGAGGACCAGGCGGCCCAGCGGGGTGGGGCGGCAGCCGGTGTGGGAGCGCGTGAAGAGCGGCCCGCCCAGCTCCTGCTCGATGCGCCGCAGTTGGGTGCTCAACGACGGCTGGGCGACGCCCAGCTGCCGGGCGGCGCGGTGCAGACTGCCGGTGTCGGCTATGGCGCACAGCGCGCGGAGGTGCCTCACCTCGAGCTCCATGCTCTGTGAGGCTAAAGCGGAATCGCGGCGTTAACCAGCCACATAATCCATCGCTAAACCAGGTGAATTGGGCAGCCGATAGCCCGGTCCTATCCCTGGTTGCCATCATCACAGGCGCCGCACAGGCACCGAGACTCACCGGTGAGACTCAACCCCACCCAAGGAGTCCTCGATGCGAAAGTCCCTGTCCTCCCTGGCGGTTCTCGGTCTCGGCCTCACGATGGCCGGACTCGGAACGGCTGCCCCCGCCGCGGCGTCCCCGGCCGCGGAGCCCCACGCCGGATTCGTCGCCCGGCCGGCCGCGTCCGTCGCGTCCGCCGACTCCGACGCGACCAGAGCCTTCTTCCAGGCGGTCCTGAAGTCCGTCGCGGAGAAGCGCGCCGGGAACCCGAGTGCCACCGCGGCCGTCACCGTCGTCTACGACGCCTCCCGCGCGCCCACGTTCAGCGCCCAGATAGCGCGCAGCACCCAGATATGGAACAGCTCGGTGTCGAACGTGAAGCTCCAGTCGGGCTCCGCTTCGGCGGCCGACTTCAGCTACCGGGAGGGCAACGACTCCCGCGGCTCGTACGCCTCCACCGACGGCCACGGCAGCGGCTACATCTTCCTGGACTACCGGCAGAACCAGCAGTACGACTCCACGCGGGTCACCGCCCACGAGACGGGTCACGTCCTCGGTCTTCCCGACCACTACTCGGGCCCGTGCAGTGAGCTGATGTCCGGTGGCGGGCCCGGCCCGTCCTGCACCAACGCGATTCCCAACGCGACCGAGCGGTCCCGGGTCAACCGGCTGTGGGCCAACGGCTTCGCGGCGGCGATGGACAAGGCCCTGGAGAAGTCGGCCCGTTAGGACCCCCATGCGGATACGGCCGCCCTGCCACGAGGGGCGGCCGTATTCGTGTGCGCGCACGGGGCCCGGGTCAGCGGCGCTCGTGGAGCGTGAGGTCCGTGACGACCGCCCGGTGGTCGGTGTCGGCCAGGTCCAGGATGCGGGTGCGGCTCGCGCCGAAGTCCTTCGACACCAGGACGTGGTCGATCTGCGCGCCGAACGTCGGGGCCGTCCGGGCCGGCCAGGTGGCGGTGCGGCCGTCACCGTCCAGGCGGGAGGCGTCGCGCAGGCCGGTGTCGAGGATGCGGCGGAAGGCCGCGTGGTCCTGGGAGGCGTTGAAGTCTCCGGCCAGGACCAGGGGGGTGCCCGGGTCGGTGCCGGCCGCGTCGCGCAGGGCGCCGAGCTCCCGGCGCCAGAGGTCCACCTGGCCGGGCAGCGGCGGCATGGGGTGGGCGAGCTGGAGCCGTACGGCGTGTCCGTCGACGTCGGCGATCGCCCCGGGCATGCCCATCGTGCCGGGCACGCCGGCGGTGGGCTCGAGCGGGAAGCGGCTGAGGATGACGGAGCCCTCGGAGCCGCCGCCCTCCACGGCCCTGCGGTGCGGGTAGTCCGGGGAGAGGTCCCGCTTCAGCAGCGCGTCGCAGGCGTAGTCGCACTCCTCCACGAACACCACGTCCGGTTTCTCGCGGCGGACGGCGGCGACGAGGGGGCCGGTGCCCTGGCCGAATTCGACGTTGGAGGTCAGGACGCGCAGGCCGGCGACCGGGCGGCCGACGGGGTCGCCGACCTTGCCGTACGGCTCGACGAACCAGGCCAGCAGGCCGAGCAGGACCACGCCCCAGACGGTCCCCGGCCACCAGCGGGACAGCAGGGCGAGCAGCAGTCCCACGGCGGTGGGGACGAGCAGCCAGGGGAGGAAGGCGAGGAGCTGCGGGACGGGGGTCATGCCGTCGCTGTCGGCGGCCCGGAAACCGGCGACCACGCTCACTCCGGCGCACAGCAGGCCGGCGCACCAGGCGCCGAGCCGCCGTCCGGGCGGACGGTGCTCGCGCCCGTCGTCCCTGGCGGTCCACTCGGCAGCGGCGGTGTCCAAGGTCCGGCCTTCCGTTCGCGGGGTGGGATGCCCGAATCCTCCCTCAGAGACGGGGTGGGGTGGAGGAAGGTTGCCGGGCGTCGACCCGGGCCAGGAATTCCTCCAGCGCGTGATCGAACACCTCCGGGCGTTCCAGGTTCGGCAGGTGTGCCGCGCCCTCGACGATGTGCAGCTGCGAGTCCGGGAGGGCCGCGTGCATCGCCCGGGCGTCGGAGACCGGGGTGAAGGTGTCGTCGGCCCCCACCACGACCAGGGCCGGGACGTGGACGCGCGGCAGCAGGGCGGTGTAGTCGGGGCGCCGGGCCCGGGCGCGCAGGGCGGCGGCGGCGCCCTCGGCGGCGGTGGCGGTCATCATGCCGTGTACGTGTGCCTTGACCTCGGCGGAGGCGTACGGGGCGACCATCCGCTCCAGGACCTCGTCGGCGTAGCCGCGCAGGCCCTCGGCGAGGAGGCGGTCCGCCATGGTGTCGCGGGTGCGCACGCCCTCGGGGGTCTCCGCCGACGGGAAGGTGTCCGCGAGGACCAGGCCGCGGACGCGCTCGGGGAACAGCCGGTAGCAGTCCATGACGATCTGCCCGCCCATCGACAGGCCCGCGAGCACGAACGACTCCACCTTCAGCTCGTCCAGCAGGGCCTCGATGTCCCGGGCGAATCCGGAGAAGTCCGTGACGGCCGGAGTCGTCGGGGAGGCGCCGTAGCCGCGCAGGTCGGGTGCGATGACACGGCGGGTACCCGGGAACCTGTCGAGCTGCGGGGCCCACATCGTGCGGTCGAAGGGGTGGCCGTGGACGAGGACCAGGGGCAGCCGATGCGTATCGGGCCCTTTGTCCTCGTATGCGAGGAAGGGTGCCATGGCGTCGACCCTAGGGCGCCCAACTACTCGGAGCAATAAGATCTTTGCTCTCGGTGCAATCCAAGGGGGAGACCGGCCGATGAGTGACTACCGGCGCATCGCCGACCGCATCGCCGACGACATCGCCACCGGACGGCTGCGGCCGGGCCAACGGCTGCCGCCGCAGCGGGCGTTCGCACGACGGCGGGGCATCGCCCCGTCGACGGCCGGGCGGGTGTACGGCGAACTCGTACGACGCGGGCTGGTCGTCGGGGAGGTCGGGCGCGGCACCTTCGTACGGGCCGCACCGGCCGGGCCGGCGGGGCGGGCGCTCATCGAACCCGCCTTGGCCGCCGCACCCGTCAACCTGGAGCTCAACTACCCTGCCGCGCCCGGCCAGCCGGAGCTGCTCGCCCCCGTGCTCGCGCCGCTGCTGCGTCCCGACGTGCTGGCCGAGGCGCTGTTACCGGCCGCCGCCACCGGCACCGCGGCCGCCCGGGAGGCCGCGGCCACGGTGCTCACCACCCCGGGCTGGCGCCCCGCCCCGGAGCGGCTGCTGTTCACCGGCAACGCCCGGCAGGCCATCGCCGCCGTTCTGGCCTCGCTGGTCCGGCCCGGCGGCCGGGTCGGGGTGGAGCAGCTGACGTATCCGCTGGTCAAGGAGATCGCGGCGCGGCTCGGCATCACCCTGGTGCCGTTGGCCGGGGACGCGGCCGGGCTGCTCCCGGAGGCTGTCGCCGCCGCGCATCGCACGGCGCCGCTGTCCGCCCTCTACCTGCAGCCGACGCTGCACAACCCGACGTCCCTGACGACCGGCCGGCCACGGCTGCTGCAACTCGCCCAGCTGCTGCACGACCTGAACCTGCCCGTCGTGGAGGACCGCATCTGGTCCTTCCTCCGGGAGCCCGGGGATCCGCTCGCCGTGCACGCCCCGGCCCTCACCCACGTCGTCGACGGGCTCTCCAAGCGGGTCGCCCCGGGGCTCACCGCCGGATTCCTCGTCGTGCCCCCGCACCGCGTCGCCGCCGTGGCCGACGCCGTGCGGTCGGGCGGCTGGAGCGCGGGGCGGTTCGCGCTGGAGGCGGCCGTGCGATGGGCCGCAGAGGGGACGGTGGCACGGCTGGTGGCGGCCAAGCGGGCGGACGCGGCACGGCGGCAGCGGATCCTCGCCGAGGAGCTCGCGGGCTTCGCCGTACGGTCCGACCCGGCCTCCTGCTTCGCCTGGTGGGAGCTGCCCGCCCCGTGGCGCGCCGACACCTTCACGGCCGCCGCCGCCGCGCACGGCATCGCCGTCACGCCCGGGCCCGCCTTCGCCGTCGCCCCCGGGCACACCCCCGACGCCGTCAGGCTCGGCCTCGCGTCGGCTCCGGAACCGGATCTGCGACGGGCACTGCGGACCCTCGCGCACGTCGCCGCGCGGCGAGCCGGGGACCGTACCGGCCCGTGACCCAGGCGCACGCCGCGACCGCCAGACCCAGGACGCACAGCAGCCAGGACACCGTGCGCAGAGTGGCCGTCAGGGCGTCGTACACGGCTCCCGCGGCCGGGCGGTGCAGGACGTCGGGCAGGTCGGCGAGGGTGAGGCGGCGGCCGATCGCGACGGCGAGGACCAGCAGCGCGCCGCCCAGCGCCGTACCCAGCCCGAGGGCGGTGACCGCGCGGCGGCGGCAGGCGGCGACGGCGATCCCGGCGACCGCGAGGACGGCGGCGGTGAGCGGCAGCCAGAAGGCGGCGGTGTCCAGCACGTGGTACCCCTTGCGCAGTCGGTCCGCGTCGTCGGCCGGGAGCACCGGGATCCGCGTGTGCGTGACCGGGATGCGGTGGGCGAACGGCACGTGGTCGTCGGCGAGCTGCTGTTTGAACCGGGCGATGACGGGAGCGGGGTCGACGGTGACCGGGGCGCCGCGGGCGCCGTCGTCGCGCAGGGCGCGCAGCACCGCGTCGTGCACGGCCCGGTTCGCCGCGTCCCAGGCCGCGCGATACGCCTCTGTGCGGGTGAAGGAGCGCGCCGCGTCGTGCACGAAGGGCCCGACCGCCCCGCGCAGCGGGCCGGTGTCGGCCTGGCGTCCGACCTCGCGCAGGACCCCGTCCCCGACGGCGTCCGCGACCGCGTCCCGCACGTCCGGGTCCACGGCGAGCGGCGCCATCGTCCGGACGTAGCGGCCGGTGTCGGTGAGCCCGTGGGCCGCCCAGGACGCGAGCGCCCCGAACGGCACGAGCAGGCACGCGAGGGCCAGCAGAACGGCCGACAGGACGTTCCGCGATCGTGGGGGCGTCTTCCCGGCCAGGGGCGCCCGGTCGCGCTCGGACACCCTTCCAGGCAAGACGCCCCGGGCCGGGACCGCGAGCGCTGCGACGCCCGCCGACCGCCCGTCCGTCGCGCCGCACCGCGCTCCACCTGCGAGAAACGGTTCCGCAGGAGCTCGCCGGGGGCTCCCCCGGACGGGTGTCCCGAGCCTCGTCAGCCGATGCGCCGGCCCGCGGCGTCCTCGTGCGTGTAGTAGCGGTAGAACACCATCGCGAAGACGGACGCCCCCACCACCAGCCCCAGGCCGCTGGAGCTGTACACCGACGCGCCGGTCTGGTTGTAGAGGAAGCCGACCGCGCAGCCCGAGAAGACGAACCAGCACAGCGCGTGCAGTTCGCGGGGCAGCCGCGGTGCCAGCGCGCGCACGGCGGCGAACAGCACGGCGAACACGAGCGCCGTGACGAAGCCGAACAGCAGGTTCCAGCCGGTGATGGGCCCGCCGTAACGCTGGTTGGCCGCGGCCCAGAAGCCGTAGACCAGGCCGAGCACCACGGGCAGGCCGACCTTCACGGCGGCGTGGACCCGCGGGCCGAACACATCGGGCCTACGGCGTTGCGTGATCATCCTGCGTGAGGCGGGTGCCGCATGAGCCATGACAGCTCTCCTCTCTGTCCCTGCCCCTGAAACCAGGGCACACCGGCGCACAGCCCCTGGCAAGTCGGCGGAGCGGTCCGGCACGGGGGGTGCGGCCGGTGCGGCCCGCAGGGGGCGGGGCAGAAGCCCCCGAAGGCGGACGTTTGCGGTCCTGAGACCCCCCTTCGCAGCCGCAGCGGTTACGGTGCTGCGGTACGTGATCGACACAGGGGGTGGGGCGATGCCCGGAACCGTGCTGCTGCTGGCGGCCTCGCCGGTGGGCAAGGGGCGCCTGGTGGACGCCGCCTCCGTGCTCCCCGTTCTCGCCGCCGTGGCGCCCGCCGTGCTGTCCGGCACCGACACCGCCAACGTCGTGGAACTCGCCGACCCGCTGGAGCCGCAGGCCGTCCTCACCCGGCTGCGCGCCGCCGCCGCGGCCCCCGGCCCGCTCACCGTGTACGTCACCGGCCAGCTCCAGCTCGACCGCCGCCAGCACCTGCCCCACCTCGCGCTGGCCCGCACCACCCCCGCCACCGCCCGCTACACCGCCTTCCCCTGGCACTGGTTCCGGGAGGAGCTGCGGCTCAGGCCCGCCGGCGCCACCACCCTCCTGCTCGACCTGCACGCCGACGCCGAGACCTGGGAGCTGCTGCGGGGCACCCCGCTGGACTCGGGGCGGGGCAACGCCGTCCACGGGCGTATCGCACCGCCGCCGTCCAGACGGAGCGTCGCGCAGCCGGCGTACATGAAGGCCGTCGCGACGATCCTGCGCAGCGGGTTCCGGCCGCCGGTCGAGCAGCTGCACCAGCAGGCCCTGACCCGGATCGCGCCGGAGAGCGCGGGCACGGACCTGGTGCTGAGCACGCCCGGCCCGGCCGCCGGGGACCCGCACGCCGCCATCACCGACGCCGTCCAGTCCGGCCGGCACGCCGACGCCGACGCGCTCGCCGCCCGGCACGAACAGGCCGCCGTCACCGCCCACGGACCCGCCTCCGAGGAGGCCCTGCACTGGGCCGAAGTACGGGCCGATCTCGCGATGTTCGCCGGGGACGCGGCCCGCAGCTGCCGCACCTGGCTGATGATCGCCACCGCCCGCCTGAACGCCGGGCAGGCCCCGGACGCCCCCGCCGTAGAGGCCGCCGTGGACCGGGCGCACCACCAGTGGGGCCAGGTCCGCGACCACGCCCCCGCCCGCGAACTGGGCGCCGCGCTCGCCGCGTTGCGCGGACGGGTGCCCGGGCGGCGCGAGGGGGCGCTGGACCATGTGCAGCGGCAGCTACGGCAGTTGCAGACACAGGGCTGAGCCGTGCGCGCTGTGTGCGCCTGGCGTGAAGGGGGCGTGCAATCGCTTGCACGGGTCACGTCACGGGTCTGCCGCCGGGGCCTTACCCGGTGTCATGATGTCGGGCATGACA
This sequence comes from Streptomyces sp. NPDC126510, assembly GCF_040302345.1. Lineage (NCBI taxonomy): Bacteria > Bacillati > Actinomycetota > Actinomycetes > Kitasatosporales > Streptomycetaceae > Streptomyces > Streptomyces sp. NPDC126510. The sequence goes on along the minus strand of NZ_JBEORR010000005.1, from coordinate 247,270 downwards.
GAGGGGGACGAAGTGGCTGTCTTAGGCGTGCGCGTACGGCTGGGCGCCGGCGCGACCGTGGATGATGTCAGAGCTCTGAAGACGTGGCTGGAGCGCGACGAACCGCTGGAGGAGCTGGTCTCCGGACGGCACCTGCGCATCGAGGCGCAGCCGGCCACGGACGGCACCCCGGGGCGGCTCGGGCCCGACCTCGAACTCGTGCTGAAACTCCTCGGTGACGTCGTCACGATCGTGGCACTCACCGAGTACACCGCCCGCGCGGTCAAGACCTGGACCAACAACCGCCGCAGGCTGCAGGGCGGCGATCCCGAGCCGCAGATCCGCCCGCTGGATTCCGACGGGGAGTAGGGCGGTGAGCCGCTTCGACCCGCGCCGCAAGGTGAACCGGGCGCTGCTGGCGGGTGTGTCCGAGTACGACCACACGGCACCGGATCCCCAGGGCGTGAACGGTCAGCTCCCGGCCGTGCGGCACAACCGGAGGGCACTGGAGGACGCGCTGCGCCGGGGCGGGGTGTTCGGCGCGGGCGAGGTGCGGACCCTGGCCTCGCCGTCCCCGGACGACTTCACGGGGGAGCTGCGCCGCGCCTGCCGTGAGGCCGAAGGGCTGCTGCTGCTCTACTTCGCCGGGCACGCCGTCACCTCCACCTCCGGCAACGAACTGCACCTCCAGATGCGCACCGCGCGGGTGCTCACGGGCCACGGGCTGCCCGGCTCGGTGAGTTTCAGCGAGGTGCTGGGCGAGCTCGCCGAGAGCCGTGCCGAGCAGGTGGTGGTGATCCTCGACTGCTGCTACGCGGGCAACGCCGCGGGCATCTGGCACCGCTTCGACGATCCGAAACGCAAGAAGCACAAGATCCTGCTGCTGATGAGCGTGCAGCCCAACCGCTGCATCCTGGGCGGGGACGCCGACGCGGCGACCCCGTTCACCCGCGAACTCGCCCGCGTCCTCGACGAGGGCGGCGAGGTGTGGCTCTCCCGGCTGTACGCCGCGGTGAAGGACCGGATGGCCGCGGCGAAGTACAAGGCGGAGGACGACGATTCGCAGCGGCCGCAGGCGCTGGCTCCTCCGTGGGACCCGGAGGCGGACGTGTTGCTGGCCGCGGGCCCCGGCGTGCGCCCGCCCCCGCCCCCCGATGACGACTGGTGGCTCAGGTTCCGTCGTCTGTTCGCCCGCGCCCGCAAGGCCGTCACCCGGTCCGGTCGCACCGCGCTCGCGGTCCTGCTCGCCCTGCTCGTCACCGGCGCGGGCGGCTACGGCATCCTGGCCCTGACCGGCGACTCCGGCCCCTGCGGGCCGGCCCTGGAGCTGCGCGTCCTGATCGACCCCGATCTGGAACCGCCGATGCGGGCGGCCGCCGACGCCTACGTCACCTCGGACGCCAACACCACGGGTGAGGGCTGCCGGCGGACCGGCGTCACCGTCAACAGCGCGGGTGCCGCCGCCGTCGTGACCGCGCTCGGCGAGCGCACCGACGCCTGGCAGCAGCCCCGTGAGGAGGACAACCCGCAGCGGGACATCGGCCCGCAGCCGGACGTGTGGATCCCCGCCACCCGCGCCGACGTCGACCGGGTCAACCAGGCCGCGGCCCGGGAGGACCGCGTCTTCGCCCGGCTGGAGCCGGAGGCCGAGCCGATCGCGTACTCGCCGGTCGTGCTGGCCGTACCGAAGGCACGCGCCGTAGGCCTCGCCCCCACGGGGCAGTCGCTGTCCGAGCTGCTCGACGCCCTCGAGGAGAGCGACGTCACGAACGAACTGCACCGCGCGGACCCGGAGTTCACCGACTCGGCACTGCTGGCGACCATGGGCCTGTACGGCCAGGACGCGGACGCGCGCCGGGCCGAGCAGCGCCTCGCCCGGGCCGGGCGGCCCGAAGCCTCGGCCGGGCGGCTGCTGTGCGCGCTGCCCGAGGACGACGCAGTGGACCGCCGGGGTACGGCGCTGGTCCCGGAGTTCCTGCTCAAGAGCGGCATCGGCTGCCATCCGGTCACCCGCACGCCGCGCGTCGCCGCCTACCCCGACGACGTGCCCGGTCTGGAACCCGCCTTCGTGCGGGTGCGCTGGGAGGACGGCGACCGGGACGCCGAGGCGCGGGACGACGCGGTGGACCGCTTCCGCGCCTGGCTGACCGGCAAGGACGGCCGGGCGGTGCTCGGCGAGTACGGCTTCAGGTCGGCGACCGGTGAGCGCGGCCTGCTCGACGCGGAGGAGCCCCCCGAGGGCCTCACCGAATCGGTCCGCCCGGCCGGGGCCGCCGACCCCGAGGAGATGGCAGCGGCCCTGAGGGACTACGGCAACGCTCACGGGCCGGGCCGGGTTTTGTTCCTCCTCGACAGCTCCGGCTCGATGGCGGTCCGGTGGGACGGCCCCAGCGGCGGCCCGGGCATCCTGAAGCAGACCCTGCCCGGCCTCGGCGGGGAGGACGAGTACGGGGTGTGGGCGGTGCACGGCACCGGCGAACGGACGCACACCGAACTGCTGGAGTTCGGCACGCACGAGCGCTCCGGCGCCGAACAGGTCCTGGACGCCGCCGAGGTACGGGACGCGGAGGCCGATCCGCGCGGCGCCCTGCTGGACGCCCTGGCGTTCCTGCGGGAGCGCGGCAGCGGGGACGAGCGACCGCAGCTGATCGTGTACCTCACCGACGGCGAGGACGACGGCCGCCTGACCGGCAAGGCCCTCAAGGCCGTCCTCGACCGGGCCCGCGGCGCGGGCGTCCCGGTGGACATGGTGTCGCTGAGCAGCTCGGGCTGCGACCGGGACCGCCCCGCCACGCGCGTCGCCGAGGCCGGCCGGGGCCGCTGCCTGGACGCCGGGGACGACCTCGTGCCGGCCCTGCACGACGAGGTCGCCCGTATCGGAATGGGGGAGGAATGATGGCCCGCGGCCTGACGGCCACTTCCCGTCGGACGGTCACTGCCCGTCGGACGGCCACCGCACGTCGGACGGCCACCGCACGTCTGACGGCCGCCGCACTGTCCCTGCTGTCCCTGCTGGCGCTCGCCTCCTGCACCGGCAAGGAGACGGGGGAGCAGCCGCAGGGCGCCGCCGACCCGCCCCGGATCGTGGTGGCCAGCGGCCAGGACGTCACCGGCAAGAACGGCATCCGCCGGCAGCTCATCGACGCCTGGAACACCAAGGAGGGCGAACACGGCTACCGGGCCCGCCTGGTGGAACTCCCCGGCTCCGCCGACCAGCAGCGCAGCCAGCTGCTCGGCGCGCTGCAGTCCGGCGGTGCCGAGTACGACGTGGTGAACCTGGACGTGACCTGGATCCCGGAGTTCGCCGCCGCAGGCCTGATCCGCCCGCTGACCGGCGCGGCGGTGAGGGCACCGGGCGACATCATCCCGTCCGTCGACAGCACGTCGTTCTGGGACGGGGAGCGGTACGCGGTGCCCTTCAACAGCGACGTGGGCCTGCTGTACTACCGCAAGGGCCACCTGCGCGGCCTCGGCGTGCCCCGGGCCCGACTGGACGGCGGCGTGACCTCCTGGGACGACCTGCGGGACCTCATCGACACCGTCAACGACCGGCCGAAACCCAAGGGGTACAAGGACGGCTGGACCACACAGCTGGCCGCCTACGAGGGCCGTACGGTCAACGCGATCGAGGCGTTCGCCTCGGCCGTGCCGGACTTCGCGCTGACCGACGAGGACGGCCGGTACGCCGCCGACGAGGCGCAGTTGACGGCCGGCGTGACGGAGCTGCGGGAGCGGACGGCGTCGCCGTACATGCTCGGGGAGGCCACCGCGTCCCGCGAGGCCGAGTCGCTGAGCGCCTTCGCGGAGGGCCGCACGACCTTCCTGCGGCACTGGCCGTACGTCTACCCGACGCTGTACGAGACGTTCGAGGGCGACCTCGGTGTGACCCGGCTGCCCGGCAAGGCCGTGCTCGGGGGCCAGAACCTGGCCGTCACCTCGTCCACGTCCGAGCAGCGGGCCGCCAAGGCCGCCGAGCTGATCGCGTTCCTGACCGACCCCGACAGCGAACGCTGCCTGCTGCGCGCCGGGTTCGCCGCGACCCGCACCTCCGCCTACCAGGACCCCGGCAGCACCCCGGAGTGCCGGCACGCCGCCGCGTACTCCGGGAGCGCCTCCGCGTCCCCCACCGGCGAGAGCGCCGAGGTCAAGGCACCCGACCGGCTCGCCGACGGGGTCAGCTACTCCCGGGACATCCTGCTGCCCGCCCTGAGCGAGGCCGTCCAGCGCCCGCGCACGCCCCTGTACGGCGCCGTCACACAGACCCTCATCACCGAACTGGACGCCCTGTACGGCCCCCGGCCGGCGGGTGCGGCGCGGCCGGGCGACGCGCAGATCGCGAGAAGCCTTGACGAGGCATTGGCCAAGGTTCTGCCCAGTTGATCGGGTGCTACAAGTACACGAAGTCGAAGGGGGCCACACCGCGCAGAAGCGGGCCGCCATGATCGCCGCCTACAAGAAGTACCAGGCGATGAGTTTCGGCCGGCGCTTCGTCCGCTCACGCGGGGACGCGTCCCTAGCGGTCTTCAGCGGGGGTTCGCCACAGCCCGGGGTTCCGGCTGGGGTGTCTCCGCCCGGGCCGGGCCCGCGTTCGCCGCGAGCAACAGGGTCGCCACCGCGACGAGGGCGGCGGTGAAGCCTCGGGCGTACCGCTCGGCGGTGCGTGTGCGTTCGAGCACGGCGACCTCGCAACAGGGGCGGCGGCTGGGGCGGCAACGTATTAAGCAGGTTGGACAATCCCGCTTAACACTCCGTTTAACCTAGGGGCAGTTCCGGTCGAACGGCAAGAGCCGCAGGGGGAGTTGGCGTGGGGGAGCGTGACGATCCGGGGACCATCGGGCGCCGGGTGCAGCGGTTGCGTGTGGAACGCGGACTGACACAACGGCAGTTGGCGGAACCCGTGTACACACCGGCCTACATCTCCACCCTCGAGTCGGGCCGGGTACGGCCCTCCGACGACGCCCTGCGGCATCTCGCGGGGCGGCTCGGCGTCGCCTTCGACGAACTCGCCTCGGGGCGTTCGGCGCGGTTCGTGACCGAGTTGCGGCTGCGGCTCACCGAAGCCCAGCGCACCCTGGCCGACGGGGAGGCCGAGGCGGCGGCCGGGCAGTACGCCGAGCTGCTCACCGAGACCGAGACGCGCGGCCTGACGGCCGAGCAGTCCGCCGCCCTGCTGGGACTCGGCGAGTGCGCTCTGGAGACCGGCGAACTCGTCGCCGGCCGGCAGTACTTCGAGCGGGCCGAGGAGTGCCTGGCCGGCGCACCCCTGCCCGCCCGGGTCCCGGCCCTGCGGGGCCGGGCCGTCGCGCACTACCTCGCCGGTGAACTCCGGTACGCCGTCTACCTGCTGGAGACCACCCTCGACGAACTGAACCGCGGCGGCCTGCACGACCCGGACGCCCTGCTGCTGCTCTACGCCAGCGCCATCGGCCCTTACATGGACATGGGCGCGCACGCCCGCGCCGCCCAGGCCGCCGAGCTCGCCCTGGCCCTCGCCCCGCAGTCCGGCGATCCCGCCCTGGTCGCCCGCATGCACCGCTCCGTCGCCCGCACCCTGGTCGCCGAGGGCCGCCTCGCCGAGGCCGACGCCTCCCTGGCCAAGGCCGCCGAGCTGTACCGGGGCCTGCAGATCCGCACCGAACTCGCCAACTGCCACTGGATGCGCGGCTACGTCTACGCCCAGGACGGCCGGCTGGAACGCGCCGAGGAGGAGCTGCGGCAGGCCCTCGGCATGCTGTCGGCCCAGCGCGCCGCCCTCTACAGCAGCCAGGTCACCGTCGAGCTGGCCGACGTGCTCCACCGGCGCGGCCGGTCCGACGAGGCGGCGGCCCTGCTCCACGACGTCCTCGGGCACCTGTCCCCCGAGCGCGGCGCCGTCCACTCCGCCGCCGCCCACCGGCTGCTCGGCATCATTGCCGAGGACGCCCGCCGCACCGAGGACGCCGAGGAGCACTACGTGCGCGCCCTGAGCCTGCTGGAGCGGGCCGGTGCCGCCGGTGACCTGGCCGACCTGTGCCGGCTGCTGGGCGACCTGCTGCGCAGGAACGGGCGGGTCGAGGCCGCCCTGGACGCCTACCGGACGGGCCTCGGCCACCGCACCGCCCCCGGCACCACCACCCTCGGGCCGGCGCCCGCTCAGCCTCCCCTCTGAGGAAACCGTTTCCTCGCACCTCCGTGCGGGTTAGCCTCCCTCCGGGGAAGTGAACGACCGGGGCGGGCGCGCGTGGAGAACCGACGGACGGTGGCCGACGGCGTACGGCTGGGCCTGCGGGCCCTGGTGTACGCCGTCCTCGGAGGTTCCGCGCTGCTCGCGGTCGTGACGGTGGTCTCGGTGCTCGGGCCCCTGCTGGCGCTCGACCTCTACACCCCGCCGGTCGCGGCCTGGTGGACGGTGTTCACCGCGATCACCGTCCAGGGCGTGCCGTTCCTGCTGCTGGGCACCGTGGTGTCGGCGGCGATCGGGGCGTTCGTGCCCGAGCGGGTGTTCCAGCGGGTACTGCCCCGCCGTGCGGTGCTCGCCGTGCCGGTCGCCGGGGCGGCGGGGGTCGTGCTGCCGGGCTGCGAATGCGCGTCCGTGCCGGTGGCGGGGAGTCTGATGCGGCGGGGCGTCGCGCCGGCGGCCGCGCTCGCCTTCCTGTTGTCGGCGCCCGCCATCAACCCCGTCGTGCTCGTGGCGACCTCGATCGCCTTCCCCGGGCAGCCGCAGATGGTCCTCGGCCGACTGCTCGCCTCGCTCGGCACGGCCGTGGTGATGGGCTGGCTGTGGGCGCGGTTCGGGCGTGAGGAGTGGCTCCGGCTGCCGAAGCGGAGCGGTGGGCGCGCACCGGGTGGCGGCCTGGGCGCCTTCGCCTCGGGGCTTCAGCACGACTTCCTGCACGCGGGCGGATTCCTCGTCGTGGGGGCGGCGGCCGCGGCGACGTTCGCCGTCGTCGTGCCGCGGTCGCTGCTGGAGGTGTTCACCGGGTCGGCCTGGCTGTCGGTGCTGCTGCTCGCCCTGCTGGCGGTCGTGCTGTGCGTGTGCAGTGAGGCCGACGCGTTCGTGGCGGCTTCGCTGAGCGGCTTCTCACCGACCGCGCGGCTGGCGTTCATGGTGGTCGGGCCGATGGTGGACCTGAAGCTGATCGCCCTCCAGACGGGCACGTTCGGCAGGGCCTTCGCGGTGCGGTTCTCGGCGGCGACCTGGGTGGTCGCCGTGGCGAGCAGCGTGCTGGTGGGGTGGTGGCTGCTGTGAGGCGCTACGGGCCTGCCGTGCTGCTCGTCCTCATGGGCGCGGCGATCCTGCGGGTGTCGCTCTTCAGCGAGCTGTATCTGCGATACGTCCAGTCGGGGCTGCGGCCGTACCTGGTGGTGTCCGGGGCGGCCCTGGTGCTGCTGGGGACGGCGTCGGCGGTGCTGACGACCCGGGTGGAGGACGAGCACGGACACGGGGACGACGGCGATCGCACCGGGCATGATCACGGCCCGGCCGGACCCCGTGTCGCATGGTTCCTCACGCTCCCCGCGCTCGCCCTGCTGCTCTTCCCACCGCCCGCCCTCGGCTCCTACAGCGCCGAGCGCGAGGCCGGCCGGCGTGCCGCCCAGGGCGTCGGGACCTTCCCGGCCCTGCCGTCCGGGAACCCGGTCGACCTGGCCCTCGGCGAGTTCGGCTCCCGTGCGGTCTACGACAGCGGCCGCTCCCTGGAGGGCCGTACGGTCCGGCTCACCGGCTTCGTCACCCGTGACGACGACGGCACCTGGTACGTCACCCGCCTCCTCGTCTCCTGCTGCGCAGCCGACGCCACCGCCGCCAAGGCCGAGGTGCGCGGCGCGCAGGCCCCGCCGGTCGACACCTGGGTGACGGTCACCGGCACGTGGCACCCCGAGGGCCAGCCCGGATCGGCCGCCGCCTGGCCACCGGTCGTCGACGCCGGCTCCGTACGGCGGGTGCCGCAGCCGGACGACCCGTACGAGAAGCGCTGAACCCTCACGCCCGGGCCCCAGGCAGGTGTTTTGCCCCACCCGCAACGGGTAGTCGGGGCACGGTTCCGAGAGGGCCGGGCCCGGTGCGCGGCGGGCACCGGGCACAGTCCGCCGGCCATTCGCGCGGCGGCCTCGCGAGGCGAACGGGGTTCGCGCCTGCCCGTGGCCCCGCGCCGGGGACCGTCGACGGTGCAAGCCGCGGTGATCGAAGGAGGCGGTGGTCGTGCGGCCCAGGGACGATCCCGACGGCCACCCGGGCCCCGGCCGCTCCGGAGGTGGTGGCCCGGACCCGGACGGAGCCCGGGCCGCCGACGCGATCGCCAGGGGCGTGCGGGGTGCCGAGCCCGGAGAGGTGCCGGGGCGGCTGTGCGAGGTGGCGGTGGAACTGCTGCCGGTGATTGGAGCGAGCGTGTCACTGCGCAGCGAGGGCATGCCCGTGCAGCTGAGCGCGAGCAGCGCGCAGGCCGCGCACCTGGCGCAGATCCAGGCGACGCTGGGCGACGGCCCCTGTCAGAGCGCGCTGGAGGACGGCGCGCCCGTCCTCGCCTGCGATCTGACCACGGGCCGGGACGCCGGACGCTGGCCGGTCTTCGCCCAGCAGGCGACGGAGGCCGGAGTACGGGCGGTGTACGCGGTGCCGCTGGGCAGTGGCGCGGTGTGCGTGGGCACGCTCGACCTGTACCGCGACCGCCCGGGCGGGCTCACCGACCGCCAGCTGCACACGGCCCGGGTCGTGGCCGGTGTCATGACCGTGGCCCTGATGGCACTGCCGCACGGCGACGAGCCCGGGACGCAGGACGGGGAGGACTGGCTGAGCGGACTGGCCACCGACCACGACGAGATCTACCAGGCCGTCGGCATGATCATGGCCCAGCTCGGCGTGAGCGCGGACGACGCGCTCGCGCGGCTGCGGGCGGACGCCTTCGCGCACGGGCGTACGGCTCTGGACGTGGCGCGGGACGTGATCGCCCACCGCACGCGATTCGATCGATGAACGCGAAGGAGCGCGGCGTCAGATCTGTGCTCGGCCCTGCTTCCTGATCTCGGTCAGGCGCCGCGCCCCGAGCTGCGCGGTCTGCTGCGTGACCTCCGCGTACACCTCGTCCAGGCCGGCGTTGGTGAGGGTGATCGCCTCCTCGCCGACGCGGACGGCGGCGAGGTCCATGGTGAGGTAGGTCAGCTCCCCCTCCTCCGTCTCGCCGGCCAGCATGACCCGCAGGGCCTGCCGGGCGTCCCCCACCGGCGGCAGCGGCAGGGCGCGGACCTCCACGCCCTGCACGACGCCGCGGGCCGTCGCGGCCGTGAACTCCCCGCACCTGCCGGGCAGCGACTTCATCCAGTCCAGCGTGCGGTCCACGTCCGCCGGGGGATGGGCGGCAACCCGGTAACGCAGCTGGGCGTCGGTGTCGCCGTCGTCGAGCGCGGACGTCGCCTGCGGGCCCTTCGGGGTGCCGAAGGGCTCCTCCGTGTAGAGGACGTCCAGCAGCCGCTGGCAGTCCCCGTCCTCCGTGGTCGCCTTGAGCAGACCGTCCCGCCAGGTCCGCGCGCCCCGGGACGGCGTCCACGGCTCCCCCAGATCGGCCTCGGTGACCAGCGCCGCCCGCGCCTGCGCCTCGGTGAGGGCGGCTCCGGAACCGGACGGCTGCTCGACGGCGGGGGACGCGCCGGACGCGGACGCGGAGGCGGAGAACCACCGGGGCCGCGGCTCGTCGTGGACGGAGCAGCCGGCCGTGGCCAGCAGGGCGGTCACGGACAGCGCGGACGTCAGGAGAGCACGGGTGGCCGAGGGGCGGGTCATCGGGTGCCTCCTGCGGGGGCTCGAGGAGGCGCCTCGGGGCGGGGCCGCTCTCCAAGATCGGGTGCGTGCTCCTACGGCACCACCGCGACCGTCCGGCCACCAGCGATACGGGCCGTCCGGGTGAGCGGACCGGGCCACCGGAGGCCCTCGCGGACCACCCGGGACATCGACGCGCTCATGGTCCGGGGCGGAATCGCCAGGGGCAGCGTCCGACCCGCTCGAAAAAAGGTGGTCCGCTCCCGACACCCTTGCTACGGTCACGCCCATGCAGCGCGCCCAGTCGTATCCGTCCGCCACGACGACGCCGGAGAGTGTCCCGGCGCGCTGACAGCTGACCCAGATGTCCGAAGCCCCGGGGCGAGTGCCCCGGGGCTTCGCCGTGTGGTGCTCGCCTCCCCGCCGTGAGGAGTCACACCATGCACGACCACCGCCGGCTCGGCCGTGAACTGGACCTGTTCGACACCGACCCGCTGATGGGCGCGGGGCTGCCGTACTGGCTGCCCGACGGTGCGATCGTGCGGCACACCCTGGAGGAGTACGTCCGCGACGCGGAACGCCGGGCCGGATACCGGCACGTGTACTCGCCCGTCCTCGGCAAACGCGAGCTGTACGAGATCTCCGGGCACTGGGACCACTACGGCGACGACATGTTCCCGCCGATGGACCTGGGCGCCGAACAGGTCCTGCTGCGCCCCAGCCTCTGCCCCCACCACGCCCTGATCTACCGCTCCCGCTCCCACAGCTACCGCGAACTACCGCTGCGCATGGCCGAGTTGGGCGGCATGTACCGCTCGGAGCTGTCCGGGGTCCTCGGCGGTCTGACCCGGGTGCGGGGCATCACCCTCAACGACGCGCACATCTTCTGCACCCTGGAGCAGGCCGTCCAGGAGGCCCGGGCCGCGCTGGAGCTGATCGGCCGCGCCTACGCGGACCTGGGCATCCGCGCGTCCCGGTACCGGCTGTCCCTGCCCGGTGAAGGCCGCAAGTACGTGGCCGACCCGGAGCTGTGGCGGCGTGCCACCGCCCTGCTGAGGGAGGTCCTGGACGGCTCCGGCATCCCGTACGAGGCGGCCGAGGGCGAGGCGGCCTTCTACGGCCCCAAGATCGACGTGCAGATCGCCGACCCGGCCGGCCGGGAAGCCACCCTGTCCACCGTGCAGATCGACTTCCACCAGCCCGAACGCTTCGACCTGCACTACATCGGCCCCGACGGGGCGAAGCACCGCCCGGTCATGGTGCACCGCAGCGTCATCGGCAGCGTGGAGCGCGCGGTCGCCCACCTCGTCGAGGAGCACGGCGGGGCCTTCCCGCCGTGGCTGGCGCCTGTGCAACTGGCCGTCCTGCCGGTCGGGGACGAGCAGTTCGGGGCCGCGGACGCCCTGGCCACACGGGCCCGGGAGCTCGGTCTGCGCGCCGAGGTCGCCGGTCCCGGGCAGGGCACCCTGGCCGCCCGGATCCGCGCGGCCCGGCTGGTGCCGTACCAGGCGGTGATCGGCGGACGGGAGGCCGCCGCCGATCTGGTGGCGGCGCGGCTGCGCGACGGCCGCCGGCTCGACGCCCTCCCCGCCGCCGAGTTGCTGCGGCGGATCGGCGAGCGGGTCGCGGCGCGCGGCACCGAGCTGTGGGATCAGCCGTAGGACGGTCTCAGAACGTCCACCGCGTGTGGCTGTAGACCCCGTTGTCGCGGCCGAAGCCGTAGGCCGTGTCCGGGGCCAGCGCGAACACCACCGCGTCGCCGCTGCGGAACGCGTCCCCGATGCCGTGGAACGTGCCCTCGGGGGAGGTGATGTGCGGCCCGTACTTCGTCTCGTACGCCGTGATCACCTCCTCCAGCAGCGCCCGGTCGCCGACCGGCTCGGCCGTGCCCTCGACCACGAGGTCGAGCCCGTCGGTGAGGGAGTTCGCCCCGGTGGTCAGCGCGCAGTGCGCGTCGTGCGCGAGGTTCTTCGCCTTCTGCTCCTCGCGGCCGGTGGAGAAGTACAGCACCCCCTCGTGCCAGGCGGCGATGCAGGGCGTGACGTGCAGCCGGCCGTCGGACCGCACCGTGGACACCCAGAAGATCTCGGCGGCCTCCAACCGGCTTTGCGCCTCGGCCCATTCGGTGGCGGTGACCTCCGAGGCACCCGGGCGGGGATTGAGCGCGGAGCTGTAGCGGGCGTCGAGCTCGGTCGTCGGCTGCTGTGCGGGCATGGCGGGACTCCTTCGTCGTCTGCTGCCGGTAACGACCGGCCGACGGGTCCGCAATCATCGGCGCGTCCGTTCGAGTGGCCGTTTTGGCGGGTCAGTCCGCCTTCCAGGGCCGGAGCTTGTGGGGGTTCAGCACGGCCCAGACGTGCTGGATCCGGTCGCCCGCGATGTCGAAGGCCAGCACCGACACGGTGACGCCGTCCATCCGGGCCACGAGGCCGGGCCGGCCGTTGACCGGGCACTCCAGGAGCGTGATGCCGGGTACCGCGCGGGCGCGTTCGGCGAAGAAGCGGGCGACCGGCTCGGCGCCCTCGACCGGATGGAGGGCGGCCGGCACGAGTCCGCCACCGTCACCGGTCGCCGTCGCGTCGGGAGCCAGCACGTCGAGGAGGCCGTCGATGTCCTGGTCCTCCCACGCCCGCCGGAACGCCCTGACGACGTCCGCGCGGCCCGCCGCCGGTGTCGTGGGAGGCCGCTGCGCGCGGACGCGGCGGCGGGCCGACGAGGCCAGCTGGCGGCAGGCGGCCGGAGTGCGGCCGACGATCCCGGCCACCTCGGCGAAGGGGTAGCGGAACACGTCGTGCAGGACGAACGCGACGCGTTCGGCGGGGGTCATCGACTCCAGCACCACGAGGAAGGCCATGGTGACCGACTCGTCGAGGGTGACGCGGTCGGCGGGGTCGGCCGGGGAGCCGCCGCCGACCCACTCCGTACGGCCGGGCAGCGGCTCCGGGATCCACTGACCCACGTACCGCTCCCGCCGGACCCGGGCCGAGCCGAGCAGGTCCAGGCAGATCCTCCCGGCGACGGTCGTCAGCCAGCCGCCGGGGGACGCGACGGCCTCCCGCTGCTCCGGGGGCAGGGCGTACCAGCGGGCGTAGGTCTCCTGCACGACGTCCTCGGCCTCGGCGAGCGAGCCGAGCAGCCGGTAGGCGAGGTTGATCAGATGCCGCCGTTCACGCGTGATCGCGTCCAGGTCGTCGGCCGGTTCGGACGGGAGGCTCATGGTGTGTCCCTCGGTCGCAGGTGTCCTCACCCCTCCGACGAGACAGCGCTCCGGAACGTGAGGCCGAAGCACCTCACATTCCGCGGGGCTGTGCCGTCGTACAGCCGAGACCGACGCCTGGGGGCCACGCCCCCGTTCTCTTCAGGAGCGACCATGACCACTGCGACCGCACTCGGCGAACTGACCGGCGACTACGTCCTCGACCCCGCCCGCACACGCATCGGCTTCACGGCCCGGGCAGCGATGGTGGGCAGGGTGCGCGGACGCTTCGAGGTGTTCGAGGGCAGCGCGCGGCTGGACGGGGGCAGCCCGTCGCGGTCCGCGGTCCGGCTCACGATCCGTGCGGCGAGCGTCCAGACCCGCAACACCAAGCGCGACGACCATCTGCGCAGCGGTGACTTCCTGGACGCGGACGCCCACCCCGCCCTCACCTTCACCTCGACCCGCGTGCGGCAGACCGGCCCGGCCGGCTTCGAGGTCACCGGCGACCTGACCGTGCGCGGCGTGACCGGGCAGGTCACCGTGGACTTCGGACTGACCGGGGCCGGCCACGACCAGCAGGGCACCTTCCGGGCCGCCTTCACGGGCCGGACGGTCGTCGACCGCCACGACTGGGGCGTACGCGGGGCCCGCGGGCTGGTCGGCCGGAAGGTGACGCTGGAGTTCGATGTCACGGCGGTACGCCGCTCCTGACGCGGGTACGGCGGGAGCCCAGGAACGGGCCGCCGCCCAGGCCGTAGGGTCGTTGCCACGGGGCTTGCCCGCCCAAGCCACTGGAAGGAGTCCCGCCGTGACGGACGGTCAGCGCATCCCGGTGATCATCGACTGCGACACCGGCGTCGACGACGCCCTCGCCCTGCTGTTCGCCGTACGGCACCCCGCGCTCGACGTGCGGGCGATCACCTGCGTGGCCGGGAACACGGACGTGGACGGCGTCGTACGCAACACCCTGACCGTGCTGGAACAGGCCGGCGCCCCCGACATCCCCGTCGCCCGGGGCGCCGAACGGCCGCTGATCGAGGCTCCCCGCTCGGCCCAGCACGTGCACGGGCACGACGGCATGGGCGACCTGGGTCTGCCGGAACCGGCCCGCCGGCCCGCCGATGTCGACGCGGTGACACTGCTGCGGCGCGAGATCCTCGCCTCCCCACGCCCGGTCACCCTCATCCCCACGGCTCCCCTCACCAACATCGCGCTGCTGCTGCGCACGCATCCGGAGGTGGTCCGGGGCATCGAGCGGATCGTCTTCATGGGCGGCGCGGCGGCCGTCGGCAACGCCACCCCCGTCGCCGAGTTCAACGTCTGGCACGACCCGGAGGCGGCCGCGATCCTGCTCACGGCCGGGGTGCCGATCACGATGTACGGGCTGGACGTGTTCACGCGGGTCGTGGTGCCGGCGGCGGATGTGCGGAGGCTGTGCGTGAGCGGCGAGCCCGGGGCGCGGCTGGCCGGACAGCTGCTCGCCCACCGGCCGGCTCATCCGGACAGCCGTCCCGACGACCCCTCGGAGACGGCCGGCGGTCTCGGGGACGCGGGGGCGGTGTGCGCGGTCGCCGACCCGCAGGGCCTGACGACCCGCCGCCTCCCGGTGGAGGTGTCCCTCGCGCCCGGACCGACGCGCGGCATGACGATCGTGGACCGCCGGCCCCGGCCGGGCGAGTCGGAACTCCACGAGGGAACGCGCGAACAGCCGCTGGTCGACGTCGGGTTGGACGTGGACGTGGAGCGCTACGTGAAGCTGTACCTGTCGACCGTCGAGGCGTGAGAACGCCCCGGGCGTGAGAACGCCCGGGGCATGGCGACGCCCGGGGTGCCGTCGCCGCCGGACGACGGCACCCCGGGCGTCCGCGGGGGTCTGCCGTGCTACGCGCCGCGCTTGGCCGCGCGGCGGCGGGTTACGACGACGAGGGCCGCGCCGCCCGCCAGCAGGGCCGCCGCACCGAGGGCGATCGGGCCGGTGCTGCTGTCGGCGCCGGTCTCGGCGAGGTCGCCGCCACCGCCGTTCGGCTTGGGCGCCACGGGCGTCGACTCGGAGGCGCTCGGGGTGGGCGTGTCCGTACCGGAGGACGGCGGCGGCGAGGACTCGGCCGGCTCGGACGGGGAGGCCGGAGGCGTGGTCGACTCGGCCGGCTCGGACGGGCTCGCGGGCGGCGTGGAGGCAGGCGGCTCCTCCGACGGCGGCGGGGTGGTGGTGCAGTCCTTCGTGCCGCCGTTCCAGGCCGCGATCAGCTTGTCCTTGATGACCGGGCGGTCCGGACCCTTGGGCAGCTCGCCGTGCTCGAAGCCGTCCTTCGCGTCGAGCTTGCCGTCGAACTTCACCGCGCCCCGGTAGAGGTCGATCTGCCCGAAGCAGCCCTTGTCCGGGATGGCGATGTCGAGCGAGTCGGTGCCGCCCTGCTTGACCGTCACCGAGTCGAAGTCGACGAACACCTGCTCGCCGGAGGTCGCGAACGTCGCGCCGTGGGCGAGGTAGGAGGCGAGGGAGGCCGTGCAGGTGGCCGCGTCACCGGCGGCGCGGACCGTGATGTGGACCTTGCCGTCGTCGGTCGGCTTCAGGTTCTGGTCGTCGACCTTGACCGAGTCGTAGAAGTTGGTGCCGTCGAGCGAGAACTGGCAGCGATCGGTCCCGGTCTCCGTGCCCGCGCCCGTACCGGGCTTGTAGCTGCCGCCGGACGACCAGCCGTCTCCGCCGGGCGCGCCGTGCGCGAACGCGGTCGTGGCGGTGGCGGCGCAGAGGGCGAGGGCGGCGGCGCCCGTCCCCAGCAGGCGTCGCGCGGTGACACGTCTCGCTATGGACATGCGTATCCCATTTCTTGGCGTGTGCCGAACCCGGGCGACGGCATGCGGGCAGCGCGCGACACGCGGCTGCCGGGCCGCACCGGGGAGTGAGTGGTCTGAGAAGCACTGGGCTCATTGGTCACATGTGCCTCAGTGGCCCCATGGTGGCGGCGTCGCAGCACACTGTCAACCTGCGATTTTGCAAAGGAAGTTGCGCCGCCATCACACTTTCGCCACAGCAGGAATGGATCGCTCCGATCAAGGCGATGTTTCTTTTTTCCGGCATTCTGGACAGATTCAATGCAGTCGCCCGTATGCCCTGCGAAGGAGACAGCGTGACCGATCGCTCGACCCTCGACCTGTCGTCCCGGGACCCCGACTGGTGGCGCCAGGCCGTCGTCTACCAGATCTATCCCCGCAGCTTCGCCGACGCCGACGGCGACGGACTCGGTGATCTGCGCGGCATCACCCGCCGCCTCGGTCACCTCGCGGCCCTGGGCGTGGACGCCCTGTGGCTGAGCCCCTTCTACCCGTCCGAGCTCGCCGACGGCGGCTACGACGTCGCCGACCCCCGGGACGTCGACCCGCGCCTGGGCACCCTCGACGACTTCGACGCCCTGGTCGCCGAGGCCCACCGCCTCGGCCTGAAGGTCATCGTCGACATCGTGCCCAACCACTCCTCACACCGGCACGTGTGGTTCCAGGAGGCCCTGGACGCGGGGCCCGGCTCGGCCGCCCGCGACCGCTACGTCTTCCGGGACGGCCGCGGCGAGCGCGGCGAACTCCCGCCCACCGACTGGCAGTCCGTCTTCGGCGGCAGCGCGTGGAAGCGGGTGCCCGACGGCCAGTGGTACCTGCACCTGTTCGCCCCCGAGCAGCCCGACCTCAACTGGGAGAACCAGGAGGTCCGCGCCGATCACCGCACCACCCTGCGCTTCTGGTCGGACCGCGGGGTCGACGGATTCCGCGTCGACGTCGCCCACGCCCTCGTCAAGGACCTGAGCGAACCGCTGCGCGACCTCGGCCGGCCCGAGCTGAGCCGCGAGGAGGGGCTCACCGCGATGGCGCCCGGCACGCACCCCTTCTACGACCGCGACGACGTGCACGAGATCTACCGCGACTGGCGCAAGATCCTCGACGCCTACCGACCGCCCCGCATGGCCGTCGCCGAGGCGTGGGTGCCCGGCGCCCGGCGCGCGCTGTACGCCCGCCCGGACGAGCTGGGACAGGCCTTCAACTTCGAGTACCTGCAGGCCGGATGGGACGCGCAGGAGCTGAGGCAGGTCATCACCGACTCGCTCGCCACCGCCCGGGCGGCGGGCGCCTCGGCCACCTGGGTGCTGTCCAACCACGACGTCATCCGGCACGCCTCCCGTCTGACGCTGCCGCCCGGCACCGACCTCAACGCCTGGCTCCTGGCCGGCGGCCGCGCCCCGGCCGTCGACGAGGCGGCCGGGCTGCGCCGGGCCCGGGCGGCCACGCTGCTGATGCTGGCGCTGCCCGGCTCGGCGTACGTCTACCAGGGGGAGGAACTGGGCCTGCCCGAGGTCGCCGACCTGCCCACCGAGGTGCTCCAGGACCCCATCTGGGAGCAGACGGGCCACGTCCGCAAGGGCCGAGACGGCTGCCGGGTGCCGCTGCCGTGGACGACGACCGGACCCTCGTACGGCTTCGGGCCCGGCGGTGCGTGGCTGCCGCAGCCGCCCGGCTTCGCCGCCTACGCCGTCGAGGCCCAGGACGGGGTCGAGGGCTCCACCCTGGAGCTGTACCGCACGGCCCTCCGGCTGCGCCGCAAGCTCCTCGACGGTGAGGAGCTGACCTGGGCGGACGACACCCCGCAGGGCGTGCTCCGGTTCGACCGCGGCGAGGGGTGGCGCTGCGTCACGAACCTCTCCGGGGCGGCGGTCGAGATGCCGGCGGGTGAGGTACTGCTGAGCAGCGCGCCGCTGGAGGGCGGCCGGCTCGGGCCGGACACGACGGCGTGGCTCGGGCGGTGAGTCGCACCGCCGGCCGGGCCGTTTCGGGCCGGGGCGCCGTGCGTCTGCGGCGCCCCGGTGGCTGATCGCGCGGTTTCCCGCGCTCCTGGGTGTGGCGGGGTGGTGTGTTCCTGACGCGGTCGTTGTGGCTGATCGCGCGGTTCCCCGCGCCCCTGGGGTCGTGACGCGGTTGTCGTGGCCGGTCGCGCGGTTTCCCGCGCCCCTTCGGTGCGCGGGACCCACTCGCGTGGCCCAGTCGGGCGTGCCGTGTGCGGGGGGTGCCGGGGAGGATCGTGCCACCGACCGTGTCCGGACAGGGAGTCCCGCCCGCGATGAACAGGTACAGCAGGACAGCAGCCGTGGCGGGGGCCCTGGTCGCGGGAGCGCTCGTGTGTCCCGCCGTGCCCGCGGCGGCCCGGGACGGCGGGCTGTGGGGTGCCGCGACCATCGCACCCGGGCGTCAGGGCATCGTCGAGGTCATGGGCGTCGGGGAGGTCTCCCAGGGGGCGGTGCTGACGCTGACCGCGCCCCGGGACACGCGGGTGACCGGCACGCCGCTCGACGCCCCCGGTTACCGCGGCTCGGTCGCCGCCGGCGGGCGCAGCGCCACGTACACCGTGACCGGCGCCGCGGCCGGACGGGACCGGGTCTTCCCCTTCGTGCTGGCCGTGCCCGCGGATGCCGTTCCGGGCACCCGGCTGCGGGACTGCTCCCTGCGGTTCACCGACGCACGGGGCGTGCCGTTGGCCGTCGGGCGGTGTGCCGTGACCGTGGGCCTGGCCGGGCCGGTCCTGACCCGTCCGCTGTCCGGCGTACCGCTGTCCCCCCGGCCGAAGATCTCCGGCACCGCTCACCCGGGCGCCCGGGTCACCGTCCGTGACAAGGACGACCGGGAGGCCTGCTCGACGACGGCGGCCCCCGACGGCACCTGGGCGTGCACTCCGGGTCCGGGCCTGCCTGCCGGTGCCAACCGGCTGCAGGCGGTCGCCGCTCTGAACGGGGTGAGTGCGATAAGCGAGCAGATGGACATCGTGGTCGCCCCGGCCGGTAAGGCTCAGTAGCGGACCGCCCGGGCGACCTCGGTCCGGATCTCACCGGACAGGTCGTGGGTGCTGCGGGCGGTGGCCGTGGCGGAGTGGCCGGCCTGCACGTGGTCCACCGTGACGATGACCGTGTCGACCAGCTGTCCGCCGCCGTCGCGGAAGTCGACCTGGACGGCGAAGGAGCGGGTCGAGTCGTCGGTGTTGCGGGCGGTGACCTCCGCGCGGACCCGGCCGTCGGACCCGGTGACGGGCGGGCCGGTCTTCACGTCGGCCTTGACGTCGACGCCGTCCTGGATGTCGTCGAGCCGCCGCTGTGCCTCGGCCGTGGCGGACTCCACCGCCTCGGAGGCCTCCGAGGCGATCGACCCCACGGCGGACTCCGCCTTGCTCGCGGTGTCCGAAGGGCTGTAGTCGCCGCCGCAGCCGGTGACCGCGGCGGCGAGGCCCAGCGCCAGGGCCGCTCCGCCCGTCGCCCAGCGCCTGCGGTGGCGGGCGGACGTGCCGCCTCCCCGGGGCCCGTCGGCTCCCGGGCCTCGCGGCGTCATGTGCGTCCGAGCCCGCCGCCGCCGAACGATCCGCTGGATCCGGGCGACCAGCGGCGCGGTTTCTGGTCCTTGCCGGTCCTGGTGCTCGCACGGTGGAGCTCATGCGGCATGATCCGCTGACCGTCGCGTGCCACGACCGGCACGTCGTCGGGCTCCCGCATCTCCCTCGTCTCGCGGACCGGCCCGCCCTCCGGGATGTGCGGTTGCTCCTCGGGAGCGGGGTGATGGGTGTCCTTGTCCATGACCTGCATCCCGACCCGCACGGCCCAGATCAGCGCACAGGCCACGATCAGCCCGCCGACGAAGGCGATGGTCACGGCGACCGCGTGATCTGACGAGGCCGCCAGTTCTGCATACGTAGCCGTATTCATGCCCCAAGTATCACCGACGGAATGAGATAAAGCGCCCGGAATGTCCTGCCACCTGGCGGGGTACGGTGGGGGAACGGAGGGCGTGCCGCAACCACTGGCCGCACCGGTCTCCCGGCCGCCCCCGGCCCCAGCAGGAGCCCCCTGATGACCTCCGCCTCCTCGTCGCCGCCACCGCTCCCCGCACCGCGAGAAGTCCGGCTACGGCTCGCCGGGCCGACACCCTACGGCCGCACGCCACGCCGTATCGACGGCGCGTGGTGGCCCCGGTCGGACGACCTGGCCGAGGAGCTGACCGGGCTGCTGGGCGTGCTGCCGCGCGCCTGGGGGCGCATCAGCAGCGTCCTGGTCCACGGGGGCACCTGGCCGCACTGCCCGGCGCAGATGGTCGTCGCCGGGCAGACGGTGCACGTCGGTCACAACGACTCGCCCTCCGCACCGCACACGGTCTGCCTGCTCGCGCCCGGCCGGGGCCGCTACGACCTGCTGGTGGTGCCGCCCGCGACGGCGGAGGCCGAGGCCGGCCGGCTCATGGAGCGGGCCGTCACCCAGGGCGCGTGACGCCCCGCCCCGCCGCTCAGTGCGCCAGCAGCACCAGCGCCAGGGTGGCCAGCGCCGGGACGGTCTGCACGAAGAGGATCTTCCTGCTGGAGGTGGCGGCGCCGTAGAGCCCCGCGACCGCCACGCACACCAGGAAGAACACCGAGACCTGGAAGCCCACCGGGTCGGACGCCACCGCGCCCCACGCCAGACCGGCGGCGAGGAAGCCGTTGTAGAGGCCCTGGTTGGCCGCCAGGGCCTTCGTCCCCTCGGCGAACTCGGCACTGGTGCCGAAGGCCGCCCGGGCCCTCGGCGTGGTCCACAGGAACATTTCCAGCACCAGGATGTAGGCGTGGAGCGCGGCAAGGGCCAGCACCGCGAGCGTGGCGACGGTCGATGCGCTCATCATCACAGGCCCGCCCTGCCCGCCCTCCTTCGGCCCTCCCAGGAGGCGGAGCGGGGAGCGGAGTGGCAGATTGCGGCCAGAGGCCGGGTCCGGCCGTCGCGTCCCCGCGTGTGCCGCTCGGGAGCCGGACCCGGCCTTCCCTCTGACGCGTACGCCACCGCACCGTCGCCTTTCGTTTTGCGGAACCTTTGCCCGTGGGCCGGGCGTTGGACGGGTGTGCGCGCGTGAGCGGGTGCGCCAGGTGATGCCGACTAGTACCGAGGTGACGTCAATGGCAGTGTGGGACCGGCTCAAGGACCAGGCCAAGGCCCTCCAGCAGGGTCAGGGGGCGCGGGGTGCGACGACCGGTGGGCACAGCGGTGGGACGAGGCCCGGCGGTGGCGGCAAGGCCCAGTTGGTCGGCCTGCTGAAGACACAGCTCGGTTCGCTGAAGAACGAGTTGAAGAGCGGCGCGTACCGGGACGCGAGCATGGCGATGTGCGCCCTGGTCGCGGCGGCCGACGGACGCGTGGACCCGGCCGAGCGCCAGCAGGTCGAGTCCATGATCCTCAGCAACGACGTGCTGCAGAACTTCCCGCCCGAGCAGCTCCGGCAGCGGTTCAACAAGCACGTGGACCAGCTGACCGCCAACTTCCAGCTCGGGAAGTCGGAGGCGATGCAGGAGATCGCCAAGGCCGCCAAGAAGCCCACCGAGGCCAGGGCCGTGATTCAGACGGGCATCGTCATCGCCGGGTCCGACGGCGACTTCTCCCAGGCCGAGCAGATGGTCCTGCGCGAGGCCTGCGCGGCCCTGGGGGTGTCCCCGGCCGAGTTCCAGCTCTGATCGGTGAGCGGGGGGCTCCGGTCGCCGTGACGGGAGCCCGCCCCCGCCTGCCGCCGCGGTCAGGGGCACTTCCCGCCCCGCCCCCGCGCCGGGAACCAACGACATAGCAGTGATCGCCGAGGCGACCCGGCGGACCGTCGCGGCCCTGGGGCTCCCGGGGCCGCCGTCGCCGTCTATAACGGGGCCATGATCTATCACGTCGTACCGCGCACCGTCTGGACCACCGCCACCGGCCGGACGTACGTGCCGGCGTCCCTCGCCGAGGAGGGCTTCGTGCACTGCTCCCCGGACGAGGCGACCACGCTGGCCGTCGTCAACGCCTTCTACCGGGACGCGCCCGGACCCCTGCTGGTGCTCGCGCTCGACGAGGCGCGGCTCACCGCCCGGGTCGAGTGGGAGGCGGCGGCCCCCGCCCCGCCGCCCGGCGTCTCCGGTGACGTCCTGTTCCCGCACGTCTTCGGCCCACTCGACCGGGACGCCGTCGACCACGTCCTTCAGGTGCGGTTCGACGAGGAGGGCCGGGCCGCGGAGCTGCGTGCGGCAGGATGACGGGGTGATCGAACAGAAGTCCTCCCCCGCCGACGCTCCGTCCGGCCTGCGCCCCGCCCGGGGAGCGGCCCGCTGCGCCGTCGTGGCCCTCGCCCTCGCCGGAGCCGCCTGGACGGTCCGGGCGGTGTGGCACATCCGGCTCGCCGTCGCGGGCGAGCCGGCGTCCGGCCCGCCCGACCAGGGCGGCGGGGTGCACCGTCCGCTGAACGCCCTGGAGGACTCCTACCACCTGGTCGCCTCGGCGGGCGGCGCCGTCACGGTCGTCTGCGCGATCGTGTTCCTTTCCTGGCTGGACCGGGTGCGCGACAACGCCAAGGCCCTCTCGGGTGAGGCCCCCCGCTACGGCTACGGCTGGCTCTGGCTGGGCTGGATCGTGCCCGTGGCCAACCTGTGGATACCCCGGGGCGTCGTCGCGGACGTCCACCGCTCGGTCTTCCCCGAGCGGCGGCTGCCCGCCGTCGTCAACTGGTGGTGGGGCCTGTGGCTGGCCGGTCTGGCCGGCGGCGTGGGGATCGTCTACGCCGACGACACGGACGAGGTCATCGCCCGTGCCTACCACGGCGTCGCGCCCCTGCTCGCCGCCGACCTGGTGATCGTGGCCGCGGCCGGGGCGGCGGCCCTCATGGTCCACACGCTCACGACGGCACAGCAGGAGCACATCGCCGCCAAGGGCTACTGACCGGCCCGCAGCGGCCGGAACACCGACACGGCGAACGAGGCCGTCACCGACACCGGCGCCCCCAACCGGTCGATGCGGTCGTCCAGTCGAGCTGCGGTGAGGTGATGCGCCGTCGGACTCATGCCCACCAGGCCGGTGACGTCCTCGGCCGTGAGGCTCATGGCGTACTCCAGCGGCTCGGTGCGATCGAGCCGGAAGCGGGCGTCCAGGGACCGGCGCAGGCGCTCCTCCTTCCGCGGGTCGACCGCCAGCAACCCGACCGGCTCGTGCAGTTCACGCAGATGCCGGCCGGTGGGCGTGACCACGAGCAGCGCTCCGTCCGGGCCCAGGACGCGGTGGAACTCGGGCCCGTTGCGGGGCGCGAAGACGTTGAGCACGAGGTCGGCGGTGCCGGTGCGCACGGGCCACGGCTGCCACACGTCCCAGCAGGCGGCCTCGGCACGGGCGTGCGCGCGGGCCGCGGCGCGCAGGGCGGGAACGGAGCTGTCCAGCCCCAGACCCAGCGCCCGGGGCAGGGCGTCCAGGACCGCGGCGAGGTAGTGGCCGGTGCCCGCCCCGGCGTCCAGCACGGTGGCGTCGGGCGGGGCCGCTTCCGAGGCCAGGCGTGCGAGGGTGCGGGCGAGCGGTCCGTAGTGCCCGGCGCCCAGGAACGCGGCGCGGCTGCGGACCATGGCGGAAGAGTCGGCGCTCGGGGCCCGCCGGTGGCCGGTCAGCAGGCTGACGTATCCCTGGCGGGCGATGTCGAAGGTGTGCCGGCCCGCGCACCGCAGGGCACCGGCGGTGTGTTCGAGGGCGGCCGGGCACAGCGGGCAGGTCAGGACGGACAGAAGACGATCGGAAGGCAAGGCATGCTCCTCGGAACGCGGTGGCCGCGGCGGGGCGGCCCATCGCGTGCGGGCGGCGGACGGTGGGGCGTCGGCGCACGCCGGCCGGCCACCGTGGACCGGCGGCAGGGGGGCGGGCACGCGGAGGACGCGACGTGACCGATCCACGTCGCCGTCCTCACCGCGGCGTCAGAGGAAGCAGTGCGGCAGAGCGTTGCATGCAAGTGCCATGCGGCCAGGCTACCCGGGGCCGCCGAACGTCATGACGAGCCGTGGTGCGCCCTGCCCACCCCTGCCGCCGGCCCCCTGAACTTCGGCGGTTATCGTCCGCTCGTGAGCGAACTGTCGGCTGTGTACCTGCCGGAAGCGACCACCGGACGGCTGCTGGGATCGTGGCAGCCGGACGTGCCCGCTTTGCTGCTCGTCGCCGTGCTGGGCGGGCTCTACGGCTGGGGTGTCGTCCGGGTGCGAGGGCGGGGCGGAGCCTGGCCGCCCGCGCGGTCCGCCGCGTTCGTGCTGCTCGGTCTGGGCGCGATCGTCGTGGCCACGATGTCCGGTCTGGCCGTGTACGACCGTGAACTGTTCTGGCCGGCCGCCGTGCAGAACGTCGGCCTGGACCTGCTCGCGCCACTGGGTCTGGCCCTGGGCGACCCGCTGCGGCTCGCGGTGGAGGCGCTGCCGGAGCGCGGTGCGGCCCGGCTGCGGCGGGTGCTGACCGGCAGGCCGGTCAGGCTGCTGACGTTCCCCCTCGTCAGCACGGCGCTGGTGCTGACCACCGAACTGACCCTCTACTTCACGCCGTACTTCGCCACCGCGCTGCGTGTGGGCTGGCTGCACGAGCTGATGTATCTCCATCTGCTGGCGGCCGGCTGCCTGTTCGTCCTGCCGGTGCTCTCCCGCGAGCAGGCCCTGCCCGCCTGGTGCACCCACCCGGTCCGGGCGGCCCTGGTCTTCCTGGACGGGGTCGTCGACGCGGTCCCGGGACTGGTGGTCATGACGCACGGCACCCTGATCGCGGGCGCCTGGTACCTGCACCACGCACCGCCCTGGTCCCCCGACGTGCTCCACGACCAGCAGCTCGGCGGCGGCGCCATGCTGGGCATCGCCGAACTGGTCGCGGTCCCCTTCCTGCTGGCGGTCCTCGCCCAGTGGGTGCGGGCCGAGCGCGCCCGGACGGCCGTACTGGACCGGCGTCTCGACAGCGAACTCGTGTCCGCGGCCGCCACGGAGGGGCCTGCCGAACTGGTCCGGCCCTGGTGGGAGACCGAAGCGGGCGAGGTGGCGGAGCGGATGCGGCGGCAGCGGCCGGGTGACTGACCCGGCACCGTGCCGGTGCCGGTCAGCGGCTCTCCCGCACCGCCTCCCGGCCCGTGCCCGACCGCGCCGCCGACGGGACGGGGCGGATCGAGGTGGGGGTGGCCGACGGGGCCCGGGACGCCTCCGTCCGGCCGGTCGCCTCCTCGGGGGCGGCCGTGCCGGGCCTGGTCGTGCGGGGGCCGCCGGTGCCCGGGGACGAGGGCCGGGAGCGGGAAGCGGACGGGGACGGCACGGGGGTGGGGGGCGCCGCGTCCGTGCTGGGCGCCGGCCTCGTGGTGGGCGGGGCCATCGGGATCGTCGGGGTCGGGGGGTGCTCGGCCGCGGTGTGGCGCAGGGGGAGCGCGATGAGGGCCGCCGCGACGCAGCACAGGCCCGCCCCGGCCGCGCCGCGCAGCAGGCGGCGACGGGCCGCACGGCGGCGGATCGTCTCGTACTGGCCGGCGGGGGCACCCAGGTAGTCGGGGGAGGAGGGGCGCAGGATCACGGCGAGCGGGTCGTCGGGGGCGTACTCCGGGTCGCCCGGATCGCCGTCAAGACGTGTGGTCAAGGCTTCTCCTCAGGTGGACGCGGAGCAGTTCCCGGGCCGCGTGCAGATCGGCCTTGACGGTGCCTTCCTTGCGCCCGGTCAGCGCGGACACCTCCCGGATCGGCATGTCAGCGTAGTAGTGGAGGAGGATCGGGACGCGCAGTCGTTCCGGCAGCGACTGTACGAGCAGCCGCACGGACGGGTCGGTCTGCTCCTCGGGCGGGCGCACGGCGGCTTCCGAGGTGACACGGTGCAGGGCCCGGCGCTCGCGCTCCAGCTTGCGCCAGTGGTCCCGGACCAGGTTGGCCGCGGTGACGTAGAGGAACCCGCGCGGTTCCGCCACGGACGTCCAGCGGGCCCAGAGCCGGGTGAACGCCTCCGAGGCGATCTCGTGGGCCGTTCCGTCGTCGTCGACGAGCCGGCGGCACCAGCCGGCGAGGCGCGGGTAGAGGGCGGCGAACAGCTCGGACGCTGCCTTCTCGCGGGACCGTTTCAACGCTCTCCAGAGGTGGGGGAGTTCGCGCCGCTCAACGCCGCGAACACGATCACGTTGTCCGCGTAGCCGTCTCCGGTCCGCGCCCCGCCGCACGTGATCAGCCGCAGCTCGGGGCGGTCCACGTTCCCGTAGACGTCGTCCGCCGGGAAGTCGGTTTTCGGGACGGTCCGTATGGCCGTGACGGCGAACTGGGCCGTCGTGCCGTTCTCCAGGCGCGCCTCGATCCGGTCGCCCCGGTGCAGCCGGGCGAGGTGACGGAAGACGCCGTCACCGTACGGGCCGACCGTGACATGGCCGAGGAGCACCGACGGGCCGGTCTGGCCGGGGGTCGGCGAGTGCCGGTACCAGCCCGCCCGGTCGTGGTCCGTGACCGGCGGCACCCGCACCGTGCCGTCGGCCGCCAGGCCGAGCCGGATGACCGGGGTGTCGACGCCGATCGCCGGGATCAGGAGCCGGACCGGGACCGAACGGGCCAGGGGGTGCGCCCTGTCGGACGGCGCCGGCCGAGCGGTGGCGCTCGGCCGGCGCGCGGCGGCGTCGTGACCGGCAGTGCCGTGACCGGCGGTGTCGGGGCCGGTGGTTCCGTGGCCGGTGGCTTCGGGGCCGGTGGTTCCTTGGCCGCCGCACGCCGTCAGCAGGGACGCCAGCGCCCCGGCCGCGAACGCGCGCCTGGAGAACGGGCTCACGCCCCGGTCGCCCGGCGGCGGCGCACGACGAAGACGGTGCCGCCGCCCAGGGCGAGCACCGCGGCGGCGCCCGCGCCGATGGCCGTGCCGCCCGCCCCCGAGTCCTGGGACGCCGTCACACCGGTGTCGGGCGCGCCGCTCGGCCGGACGGAGACCTGGCCGTCGGCGGGCGCCCGGGTGGGCTCGCCCTCGGCCGGCGCCCGGGTCGGCTCGGGCGTCCGGGTCGGTTCGGCCGCCCGGGTCGGTTCGGCGCTCTCCTTGGGCTGGGTGGTGGGCGAGGCGGCCGACGGGACGGGGCTCGGGGTCGTCGCCCCGTCCGCGAACGCGGGCCCCGTGCCCAGCAGTACGGCGGTGCCCGCGAGGGCCAGGGCGCTGAGGACAGTTCGGCGCATGGAATCGCACTCCTTCGTCGTCCGCCCGACGGTCGGCGGGCTGGGGACAGATCGTGCGGAGAGACGAGGCGGCGGCAGGTCGGGTTGTAAAGAGATGGCAAAGTCGTCGCGGTGGCTCCGAAAAACTCGGCTGCGCACGGGAGTCGGGGCCGCTAGCATCCGACGCGATGACGACTCACTCCATGAACAGATTGGGGGACCCGTCCGCGCAAGGTGAGTGCTGATGCTCACCGACCTCGCGAACGGGGACTTCCCGCTTTCCTTCTGGCCGCGCGTGCGCGAGTTCGCCGTGCCGCCCTCCATGATCGAGACCGCGACAGCGCGCCGCCGTGCCGGCGACTGGGCCGGTGCCTGCGCCGCCGCGAACATCGACGTCGACCTCCGGCCCCGTCTCCTCGCGCGGCGCCACGGCAGTGCGTTCGCCGCCCTGCTCCGCGCCGACCTCCGCCACCTCGCGCCCGACCTGCTGCGCTGGCACATGCCCAGGATCGCCCCCGACGGGCTGCTGCGGCCCGGCCTGACCCTCACCCTGGCCCGGTACGGCACGGGCACGGAGGCGCTGCACCTCGTGGCGCGGACGCCGCCTGCCTGGGCGAACGCCGGGCAGCGGATCAGCCTCGCCCTGTGGGACGCCTCCAGCAGGCACGAGAGAGACCGGCGGCATCCGCACCCCCGGCCCAGCCGGCGCTTCCGGCTCGACCTGCACCGCCACCTGTGGGACGCGCGCCGGGCAGGTGAGCTGCGGGCACGTTCCGGCGACGGCGGGTCCGGCCCTGAAGTCGCCGGACCGCTGCTTGCCGGGCACCTGCCTGCCGGGCCTCTGCCCGACGGGAAGCGGTGCGCCGTCGACCGGTGGGCGGCCGAGGCCGCGATCCTGCTGCGGGCCGAGGGCCGGTCCGACGGCAGGGTCGGCGTACGGCTCGGGGCACGGCACCGCGTCGTCCTGAACATGTCCGACGAAGGCGAGCAGACCGCCCTGTCGTACGCGCGGGCCCCCGACTCCTCGCTGCCCGTGCTGCCCGACGCGGCGACCTGGGTGCTGCCCGACCTCGAACTGCTGCGGGCCGGTGCGATCGACGCCGGGCGCCTGCATCCGCTCGTCGCCTCGGCGTTGGGGGCGCAGCGCTCCGGCACCTCCCGGGTGCCGGAGCGGGCGGGTGATCCACGGGTGGTGGAATGCCGGGGCGCCCGGCACCGGATCGGCCTGGTCGACGGTGTCCTGGCCGCCCTCGACCACGACCCGGCCGAGGTCCGGCGGGAGGAACTGCTCGCCGCCTTCGGCGGGCCGCCGCTGCCCTGTCTGCGGGCCGTCGACGACGCACACCGCCGGCCCGAGTGCCTTCCCGGCGTCCGCGAACGCCTCCACCACGGCGACACCGCCGGGGCGCTCGCCGCGGTCGAGCGGCTGCTCGGCCCCGAGGCGGTGCTGCGCGAGGGCCCGCTGCGGGACGTGCTGGAGACGGCCGCGCGGCGGCGCATCGCCCACGGGCTGTTCCGGGCGGGACTCGAGGGTCCCCCGCCCGGCAGCCTGCGCCCCTGGGACCGCCGCCGCTCCCGCGACGACGGCCCGCACCCACGCCACATGTGACGCGGCCCCGGTCCGACCCGACCCGACCGGGGTCAACCGCTGTGCCCCCGACTGCGTTTCATACCACCGAGACGGCCCACCACCGGCAACTGGTGATCACACATGCGTACTCACACCTCGCCCCTGCCCGGCACCGCCGACCAGCTCGACGTGGCCGGCGATCTGCTGGCCCTGCTGCGGGACACCACGACCGAACCGCGCCCCGACACCCAACTGGAAGCCCTCACCCTGGCCGTGGCCGCCGACCTGCCCGTGCTGCTGTGGGGCGAGCCGGGCATCGGCAAGACCGCGGCCCTGACCCAGCTCGCCACGGCCCTGGACCTGCCCCTGACCACGGTGATCGCCAGCGTGCACGAGCCGTCCGACTTCTCCGGGCTGCCGATCGTCGGCGACGACCCGGCCGAGCAGGGCGTGCCGCTGGCCCCGCCGGACTGGGCCGTACGCCTGGTGCGGGCCGGGCGGGGGCTGCTGTTCCTCGACGAACTGTCCACCGCGCCGCCCGCCGTGCAGGCCGCCCTGCTCCGGCTCGTGCTGGAGCGGCGGATCGGCGCGCTGCGGCTGCCGCCGGGCGTGCGGATCGTGGCCGCCGCCAATCCGCGCTCCTCGGCCGCCGACGGCTGGGAACTGAGCCCGCCGCTCGCCAACCGCTTCGTCCACCTGCAGTGGACGCACGACACCGACGTCGTCGTCCGCGGCCTCGGCGGGATCTGGCCGCGGGCGACCCTGCCCCGGCTCGACCCGGGGAAGCTGCCGGAGGCCGTGGAGTTCGCCCGCCGTGCGGTGTGCGGGCTGCTGGCCGCCCGTCCCGCACTCGCACACCGGCTGCCCAGCGGCGAGGTGCGCCGGGGCGGGCCCTGGCCGTCGCCGCGCAGCTGGGAGATGACGCTGCATCTGATCGCCTTCGCGACCGCGGCCGGCTCCTCCCGTGACGTCCTCTCCCTGCTGGTCAGGGGCACGGTCGGGGACGGCCCCGGCCTCGAACTGCTGGCGAGTCTGGACCGGATGGACCTCCCGGACCCCGAGACGCTGCTGGCCGACCCGGCCGGTGCGGTGCTGCCCGAACGCGGGGATCTGCGGCAGGCCGCGCTGGACGGGGTCGTGGCGGCGGTACGCAACCGCCCGGAGCGGACCCGCTGGGACGCCGCCTGGGCGCTCCTGGTCAAGGCCCTGGAGACCGGCCCCCCGGACGTCGTGGTCGTCCCCGCGACCACCCTCGCCGCCCTGCGCCGCGACGACTGGGACGTCCCGGCGACGATCGAGCGCCTGGCCGGAGTGGTGACCCTGTCCAGGAGGGCGGACCGGGCCACGGCCGCGGTCGCGGCTGCGGCGAAGGCGGGCCGGTGAAGGTGAAGACGAACAGCGGTGGGCGCGACTCGGGCGAGGGCGGGCGGGTGACGACGAGCGGCGGCGGTCGCGGTTGCGGCGACGGCGGGTCGGTTAAGGCGGGCGGCGACGGCGGGTCGGTGACGGCGGGCGGACCCGGAACCGCCGCCCCCGAGCGCGAGCCCGTGCCCGGGGCCACCCCCGGGACCGCCCGCGAGACCACCCCCGGGGTCGTCCGCGAGATCACCCCCGGGGCCGCCTCCGGGGCCGTCCGCGAGACGGTCTCCGGGACCGCCTCCGGGACCCTCGACCGGGACAAGCTGTTCACGGCCCGGCTGCACGCCGCCCGCGTCCGCCCCTACCTGGCGACCGCCCTCTTCGCCCTGCATGTCGTCGAGTCGCGGCGCGTGCCCACCATGGCCGTCGACCGGTACTGGCGGTGCTACGTGTCGCCGGGGTTCGTCGACCGAACGCCCGTCGAGGAGCTGGCGGGCGTGTGGGTGCACGAGGTGTCGCACCTGCTGCGCGACCACCACGGGCGCAGCGACCGGGTCGCCAAGGAGCGGGGTCTGCACGGCCCGGGGGAGCGGCTGCGGATGAACATCGCCGCGGACTTCGAGATCAACGACGACGTCTACGGCGACGGCCTGGCCCGCCCCGAGGACGTCGTCGAACCGGGCGACATCGGCTTGGCCGAGGGCGAGTTGATGGAGGAGTACCTGCGGCAGTTCGCCGTGGGCCCGAGGATGCAGGACCTGGCCTGGCTGGACTGCGGCAGCGGCGCCGACGGCCTGGACCGGGAGTGGGAGCTGGGCCCGGACGGGGCGCACGGCCTGAGTGAGCAGGAGCGGGACGCGGTCCGCTTCCGGGTCGCGCAAGGCATCACCGGCCGCCCCGGCAGGGCCCCGAAGAGCTGGCGGCGCTGGGCCGAGGAGGCCTTCCACCCGCCCCAGCCCTGGCGGGAGCTGCTGGGCGCGGCGGTCCGCTCGGCGGCGTCCGGCCCCGGCGCGGGCGAGGACTACACCTACGGCCGCCCCGCCCGGCGCTCCACCGCCCTGCCCGGCACGGTGCTGCCCAGCCTGCGCCGCCGCCCGCCCCGCGTGTCGGTCGTCATCGACACCTCCGGCTCGGTCAGCGACGCCGAACTGGGCAGCGCGCTCCTGGAGGTCGCCGCGATCGCCCGGGCCGTGGGCGGCCGTCGCGACCTGGTCACGGTCGTGCCCTGTGACGCCTCGGCCGGGTTCGCCCGCCGCCTGTGCCGTGAGGAGGGCATCCCGCTCACGGGCGGCGGCGGCACGGACCTGCGGGCCGGCTTCACGCGCGCCCTGCGCACCCGCCCGTCCCCCGACGTCGTCGTGGTCCTCACCGACGGCCAGACCCCCTGGCCGGACACCCGGCCCCCGTGCCGCACGGTGATCGGCCTCTTCCCGCGCCAGTACGCGAGTCACGCCTACGACGAGTCCAGCCCCGAGTACGTCCCGGACTCACCCCCCGCGTGGGCCCGGGTCGTGGACATCGGCTCCTGAACGCCCTACGGCCGGTGCAGCAGCCCCCGTTCCATCGCCACCACCACCGCCCGCGTCCGGTCGTTGACGTCGAGCTTGGCGAACAGGCGGAGCAGATGCGTCTTCACCGTGGCCTCGGCGATGACGAGGCGGCGGCCGATCTCGGCGTTGGTGAGGCCGTCCGCGACCGCGTTCAGCACGTCCGATTCGCGGGCCGTGAGGGGGATGTGGGCGGGCTGGCGCATCCTGGCGACCAGGCGCTCGGCGACCCGGGGCGCCAGCACCGTCTCCCCGCGGGCCGCCGCGTGGATCGCGTCGGCCAGTTGCTCACGGGTGGTGTCCTTCAGGAGGTAGCCGATCGCCCCGGCCTCCACCGCACGCTCGATCTCCGCGTCCGTGTCGTACGTGGTCAGGATCAGCACCCGGGTGCGGGGGAAACGCGCCACGATCTCGGTGGTCGTGGCCACGCCGTCCAGTACGGGCATGCGCAGGTCGACCAGGGCGACATCGGGTTGGTGGCGTGCGACGAGGTCGAGGGCGGCGCGGCCGTCGCCCGCCTCGCCGACGATCTCGATGCCGGTCCCGGAGGCGAGGAGGGCGACCACCCCGGCGCGCATGACGGTGTGGTCGTCCACGACGACGATGCGCAGCGGTCCGTCCGTCATGCCGTCGCCCCCAGCGGTATCAGTGCCAGCACTCGTGTCCCGTCCCCCACCGAACTCGTCACCGTCAGCCGCCCGCCCAGTTCCGCCAGTCGCTTGCGCATGCCGTCCAGACCGAAGCCCGACGACTCCTCCACGAGGAACCCCGTTCCGTCGTCGGTGATTTCGAGCTCCACCCCGTACGGCTGCCGGGCCAGGACCACGCCGACCGTGGAGGCCCGGGCGTGCTTGCGGACGTTGGCCAGGGACTCCTGGGTGCAGCGCAGCAGTGCGATCCGGGTCTGCTGGTCGCACTCCAGGTTTTCCAGTTCGGCGTCGACGGTGAGGCCGGTGTCCTCGGCGAAGCGGGCAAGGGTGCGGCGGAGGGTCTGGGCCACCGAACCGGCCGCGACCTGGCCCGGACCACGGCCCGACCCGACCAGCTCCCGTGCCTCGGCGAGGTTCTCCCGTGCGGTGGACTCGATCGACCGCAACTGCCGGCCACTCCGGGCCGGATCAATGTCGAGCCCCGTCCGGGCGGCCTCGGCGAGCACGATGATCGAGGCGAAGCCCTGCGCGAGCGTGTCGTGGATGTCCCGCGCCATCCGCTCCCGCTCGTCCGCCGCGCCCTGACGCTGGTGGGCCTCGGTCAACTCGGCCTGTGCCTCCTCCAGTTCGGCGAGCAGCCGGGCCCGTTCGGCGCTCTGTGCGACCACCGAGTGCGCCCATAGCCCGATCAGCGCCCCCACGGCGACGACGAGCAGCGTGGACACGAGCGTCTCGGTGAAGAACTCCACCGTCCAGCCGTCGTCCCGCAGCACGCTCCCGGCCAGGGTCGCGGCCGCGGCGAGCCCCAGGAACACCATCGCGGCCCTCGGCGTCCGCCCGAACATCCAGTAGTGCGGCAGTGTCACCATGAACAGGGCCGCGTAGTTGCCGCGCAGATACGCCAGCCCGCCCAGCGCCACCACCAGCACCGACAGGTACACGTGCGGCCGTACGACGGGGTTGGCCGGGAAGCGGTCGATGACCCCGTAGCACAGCACCACGCCACCGAGCAGCACCAGCGCCAGGCACTTGCTCCCGCCGGGCCGGTTCATGGCGACCAACCCGACGGCCATCAGGGCGAACAGCAGCCAGCACACCGCGTTCCAGCGGCGCAGTGAGACGGCCCAGAGGGTGTCGGCGGTGGACCCGGCGAGAGCGGTCATACCGGTCAACGTACGTCGACCGCCGGGCGGGAGGGGCGTCTTTTCTCCGGAACGGACGCCGTCCGCCGTGCCGCCCGCGAGGGCCACCAGCTCGCCTCGCCCAGCAGCAGCATCGCCGCCGGCAGCACCATGACGCGCACCACGAACGCGTCGATCAGCACGGCCGCCGCCAGGACGAAGCCGATCTGCTTCATCTCGATGATGTGCAGGAAGACGAAGCTGGCGAACACGGTCGTCATCACGACCGCTGCGCTGGTCACCACGCTCGCCGAGGACCGGATGCCGTCCAGTACCGCCCGCCGCGTGGGCACCCCGGCGAGTGCGGCCTCGCGGATCCGGCTCACCACGAACACCTGGTAGTCCATCGACAGACCGAAGAGGATCACGAAGAGGAACAGCGGCACCCTGGAACCGATCGACCCGGTGGAGTCGAAGCCCAGCAGGCCCTCGGCCCAGGTCCCTTGGAAGACCAGTACCAGCAGCCCGAGCGCCGCCGCCGCGGACAGCAGGTTCAGGGCGACGCCGAGCAGTCCGAGGACCACCGAGCGGAAGGCGTACACCGTCATCCCGAACGTCACCAGCAGCAACGCGCCCAGCACCAGCGGCAGTTTGTCGTTCTGATGGGCGGGATAGTCGGCGTAGCGGGCCACGTCCCCGCTCACGCCGTACTCGGCGCCGGCGATACGGCCGACGGTGGCGGGCAGGAAGTCGTCCCGGAGCCGGTCGAGGGAGTCGTGCGCCTCGTCGGAGTTGCCGAGGTACGGCACCTTCAGTTCGAGGGTGCTGGTGCGGTCGTCGGCGGAGGTCCGCAGGCGCGACGCCCCGGTGAACAGCGGGTCGGCCTTCGCCCGCCGGACGACCTCAACCAGAGCGGCGGTCACCTCCGCCGACCGCGTGGCCTCGGCCCGCACCACGACCTGATGGGTCACCCGCTGCTCGGGGAACTCCTCGTTGAGCCGGTCGTACACCTGCATCGCGGGGATGTCCCGGGAGTGCGTATCCCGGCTCATCTCGGTGATCTTCAGCCCGGTCAGCGGTACGGCCAGGGCCAGCAGCGCCAGGACCGACACGCACAGGGTGGCCAGGGGATGCCGGGCGGCGGGCCGCAGCAGCACGGTCCAGACCCGGCTGCCACCGCCCTCGCCCCGCACCCGGCGGGCGGGCTTGCCCCGCTCCGCCCGCCGCAGCGCCCGGCGTTCCGCCCGCTGTCCCAGCTTCACCAGCAGCGCGGGCAGAGCGGTCAGCGAACTGGCCACCGCGACCAGCACGACCACGATGGTGCCGGTCGCGAGGGAGGAGAAGATCACGTCGGCGGCCAGGTACAGCGTCGCCGTGGAGGCGACCACCGCGAGGCCGGAGACCACCACCGCTCGTCCCGAGGTTGCGGCGGCCAGCTCGACCAGGGCCTCGGAGGAGAGCCGGCCGCCGGAGCGGGCCCGTTCCTCTCGTTCGCGCTTGAGATAGAAGAGCGTGTAGTCGACGCCGACCGCGAGGCCGATCATCAGGATGACGTTGGTGCCCACCCCGGCGTCGGGCGACACGTGCGAGACGACCATCGACAGGCCCACCGCGGCTGCGATCGACGACAGCGCCAGCAGCAACGGCACCCAGGCCATGGTCACCGACCCGAACACCACCAGCAGGGTGAGCAGGGTGACGGGCAGGGTGATCGCCTCGGACAGAGCCAGATCGTCACTGCGCTGCTTGTCGACTCCCTTGCTGACGGAAGGACTCCCGGTCTCCTCCAGCAGCAGCCCGGGGTGGCTCTTCTGCACCGCCGCGGTCTGCGCCAGCAGCGCGTCGACCTTGTCCTTGGCGTCCCGCTCCTCACCTTTCAGGGCCACCTCGACCATGAGGATCCGCCGGTCGTCGGAGAGCAACGGCTCGGCGACGTTCGCCACTTCCGGCAGTCGCCGCATCCGGTCGGTGAGATCCTTCGCGGCGGCCCGGGCGGTGCCCTGGTCCAGGGCACCGCCCGAACGGGAGGAGATCAGCACCTGTTCGGCTGACCTGCGCTCCAGATGCGCCTCGGCCGCCAGGGTCTCGGCCCGGCCGGCCTCACCGACCCGGTAGTCCGCCGTCTTCGCACTGTTCACGCCGACAGCGCTGCCGGCCCCCAGACACAGCACCACGAACACCAGCCAGCCGACGATCGCCCGCCAGGGATGTCGCGCACTCCAGCGCGCCACGCGCACAGACAATGAATTCATGCCCAAAAGCCTTGCCGAGCACGACAGTGGCCGGACAGAGGTACTCGGTTGAACCTGCCGTCCACCGGTCGGATGACCCCTGCCCTGGGGAAAACCCCCGACCCCCTGGCTCGGGCTCAGCCCGGCTTCAGCACGACCGCCTGACCGCCCGCCGGAGCCATCGCCACGTCGAGGGTGTCGGCGGCGGTGACGGTCCGGGTGCTCACCACGACCGGCGTCCGGAACGGGCTCGCGCCCGGGGTGCCGTCGGCGTACACGGTCGCCGTGTAGGTGCCGCTGCCGAGGAAGGACAACGGCAGCGCGAGGGTCCTGGACGACTCGTTCGTCATCGCGCCCAGGTACCAGTCGGAGCCCGCGCGCCGGGCGACGGCGACGTACTCGCCGATCGCACCTGCCAGGGTGCGGCTCTCGTCCCAGGTGACCGGGACGGCGTTGAACCAGGGCAGGCCGGGCCAGTTGGCCGGGTTGCTGTACTTGGACGGTTTGTCGTACCAGAACAGGAAGTCGAGGGGCTGGTAGTACACCGCGGCCATCGCCATCTGGTGGGCGTCGGTCGTCTTGTCGCGGGACTGGCCGTAGCAGATGGTGTAGTCCATCGGGCCGCCGATGTTGCGGGCGAAGGGCAGCGTCACGTTGTGCGTGGCGGTCGGGAACTGCTCGTTGCCGCGCACGCCCTCCAGGCTGATCCAGTTCGGGTAGGTGCGCTCGTAGCCGAACGGCCGGACGTCGTCGTGCATGTCGATCAGCAGCTCGTACCGGGCGGCCGTCTTCGCCCAGTCGATGATCTGGTTGGTCATCGACTGCGTGCCGTCGTTGATGAACCCGAGCTTGATGCCCCGCACACCCCAGCTCTTGTAGAGGCCGAACAGGGAGTCCGCGTCGGTCAGGGCGAGCCGGTTGACGTAGAGGAAGACGCCGATGCCCTGGTCCGCCGCGTACGACAGGACGGCGGGGAGGTCGATCGCGGCGATCGGCTTCGTGGCGTCCGGGGTCGTGAACTCCGGTCCGTACCAGCCGGCGTCGTACTCGATGTACTCAAGGCCCCGGGCCACGGCGAAGTCGATGCCCTGGAGGCCGGCGGCGGTGCTGAGCTCGCAGCGGAAGACCTTGCCGGGCTTGATCCAGGAGGTGTCGGAAAGGGCGTTCGGCGGGGCGAGGTTGAGGACCAGCTCGGCGTTGTCGACGAGTTCGGCGTGGGTGGTGCCGACGACCACCACGCGCCAGGGGGTGGTGAAGGGCGTGGCGACGGTCGTGGTGGTCGACACGGGGCCGGTGCCGCGGGCGGTGTGCTCCATGAGGAAGGCGGAGAGGGCGTTCGGCTCGCCGGGGACCGAACTCAGCATCATGCGCGGGTAGTCGACCCGTGACGACTCGCAGACACAGGCGATGAGGCCGCCCGGGAGCGTGGCGGTCAGGGGGAGGTCGGTGAGGGGCCCGCTGTCCGTCGTCGCGGTGCCCGTGACCGGTATGGAGTCCGGCGCCACCGGCACATAGGCGTCCTCGTCGCGGGCGCTGTAGACGGTGGTGCCGCCGGGGAAACCGAACGTCGTCAGCTCGTCGGCGACGGTGGCGGTGCCCTCGCCGGGGAGGACGTAGCGCAGGGCGACACCGCTCTTGTAGGCGCGGGCCTGCACGCCGAACCGGATGCCGGTGGCCCGGTCCCTCAGGTCCCAGCACTGTTCCCGGTAGTGGTCGGTGACGGTCGCGTTGCGGCCGTAGACCGGGGTCCAGGTGGTGCGGCGGGTGCGGTGCCGCTCCCCGGTCACCCGCACGTCACCGCCGAGGACCGTGCCGTCGGCGAGCCTGAGACCGAGGGCCGACGTGCCGAGCACCTCCCGGCCGTCGCGTCGGACGGACCAGTGGAGCGCTCCGTCGACCAGCGACAGGGTGAGGGAGGTTCCGCCCATGCGGGCGGTCACCTGCTCCGGGCGGCCCGGCCGGCTGCCGGCGTCCGTGGAATCCGGGGGATCCGCGGCGGCGTACACGGGGTGGGCGGCGGTGAGGCCCGTCGCGGCCAGCCCGGCGGTGAGCGCCGCTCCCTTCAGCACCACCCGGCGCGACCCCGGCCCGGCGGACGGCTCTTCCCGTTCTCCCGAAGCTCTCATCGTGAGGGACCTTCCCGTGCAGTAATGAGGTAGTAACCGTTTTCCACCGGTGGCGAGTGCAGTTGTACGCGCAGCCGCCGAGGCGGGTCAATACCCGGAACTCCCGGAGTTCCCGGAGTGCCGCGGCGGCCGGCCGATTGCGCTCCGGGCCTCACAACCCGAAGAGCTCCGCCGCGTTGTCGTGGCACACCGCCCGCAGCCACTCCTCGCCGAGGCCCAGCCGCTCCAGTGAGTCCAGCTGGTGCAGGTACGGATAGGGGATGTTGGGGAAGTCGGAACCGAACAGAACACGGTCGCCGACGCCGGCCAGCCGGGGCAGGACCCGGCGCGGGAGCGGCGCGAGCGCCTCGGTGAAGTCGGTGAACGCCATCGTCGTGTCCAGCCGCACCTCCCCGTACCGCTCGGCGAGGTCGAGGAACTCCTCGTACTCGGGCATCCCCATGTGCGCGACGATCAGCCTCAGCCGCGGGTGCTCCGCCAGCACCCGCGCGATCGGCCCGGGGCCGGTGTGCTTGCCGGGGGCGGGTCCGGAACCGCAGTGGATCACCACGGGGACCCCGGCCTCGGCCAGCAGCCCCCAGGCCGGCCGGAGGAGGTCGTCGGCCGGGTCGTACGCCCCCACCTGCACATGCGCCTTGAAGACCCGCGCGCCCGCGGCGACGGCTTCCCGGACGTACGCCTCGACGCCCGGCTCGGGGAAGAGGGTGGCGGTGTGCAGGCAGTCGGGGGTGAGGCTCGCGAAGTCGGCCGCCCAGCCGTTCAGCCAGCGGGCCATGCCGGGCTTGTGCGGATAGAGCATCGAGGTGAAGGCCCGCACGCCGAACCCCCGGAGGATCTGGGCCCGTTCGGCCTCCGCCTCCCGGTAGGTGATGGGCCACTCCAGCCCGCCGGTGAGCGGCCCGAGGGAGTCGAAGTACTCCCAGACCTTGCGCAGGACCCGCTCGGGCATGAAGTGCGTGTGCACGTCGACGAGGCCGGGGAGCCCGAGCCGCCCCCAGAAGCGGCGTACGGCGTCGGACTCGGCAGCGTGATCATTCATGGTGCCCACGATCGGGTGGGGCGGGGCGGCGGGGCCAGTGCCGTGCGCGAGGGATCCGTGAGGGATCGGTCACGCCCGCGGTCTGCCCACATGCCCGGGCGCGGCCCCTTCAGGCCGTCCGGCACCGGTCCGTGGCCGCCAGCACCGCCGCCGTCGTGGAGGCCCCCGACAGGCCGTGTCCCTCGTCGCCGATCAGGACGAGCTCGGCGTCCGGCCACACCCGGGCCAGCCGCCAGGCGACGTCCACGGGGCCGCTGATGTCCATCCGGCCGTGGATCATCACGCCCGGGATGCCGGCCAGTCTCCCGGCGTCGCGCAGCAGCGCCCCGTCCTCCAGGAACGCGGCGTGCCGCCAGTAGTGCGTGACGAGGCGGGCGAAGCGCATGCGGAAGCGCGGGTCGTCGTAGCGGGGGTCGGGCCGGTGCCCGGGCAGGGTGGAGACGTGCACGTCCTCCCACCGGCACCACTCGAGCGCGGCCCGCTCCCGAACGGCCGGGTCGGGGCCGGCGAGCATCCGGGCATAGGCATCGGCCAGATTCCCCTCGCGCTCCGCCTCCGGTACGGCGTCCCGGAAGCGGGCCCACTCCTCGGGGAAGATCCGCCCCATGTCCCGGGTGACCCACTCCACCTCGCGGCGCGTGGTGTTGGTGACGCTGAAGAGGACCAGCTCGGAGACGGATTCCGGGTGCCGCTCGGCGTAGGCCAGTGCGAGGGTCACGCCCCAGGAGCCGCCGAGGACGAGCCACTCTCCGATGCCGAGGTGCTGTCGCAACTGCTCGATGTCGGCGATCAGATGGCGCGTGGTGTTGGCGGCGAGCGAGGTCCGCGGATCGGCGGCGTCGGGCGTACTGCGTCCGCACCCGCGCTGGTCGAGGAGCACGATGCGGTACACCGCCGGGTCGAACAGCCGGCGCCAGAACGGCCCCGCCCCGGACCCCGGCCCGCCGTGCAGCACGACAGCGGGCTTGCCCGCGGGGTTCCCGCAGGCCTCCCAGTACACGCGGTTGCCGTCACCGACGTCGAGCATGCCGTGCGCGTACGGCTCGATGCCGGCGGGATAGAGCTCGGTCATGCCGGAGTTCCCCTCTCGCCTTCGTACACGCGTGACGGGGAGCGAGGGGCGGCAGCAGGTGCCCGGTCGAACCGCGCGCGGTCGGTGAGGCCGTCCCATTGCAGCAGCGTGATCACGAGACCACGCTAACCGGCCCGGCGTCTCGGGCCCCCGGAGTACCCACCTTTTTGTGGGGACTTGGCAGTGCGCCGACGCCGGGCGAACCTGGTGGTGGGCGGCCGGTGAGGCACAGGACGCGGAAGGGACGGAGGTGGCACCCGCGTCAGGAGGCCGGCCGGGCGGCCTCGGTCAGCTTCTCCAGGCGACGGTGGCCCCAGTCGGACAACGGCGCCAGTGCCTCGGAGAGTTCGCGGCCGAACGCGGTGAGGGAGTAGACCGTCTTCGGCGGCAGCACGTCGTGCACCTCACGGTGCACCAGTCCGTCCGCCGCCATCTCCCGCAAGGCCTCCGTCAGCACCTTCTCGCTAAGGCCCGGTAGTCGCCGGCGCAGTTCCGCCGGGCGGTGCGGGCCCGACTCCAGCAGCCAGAGCAGGGCCGTCTTCCATTTGCCGTCGATCACGGCGATCGCGGCGGTCACTCCGCAGACGTTCGGATCCTGGCGCCGACGCGTCACACTCGCCCCCGTTTGTTGTCAATTGCCATACGTCTTTGAGGAGTTCACCATGCCTTCGTACAGCGCTTCGCCGGCCCCGGCGCATTCCGCCCGGCCGCCCGCCGATCGCCCGGCCGGCACGGTGACCGTCCTCGGTCTCGGCCCGATGGGCCGGGCCCTGGCCGGTGCGTTCGTCGACGCGGGCCTGCGCACCACTGTCTGGAACCGTACTCCGGGCCGCGACCGGGAGCTCCTCGACCGCGGTGCGGTGGGCGCGGCGTCGGCGGCCGAAGCGGCGGCGGCGAGCGAGGTGACCGTCGTCTGCGTGGTGAACTACGAGGCTGCCGACGCCGTGCTGCGCCAGGACGAGGTCGAAGCCGCCCTCAAGGGCCGTACGGTCGTGAATCTGACCGCCGACACCCCCGCCCGGGCCCGCGACACCGCCGCCTGGGCCGCCGCGCACGGCATCCGCTACCTGGACGGCGCGATCATGACCCCGGCCACCACCATCGGCACGCCCGAGGCGGTTTTCCTGCACAGCGGACCCGAGGACCTCTATCGCGAACTCACCCCGGTCCGGGAAGCGCTGGGTGGTACCCATACCCATCTCGGCGAGGAGACGGGCCGGGCCGCGGCCTATGACATCGCCCTGCTCGACATCTTCTGGACGGCCATGGCCGGCTACGCGCACGCCATGGCGGTTGCCAGGGCCGAGGGCGTCACCGCGAGGGAACTGGCGCCCTTCGCCCAGGGCATCGGCGCGATCCTCCCGCCGCTGTTCGCGGAGACCGCCGAGGACGCCGACACCGGCGCCTACTCCGGCGAGGGCAACCCGCTCACCTCGGCCGTGTCGTCCATGTCCCACATCGTCCACGTCTCCGAGTCGCACGGCATCGACGCCGGTGTCATGCGCGCCGCCGAGGGAATGGCCCGCCGCGCCATCGGGCTCGGGCAC
The DNA here is from genome assembly GCF_040302345.1 of Streptomyces sp. NPDC126510. Classification (NCBI taxonomy): domain Bacteria; kingdom Bacillati; phylum Actinomycetota; class Actinomycetes; order Kitasatosporales; family Streptomycetaceae; genus Streptomyces; species Streptomyces sp. NPDC126510. The sequence goes on along the minus strand of NZ_JBEORR010000005.1, from coordinate 206,155 downwards.
GGGCAGGACGGTTTCATCCGCGTCGCGGAGGTCATCGGACGGCGCTGACCGCTACGCGGGGCCGCCGGGCAGGTCGAACGCCCGCCCACACCGCGCGAGCATCTCGCGCACCGCGGGACTCCGCCCGTTCCGCCAGACCAGAGCGAGCAGGGCCGGTGTCTCGACGTCGTCGATGGTGCGGGCGACGAGCCGGTCCCGGTGTCCCGCGGCCATCGACTCGCTGAGGACGCCGACGCCCAGCCCTCGCGCCGCGAGGTCCGCGACGGCGTCCGCGGCGCCGGCCTGCAGTGCGACCCGGGGCCGAAGATCCCGCGCGGCACAGGCTCCGTCGAAGACCGCCCGCAGGCCGGTGCCCGGAGGCATGCACACGATCGGATGGTCGACGACGTCCCGCAGCGTGAGCCGCCGCCGCTGCGCCAGGGCGTGGCCCTCCGGGACCAGCGCGACGAGCCGCTCGCTGATGATCGTCAACGACTCGAGGCCCTCCGGGGCCGCAGCCGTCCCGACGAGGGCCACATCGAGCGTGCCGAGGCGCACCCCTTCGACGAGCCGGTCGGAGTTGTCCTCCAGCAGGGAGATCTCCACCCCCGGATGCGCACGGTGGAACGCGGAGAGTGCCTCGAACAGGGGCGTGACGGTGCAGCCGATGACCATGCCGACCACGAGCCGGCCCCGGATCAGGCCGGTCACCTCGCCCACCGCCTGCCCGACCGCCGTGGCCGCGGCGAGCGCGGCACGGGCGTGGTCGAGCGCTGCCCTTCCCGCTGCGGTCAGCGTCGTGGTGCGGGCCGAACGGTCGAAGAGCTCGGCCCCGAGCTCACGCTCCAGCCGGCGGATCTGGGCGCTGACTCCGGACTGGCTGATGTGCACCCGCTCGGCGGCTCGCGTGAAGTTCCGTTCCTCGGCGACCGCGACGAAGTACTCCAGCTGCCTCAGTTCCATGACTGGCAATTCTAGTTCTCATCAGATCCATCTGTTGGACTTCTGATCACTGCCCGAAGAGGCTGGAGGCACCGAGCCATCCCGACACCAGGAGGATTCGTGCCGGAGTACGAGAAGGCCATGCGCCCCGAGGACATCACCCGCCTGTTCGTCGAACGCTCCAACGCCGGTGACGCGGCCGGGGTGGCAGCGCTCTACGAAGTGGACGCGGTACTGGCCTACCCGCCCGGCGAACGGACGGTGGGGCGGGAAGCGATCCGCGCACTGTGGGAGAAGGTGCTGGCCGAGCGCCCCCGCTTCGAGCCGGAAGCACCGCTGCCGACCCTGGTCAGCGGCGACATCGCCCTGACGTCGACCCCGCCGAAGGACGGGGCGGGTGCCCGCGCGCAGGTGGTCAGGCGCCAGCCCGACGGAAGCTGGCTGCGCGTCCTCGACCAGCCAGAGTTCACCGCTCCCACCGGCTGAGGCCGAAACGAACCGGCGTCCGGCGGGCCTCGTTCGACGGGCCTCAGGTCACCAGTGCCCCCTCAGGCAATGTTTGCCCGTCAAGGAGCGGCGTCCGGTGCGGCGAGAGGGCGTGCCGGGCGTCGCGACGGGGCGGACGTTGCCCTCCGGGGCACTAGCTCGGCCGCCGCCGCGCTCCCGTGCTCTCCCGCCGCACCAACCGCGTCGGCACCAACGTCGTCCCGTGCTCCACCCCGTCCTGGCGCATCTTGCTGAGCACCCCCTCCACGCACAGCCGCCCCACCTCCGCGAAGTCCTGGTGGATCGTCGTCAGGGGCGGGAGGAAGGACGCGGACTCGGGGATGTCGTCGAAGCCGATGACGCTGACGTCGTCGGGGATGCGGCGGCCGCGTTCGTGCAGGGCGCGGAGCAGGCCCAGGGCCATCTGGTCGTTGGCCGCGAACACCGCCGTGCAGTTCGGGTCGTCGGCGAGGAGCAGGCCCGCCCGGTAGCCGGACTCGGCCGACCAGTCGCCCCGGACCGGCGGTGGCGGAACCCGGCCCGCCGCGGTCAGCGTGTCGCGCCAGGCGTTGGCACGGCGCTGGGCGGCGAAGGAGCCTTCCGGGCCGGCCAGGTGCCAGACCGTGTCGTGGCCGAGGTCCAGCAGGTGCCGTACGGCGTCCCGGGCGCCGCCCGCCTGGTCGGTGTCGACGACGGTGTAGCGGTCGCCGGCGTCGGAATCGGCCACCACGACCTGCACACCGGGCGGCAGGGAGACCGTCGCCGCGTCGAGCAGATGGATCTCCATGATGACGATGACGGCGTCCACGGCGAGTTCCCCCAGCCGGGAGAAGGCACCGTTCACCTCGTCCTGGGTGGGGACGGCCACGGGCAGCAGGGTGACGGCGTAACCGTGCTCGGCGGCGGAGGTGGCGATGGCCTCCAGGGTGCGGATGTTGCCCATGGTGGAGAGCGAGAAGGTGATCACGCCGAGGGTGCGGAACTCGCCCCGGCGCAGCGCCCGGGCCGCGCTGTTGGGCCGGTAGCCGAGTTCCCGCATGGCGGCCAGCACCTGCGCACGGGTCTCCTCGGTGACGCCCGGGAAGCCGTTCGAGACGCGGGAGACCGTCTGGGAGGAGACCCCGGCGAGCTGGGCGACGTCGGCCATGGAGGCGCCCTGGCGGGGGCGGGCCGCACGCCTTCTCGTACGGCTCGTGACGCCCGGCTCGCTCTCGCCGTTCACCGTGCTCACCTGCCCCTCGCTTCCCTCACGGCGCACCGGGCGCGGATTTCGGTCCGGAACGAGTCCTTGACCCCTGAGATTCGGACAGTGTAGACATCCCGCCAGTGGATGTTTACGTAAACATTGCCTAGCCGAAATCGTACGAGAACCCGCCGAACCCGTACCAGTCGCACCACGTAGGCCCCGATCTCTGCGTCCGCCGGGACGCGCGGCACGCAGAAGAGCTGGAGTACTCGAGATGGCACACCGCACCCGTAAGAGAAGGCTCCTCGGGGCCATCGGCGTCACCGCCGTGGCGACCGGAACCCTCCTGGCCACGACGACCCTGCCCGCCGCGCACGCCGAGCCGGCCCAGGCCGCGGCCGCCGGGGTCACCGTCCGGCCCGACCCCTCCTACGCGGGGGAGAAGTTCGAGGGCTGGGGCACCAGCCTGGTCTGGTTCGCCAACGCCACCGGCGACTACCCGCCCGCGGTCCGCGAGAAGCTCTACAAGCTCCTCTTCGGCGACGAGGGCCTCGCCCTGAACATCGCCCGCTACAACATCGGCGGCGGCAACGCCCCCGACGTCAAGGACTACCTGCGGGCCGGCGGCGCGGTCGAGGGCTGGTGGAAGGCCCCGGCCGGCACCACCCGCGAGGACGTCGACTGGTGGGACGCGGACGACCCCCGGGACTGGAACAAGAACGCCGACAAGACCCAGCGCTGGTGGGTCGACCGCATCAAGAAGGACATCACCCACTGGGAGACCTTCAGCAACTCCCCGCCCTGGTTCATGACCGAGAGCGGCTACGTCTCCGGCAACTTCGACGCGGGCAAGGACCAGCTGAAGCCCGGGTCGGTCGACGACTTCGCCAAGTACCTGGTGGGCGCGACCGAGCGGCTGGAGAAGGCGCACGGCATCAAGGTCGACACCCTCGACCCCTTCAACGAGCCGAACACGAACTACTGGGGCACCAAGCTCGGCCCCGACGGCGAGCCGGTCGGCGGCCGCCAGGAGGGCGCCCACATCGGCCCCGAGCTCCAGCAGAAGGTGATCCGCGCCCTGGCGCCGGTCCTGAAGAAGTCCCGGTCCGACGCGGAGATATCCGCGATGGACGAGACCAACCCGGGCACGTTCGCCACGAACTGGAACTCCTACCCGCAGGAGGTCCGCGACCTCGTCGGCCAGATGAACGTCCACACCTACGGCACCGGACAGCGCACCACCGTCCGCGACCTGGCCAAGGCCGCCGACAAGCCGCTGTGGATGAGCGAGGTCGAGGGCGACTGGGGCGACGGGCAGAGCTTCACGGACATGCGGCCCGGCCTGGGCCTGGCCCAGCGCATGGTGGACGACCTGCGTGAACTGGAGCCCAAGGCCTGGGTGTTCTGGCAGCCCGTCGAGGACTACGACAACATGAAGCCGGGCGGCGAGTCCGCCAAGGGCGGCAACTGGGGCGAGATCCAGCTCCCGTTCAGCTGCACCTCCAAGGACACCCTGAAGTCCTGCCCGGTCTACACGAACACCAAGTTCGACACGGCCCGCAACTTCACGCACTTCATCAAGCCCGGCGACCGGCTGATCAAGACGAACGACACCTCCAGCACCGCGGCGGTCTCCCGCAAGGGCGACGCGGCGACCGTCGTCCACGTCAACAGCGCCACCGAGGCGCGCGAGGTCACGCTCGACCTGTCGAAGTTCGGCCGGGTCTCCTCCCGCGCCACCGTCACCCCGGTGGTGACCAGCGCCGACGGCAAGCTGGACAAGCAGAAGGCCGTCCGGGTCTCCGGCAAGCAGGCCACGCTCACCGTGCCCGCGCAGTCCGTGACGTCCTTCCTGGTCAAGGGCGTCTCCGGGGTGGCGAAGGACGCCGCCGAGCTGCGCAAGGGCCACACCTACCGCCTCACCGGCGTCCAGAGCGGCAAGGACCTCACCATCGCCGGCAACGGCACGGGCCTGGTCATCAAGGGCGCGAACGCGACCGACCCGAGCGGTCAGCAGTGGCGGGTCGAGCAGGTCCGCGGCTCGGACAACCGCAAGCGGTACGTCCTCACGGAGACGGCCTCCGACAAGCGCCTGGCCATCCGTGACGGCGCTCTGGTCGCCGAGCCGGACGAGGGCCGCCGCGACAAGGCCACCGAGTGGATCATGTCCACGACCGGTGACGGCACCTGGACGCTCGTGAACGCGGCGACGGGCCAGCTCCCGGACGTCGGGGGGCAGTCCACGAACGACGGCGCCTCCGTGGGCGTCTGGCAGCCCAACTCCGGTTCCAACCAGCGCTGGACGGTGACGGACGTGACGAGCGGCTGACGCCTCCGCACGCCCCTCACCGAGACGCCCCCGCCGCCCGTCGCCTCTGTGCGACGGGCGGCGGGGGCGTCGTGGTGCTCTTCCGCCCGTCCGGCAGCCGTCGGCCCGTGGCGACCACCGAGGGGGCGGCGGGATCAACGGTGTGCTGGGCGGAGGTCCCCGAAGCCGACAGGGCGGCCGGGCCGACACCCGGACGCTCGTGGGCGTGAGGCCGCGGATGTACCCCCCGCCGGGGCGGTCACCGGCACCGCCCCCGCCCCCGCCCGGCGCCTCAGCGGCGGCGGCCCCGGGACGGCCTGCTCCGCCGCCCGTTCGGCGCGGGACCCGTCCGCGCGGCGGGCTTCTCGGTGGCCGGCGGGGCGAGGACGACGGGCACGCCCGAGGGCTCCTGCGCCCCGGTGATGCGGCTCAGTTCGGCCTCGCCCGAGCGGACCCGGGTGATCTGCGGGGTGATCCCGGCGTCGGCCATCAGCCGGGTCATCTCGCGCCGCTGGTGCGGCAGGACCAGCGTGACGACGGTGCCGGACTCCCCGGCGCGGGCCGTACGGCCGCCCCGGTGCAGGTAGTCCTTGTGGTCGCCGGGCGGGTCCACGTTGACGACGAGGTCGAGGTTGTCGACGTGGATGCCGCGGGCGGCGACATTGGTCGCCACCAGCACCGAGACCTGGCCGTCCTTGAAACGGGCCAGGGTCCTGGTCCGCTGGGACTGGGACTTCCCGCCGTGCAGGGCCATGGCGCGCACGCCGACGGCGAGCAGCTTCTTGGCCAGCCGGTCGGCGGCGTGCTTGGTGTCCAGGAACATGATCACGCGCCCGTCGCGGGCGGCGATGCGGGTCGTGGTGGCGTGCTTGTCGTCGTCCTCCACGTGCAGCAGGTGGTGCTCCATGGTGGTGACGGCGCCCGCGGAGGGGTCGACGGAGTGCACCACCGGGTCGTGCAGGTACGTGCGCACCAACCGGTCGACGTTGCGGTCCAGGGTGGCCGAGAACAGCATCCGCTGCCCGCCCGGGCGCACCTGGTCGAGCAGGGCGGTGACCTGCGGCATGAAGCCCATGTCGGTCATCTGGTCGGCCTCGTCGAGGACGGTGATGTCGACGTGGTCCAGCCGGCAGTCGCCGCGGTCTATGAGGTCCTTGAGGCGTCCGGGCGTGGCGACGACGACCTCGGCGCCACTGCGCAGCGCGTTCGCCTGCCGTCCGATCGGCAGGCCGCCGACCACCGTGGCGAGCCGCAGCCGCAGCGCGCGGGCGAACGGGGTGAGGGCGTCGGTGACCTGCTGGGCCAGCTCGCGGGTGGGTACGAGGACCAGGGCGAGGGGCTGCCGGGCCTCGGCCCGCCGCCCGTCGACGCGGGCCAGCAGGGCGAGCCCGAAGGCGAGCGTCTTGCCCGAGCCGGTGCGCCCGCGGCCGAGGACGTCCCGTCCGGCCAGCGAGTTCGGCAGGGTCGCCGCCTGGATCGGGAACGGCGCGGTCAGCCCCTCGGAGCGCAGCGCGGCGAGCAGCCGCTCGGGCACGTCGAGGTCGGCGAACGCCTCGACGGCGGGCAGCGCCGGGGTGATGGTGGCGGGGGGTGCGAACTCCTGGCTGGGGGCGGGGCGGCGCCCGCCGCGGCCGCCGCCGGACGGGCGGGAGGCCGTGCCCTGGCCACCCGGCTTACGGGACCGGGACCCGTTGCCGCGGGAGTGGGGAGAGCCGTTGTTCCTGCGAGCCGTACGGTCCATGGGGAACCTTCCTCGATGCGGCACGCGTCGAGGAATGCGCGACGGCACCGTGGTGCCGCAGGATTCGCAAGAGTTGAGCCGGAGACAAACAAAACGAGCCGAGGCCCGCACCGCGAGGGTGCGGGCCCCGGTCAGGGCATGCGCGTACGCGTCAGGCGGGAACGATGTTCTCGGCCTGCGGGCCCTTCTGGCCCTGCGTGACGTCGAAGGTGACCTTCTGGCCTTCCTGGAGCTCACGGAAGCCAGAGGTGGCGATGTTCGAGTAGTGGGCGAAGACGTCCGGGCCGCCACCCTCCTGCTCGATGAAGCCGAAGCCCTTTTCCGAGTTGAACCACTTCACGGTGCCGGTAGCCATATGAATCTCCCTTGAGGGCAGTACTCAGGGCCCGCACCTTGCGGACCCGTAGTCGCCGAAATGATCACCCTAAGGAGATCCGAGAATCCTCGGAAACAAAAAAGAGTGCTCGCGTCGACAAAGGTCGAAAGAGCACTCGAAGTCTCTGGGAACCAAAACTGCAACGCCAGCCAAGGTAGCACAGGCCGCGTCGGAAGGCTCGGGAATCTCGTACCCGGGGTGGACCCGCCGCCCCTTCGTACTGCGTTCCGAGTACCGGAGATTGTCGGCAGGCGCACGACGACGGGACAGGACCCCCACGGAGAGGCTTGGCAGACGTCCGACACCAGATGTGGAGACCTCCTGCCGTGGCAACTTTCCTGTATCGAGTGGGCCGTCTGGCCTTCCGGCGGCGCTGGTACGTCGCCCTGGTCTGGGCGGCGGTCCTGGCCGCCGTGGGGCTGGGCTCCCTCAAGGCGCCGGAGGCCGCCGACGAGGGGTTCTCGATGCCCGGCATCGAGTCCCAGAAGGCGTTCGACCTGATGGACCAGCGCTTCCCCGGGGCCACGGCCGACAGCGCGACGGCCAGGGTCGTCTTCATCGCGCCGAGCGGCGAGAAGGTCACGGCCGCCGGGAACAGGAAGGCCGTCGAGAAGACCGTGGCCGAGCTCGGTGACGGCCCGCAGGTCGCGAGCGCCGTCGACCCGTTCCGGGCGAAGACGGTCAGCGAGGACGGCAGGACGGCCTTCGCCACGGTCACCTACAAGGTCAAGGCCGACGACCTCACCGACGCCGGCCGCGGCCACCTGGAGCGGACCCTCGACCAGGCCCGGGACTCCGGACTGACCGTCGAGGCGGGCGGCACCGCGCTGGCCGCCGAGGGCGGGCCGGGCGGCGCGGCCGAGGTGATCGGTGTCGCGATCGCCGCCGTGGTGCTCCTGGTCACCTTCGGATCGCTGGCCGCCGCCGGGCTGCCCCTGCTGACGGCCGTGGTCGGCGTCGGCGTCAGCATGGCCACGATCCTCACCCTGTCCAGCGCCCTGGGCCTGTCCACGACCACCGGCACCCTGGCGATGATGCTGGGGCTCGCCGTCGGCATCGACTACGCCCTGTTCGTCGTCTCCCGCTACCGGGAGGAGCGCGCCAAGGGCCGCACGCCGCAGGAGGCGACGGCGCTGGCCGTCGGCACGGCCGGTTCCGCGGTCGTCTTCGCCGGGCTCACCGTCGTGATCGCGCTGGCCGGGCTCGCCGTGGTCGGCATCCCGATGCTCACCAAGATGGGGCTGGCCGCCGCGGGCGCGGTCGTCGTCGCCGTACTGATCGCGCTCACCCTCGTCCCCGCCCTCCTCGGCTTCTGGCCGAACGCCGTGCTCACCCGGCGGGCCCGCAGGAGCGGCCGGATCGAGGAGAGCACCGCCGCCAACGCCGGCACCCGCTGGGCGCGGTTCGTGCTGCGCCGCCCCATCCCCGTCCTGCTCCTCGGCGTCGTCGGCCTGGGCGCCCTCGCCCTGCCCGCCGCCGACCTACAGCTCGGCATGCCCGGGGACGAGGCCAAGCCCACCTCCACCACCGAGCGCCGGGCCTACGACGCGCTCGCCGAGGGCTTCGGGCCGGGCTTCAACGGGCCGCTGACCGTCGTCGTGGACGCCAAGGGCACCGCCGACCCGAAGACCGCCGCCGGCACGATCGCGAAGCAGATCGGCGGCACGAAGGGCGTCGTGTCGGTCTCCCCGGCCCGCTTCAACGAAGCCGGCGACACCGCGGTCTTCTCCGTCGTGCCCGCCACCGCGCCGACCGACGAGAAGACCAAGGACCTGGTCACCACCATCCGGGACGAGCGCCCCGGACTCGAGTCCGGCACCGGTGCCACCTACGAGGTCACCGGCACCACCGCGATGAACATCGACATCGCCGAGAAGGTGCAGGACGCGCTGATCCCGTACCTGGTCGTCGTGGTGGGCCTCGCGATCGTGCTGCTGCTGGTGGTCTTCCGGTCCCTGCTCGTCCCGATCAAGGCGGCCCTCGGCTTCCTGCTGTCGGTGCTGGCCTCCCTCGGCGCGGTCGTCGTGGTCTTCCAGCAGGGCCACGGCGCGGAACTCTTCGGCGTGGAGCAGACCGGCCCGATCATGAGCCTGATGCCGATCTTCCTGGTGGGCATCGTCTTCGGCCTCGCGATGGACTACGAGGTGTTCCTCGTCTCCCGGATGCGGGAGGCGTACGTCCACGGGGAGTCGCCCGCCCAGGCGGTCACGTCCGGCTTCCGGCACAGCGCCCGGGTGGTCGTGGCCGCCGCCCTGATCATGATCGCGGTGTTCGCCGGGTTCATCGGCGAGAGCGACTCCATGATCAAGATGATCGGCTTCGGGCTTGCCACCGCCGTCCTCTTCGACGCCTTCGTCGTACGGATGGCGATCGTGCCGGCCGTCCTCGCCCTGCTCGGCGACAAGGCCTGGTGGCTGCCGAAGTGGCTGGACCGGGCGCTGCCCCGGGTCGACGTGGAGGGCGAGGCCCTCAGCCGGCCGGAGCCGGAGGCGGCCGCGGACCCCGCCCGCGACCTGGAGCCGGCCCGCACCTGAGACAGCCGCACCCGAGGCCGTCCGTGGCGAAGGCCACGGACGGCCCCTCGGGCGTTCCCGCCCCGCGTCGACCACGATGGTCCCAGCCCCACCGACCGGAGAGCCCGATGAACATCAGTCTGGAGCGGCGCTACCAGGGTCGCCTCGAGGAATTCTCGGCACGCCACGTGTTCCTCGTCGACCTGGCGATGGTCCTGGCACTGATGGGCTGTACCGCCCTCGGCGCCACGCTCACCATGCCCGGTGCCGGCCCGCCGGACCATGACGAGACCACCGCCGCCGTCATGGGCGTGGCCTGTCTCGTGCTGCTCAAGCACCGCACGCATCCGCGCGTCGCCGTCGTCGTGGCCGGGGCCTGCACGGTGGCCGCGGTCGGACTCGGCTACCTGGTCACGCCGCTGCTGCTGGCACCGGTCATGGCGGCCCTCTACTGGCTGGCCGCGCTCACCGACCGCAGGTCCACCCGCGTCTACGGCCTTCCCGCCCTGCTCGCGGTGACGGTCGCGGCGGTGTTCTCCGGCTCCATGAACCACGTCTCCCTGCTGCTGCGCACGATCGGCCCGATCTTCTGGCTGATGCTGCCGCTCGCCGCCGGCAAGATGACACAGCTGCGGCGCGCCTACCTCCAGTCGCTGCAGGCCCGGGCGGAACACGCCGAGCGCACCAGGGAGGAGGAGGCCCGCCTGCGCGTCACCGAGGAGCGGGTGCGCATCGCCCGGGAGCTGCACGACGTGGTGGCCCACCACATGGCCCTGGCCAACGCCCAGGCCGGCACGGCCGCACACCTCGCCCTCACCAGCCCCGAGCAGAGCCGGAAGATCCTCACCGACCTGACCGGCACCACGTCCTCCGCGCTGCGGGAGCTGAAGGCCACGCTCGGCCTGCTGCGGGACGACGACGCCCCCGGCTCCTCGGGACTGGAACCGTCCCCGGGCCTGGCCCGCCTGCCGGAGCTGGTCTCGGCGTGCGAGTCGGCGGGTCTGGAGGTCACCGTCACCACGAAGGGGGAACCGCAGCCGCTGTCGCCCGGCGTCGACCTGACCGCGTACCGGATCGTGCAGGAAGCCCTCACCAACGTCACCAAGCACGCCACGGCCGAGGCCGTGCACGTGCTCCTCGTCTACACCGGATCCCGTCTGCTGATCACCGTCACCAACGACGGCCCCAGCGTGCCGGAGGTCGCCCGGGGGCGCGGCTTCGGCGTCATGGGCATGCGCGAACGCGCCCTCTCCATCGGCGGCGAACTGTGCGCGGGTCCCCGTCCCCAGGGCGGCTTCGAGGTCACCACCGCGCTGCCCCTGCAACCCGCCCCCCACCTCGCCGAAGGAACCATCGCATGACCATCAGGGTGCTGCTCGCCGACGACCAGGCCCTGCTGCGGGCCACCTTCCGGATCCTCATCGACTCCTGCGCGGACATGGAGGTGGTCGGCGAGGCGTCCGACGGCGCCGAGGCGGTGGGCCTGACCCGGAAGCTGCGCCCGGACATCGTCCTCATGGACATCCGCATGCCCGGCACCGACGGCCTCACCGCCACCTCCGAGCTGTGCGCCGACCCGGAGCTGTCCGCCACCCGTGTCCTGATCCTCACCACGTTCGAGACCGAGGACTACGTCGCCCAGGCCCTGCGCGCCGGAGCCAGCGGCTTCCTCGGCAAGGACGTCACCGCCGACACCCTGCTGGACGGCGTGCGCACGGTGGCCTCCGGCGAGGCCCTCCTGTCGCCCGTCGCCACCCGCTCCCTCATCACCCGCTTCCTCCTGGCCCCCGCCCCCGGGACCCACCTGGCCCCACCGGAGCGCCTCGCCGACCTCACCGTCCGCGAACGCGAGGTGATGGCCCTGGCCGCGGAGGGCAGGTCCAACACGGAGATCGCCGAGGACCTCACCCTCAGCCCGCTGACCGTCCGCACGCACATCCACCGGGCCATGACCAAGCTGCACGCCCGGGACCGCGCGCAGCTGGTCGTCATCGCGTACCAGACGGGTCTCGTACGGGCGACGCCACCGGCGTGAGCCCGGCCCCGGCCCCGCCTACGGCCTGCCGTAGGCCGCGACCATGATCTTCTCGGCGGTCCGGTTCATGCCCTGGCCCTTGGCGTCGGTGGAGTTGACGCTGTAGACGAGGGTGCGCGAGCCGCCGCGGGTGGAGGCGATGGCGGCGTTGTACCCCCAGCGCCCGCCCGTCTTGCCCCAGACCTCCCGCCCGCCGAGCACCTTCATGGACAGACCGACGGCGTAGGCGGCCGGCTCCCCGGTCCCGAAGTCGGTCACCTCGGGCAGTGTGAACATCTCGTCCATCAGCGGCCCGCGCACGATCCGCCCCCCGAACAGGGCATTGGTGAACCGCTCCAGGTCGGCGGTGGTCGAGACGAGGTCCCCGGCCGCCCAGCCGTCCGTCGTCCCCCACACGGAGACGTCCCGGAGCCCGGCCGTGCCGTCGTCGAGCCGCATGGTCTGGTAGCCGTGGTTGTGCGGCCCGGTGATGCGCGGGTTCGCCCCCGGGAAGTACGTGTCCCGCAGTCCCAGCGGCCCGAGCACCCGCCGGGCGACCTGATGCTCGTAGGAGTCGTGGGTGACGCGTTCGATGAGCAGGCCGGCGATGGTGTATCCGATGTTGAGGTAGTGCTGCCGCTCGCCCGGCGCGAACTCGGGCTTCTTCGAGGTCGCCGAGCGGACCATGTCCTCGGGGTCGTGGATCCGGAAACGGTTCGCGTACGCCTCCTCGACGGTGGTGCCGGGGAAGTCCGGCGCCGGAATGCCGTGCGTGTGGTTCAGGAGCTGCCGGACGGTGACGCCCGCGTACGACGCGGGGATCAGATCCGGGAGGTAGGAGCGGGCGCTGCGGTCCAGGTCCAGGCGGCCCTCTGCGGCGAGTTGCAGGGCGACGGCGGCGGTGAAGACCTTGGTCACGGACCCGGCGCGGAAGCGGGCGGCGGGATCGGCGGGCCGTCCGGTCCGCAGGTCGTGCACGCCCGAACTGCCGCGCCAGACACCCTCCTTGCCGCCGACCCGCACGAGGGCGGCGGTGGCGTCGGCGGTGGGCAGGCCGGCGATGGCGGTTTCGAGGGCGGTGTTCGGGGCCTGCTCGGCGGTTGCTCGCGCGGTCGTCGCGGGCGGGGCGGAGGCGGCGGCCGGGAGCACGGACGGCCCTGCGGCGATGCCCGCGACGAGCACGGCGGCGGTGAGCAGGCTGGTACGGGTCTTCATGGCGAACTCCGTTGAGAGGGGCCGACGTTGTGCGACGCCTTCATCCTCCGGATCGCAGCCGCCGCGTGGATCGCCCCCGGCGGTGGTCCCGCGGCGTCACTTCCTCGCCGACGCGGGGGAGGATCCGGTCCGGGCCCCTCCCCCCGGCGGGGGATCCCCGGCCGTGACGAGGCCCGTCTCGTACGCACAGATCACGGCCTGGATCCGGTCCCTGAGGCCCAGCTTCGCCAGCACATTGCCCACGTGCGTCTTCACCGTGTGGTCGCTGACCACCAGTTCCGCGGCGATCTCGGCGTTCGACAGGCCCCGTGCGAGCAGCAGCAGCGTCTCGCGCTCCCGGGTGGTCAGGGCCTCCAGCCGGGGATCGGGCCGGCGGGTACGGGCGGCGGGCCGGGTGTACTGCTCCACCAGGCGCCGGGCGACGGAGGGCGCGAGCAGCGAGTCGCCCCGGGCGACGACCCGCACGGCGTGCACGAGGTCGTCCCGGCGGACGTCCTTGAGCAGGAAGCCGCTCGCGCCCGCGTGCAGCGCTTCGTACACGTACTCGTCGGAGTCGAAGGTCGTCAGCATCACCGTCCGGCAGTCGCCCAGGGCGCTGATCGCACGGCAGGCCTCGATCCCGTCCATGCGCGGCATCCTGATGTCGAGCAGCACCACATCGGGAGCGTGCCGCCGCACGGCGTCCAGCGCCTCGACCCCGTCACCCGCCTCGGCGACGACCTCGATGTCCGGCTGTGCGTCCAGGATCATCGCGAAGCCGCTGCGCACGAGCTCCTGGTCGTCGGCGACGACGACACGGAGCGTCATCGCCCGGCCTCCGCCGCGTCGGGCACGGGAATCCGCACCCGCACCTCGAACCCACGCCCGTCCGCGCCGGGCCCCGCCACCGCGCTGCCCCCGTGCGCCGCCGCCCGCTCCCGCATACCGGCGAGCCCGTGCCCGCCCCGACGGGACATCCCGCGCGGCCCCTTTCCGTCATCGATCACCAAGATCTCCAACTCGCTTTTTCGATAGGACAGTTGAACATGTACCGTCCGTGCCGCCGCATGCTTGAGGGTATTGGTCAGGGCCTCCTGGACCACCCGGAAGACGGTGGCCCCGGCGCCCTCCGGCACGGGCCGGACGTCCCCCACGGCCCGGTACGTCACGTCGAGCCCGCTCCCGCGCACCCGGTCGAGGAGACCGGGCAGGGCGGTGAGTCCGGGCTGTGGCTCGCGCGGGGCGGCGGAGCCGGGCTCGCCGGCGTCGTCCCGCAGCACGCCCAGCATGTTCCGCAACTGCGTCATGGCGTCCCGCCCGGTCGCGGAGATGGCGTCGAAGGCGGCCACGGCCCGCTCGGGCGCGGCACGCACCGCCACCGGTCCGGCCTCGGCCTGCACGATCATCAGGCTCACGGCGTGGGAGAGGACGTCGTGCATCTCCCGTGCGATCCGGGCCCGTTCGCGGGCGGCGGCCTGTTCGGCCTCGACGCGGTGGGCCCGCTGCCGGGCGTCGGTCAGCCGTCCGAACACGTAGGCGGCGGCGAACACGAAGAGGGAGAAGGTCAGTTCACGGGCCGACCGGGTGTTGAGCCAGACCCCCACCGGCACGGCGACCAGGAGCACGGCCCCGGTCATGAGCCGTTTGCGCGCCGAGGACAGTGCGGCGACCGTGTAGGCGACGACGAGCCCGTTGTACGGCAACGGCTGCCCGGGCCCGTCCAGGGTGAACCGGTACAGGGCGCTCGTGGCCAGCACTCCGAACAGCACGGCGACGGGTGCGCGCCGCCGCCAGACCAGGGGGACGACGGTGAGAGTGCTCAGCCCGTAGGCGCCCCAGGTCGCCGGCGGCAGCCCGGGCGCGCGCGGCACGAGGAACGGCATGGTCATAGCGCCCTGCACGAGCAGCGCGACGCCGATGTCGACCAGGAGCGGATGTGCCGTCGCGAGGACCCTGCCCCGCGACCACCACCCGCGCCATCGCCCCCGTATGCCCATGGCGGCGTACGCCTCCCCTCGCGTGCGGCCCGATTGCCGAAACCGTAACGGGGGGCGATGGCCTCACGCGCCGGAAGGACAAGCCCTGTTTCAGGGCGCGTCCGGCGGCCTCCACGCCGCGACCAGGTCCACCAGCCCGGGGAAACGGGCGTTCAGGTCCTCCACCCGGACGTGGCTGCGGCGTTCCAGGCCGTACTGGCGCTGGCGGGTGACGCCGGCTTCGCGCAGAGCCTTGAAGTGGTGGGTGAGGGAGGACTTGGGGCGGTCGAGGCCGAACCAGCCGCAGGAGTGGTCGAACGCCTCCGACTCGAGCAGGAGTTTGCGCACGATCCGCAGCCGCAGCGGGTCGCTGAGCGCGCCCAGCACGGTCTCCAGCCGCAGCTCCCCGACCGCCGGCTCGGGCAGCGGTTCCGGCAGGTTCTCCGGCTCCGGCACCACCTTGACGACCGGCGCCTGTCGACCTGTCGCAGCCATGGGCAGCTCCCTGTCACCGAAATCCTATGTACGAGTTCCATCGTACTGGATGCTAAGTTCGAATGGACTCGTACTTAGCTTGCCGGAGGGAGCAACCCATGTCGCGGAGCCGGACCCTGTCCGACGGGACGACGGACGAACAGCAGGCCGCACCGCCGGAGCCGGCCACGGCCCGCACGCCCACCTGGTGGGTGTGGCTGGCGGCCTGGCCGGTCACCGCCGTCTTCGTGCTGTCCAACGCGGCGACCCCGCTGTACGTGCTGTGGCAGCGCGACATCGGGTTCTCCCAGGGCACCCTGACCGTCGTCTTCGCGTTCTACATCGTCGGACTGCTCGGCTCGCTGCTCGTGTCGGGCGTCGTCTCCGACCGGCTGGGACGCAAGTCCGTGCTGCTGCCCGCCCTCGCGCTCGCCCTGGCCGCCTGCGCGATCTTCGCGACCGCCACGACCGTCGCGGCACTGATCGTCGCCCGGCTGTTCACCGGCATCGCCGTCGGCGCGGTCGTCTCCGCCGGCATGGCCGCCGTGACGGACGTGGCGGGCCCGGAGCGCAAGCGGCTGGCCGCGCTGCTGGCCTCCTGCGCGATGGTCTTCGGCGCCGGCCTCGGCCCTCTGCTCGCCGGTCTGCTGTCCGAGACGCTCCCGGCCCCCACCGCCACCGTCTTCGTCGTCGAGGCGGTCCTGCTGTGCACGGCCGTCCTCGCCGTGCTGCGCATGCCGGTACGCCGTCCCGCCACCCGCGGCAAGGGCGCCTGGGTGCGCGTGCCCGCCGTCCCGCAGGGCAACGGCATCCACCTCACCCTCGGCATCGCGGT
This sequence comes from Streptomyces sp. NPDC126510, assembly GCF_040302345.1. Lineage (NCBI taxonomy): Bacteria > Bacillati > Actinomycetota > Actinomycetes > Kitasatosporales > Streptomycetaceae > Streptomyces > Streptomyces sp. NPDC126510. The sequence goes on along the minus strand of NZ_JBEORR010000005.1, from coordinate 190,131 downwards.
GTTCGCCCCCGGCATCACCGCCACGTCCTTCGTGCTGTCGCTGGGCCCCACCCTGCTGACCGAACTGCTCGGCACCACCAGCCGGATCGTCGCCGGAGCCATGGCGTTCGTCATGTTCCTCGCCGCCACCGGCGTCCAGTTCGCCGTGCGGAAGCTGTCCCGGCGCACCATTCTGACCGCCGGTGCGATCAGCACCACCCTCAGCATGGCCGCGCTGATCGCCGCCGTGCACGCCGCGTCGGTCGTGCTGCTGGTCGCCTCCGCCCTGCTCGCCGGGGCCGGCCAGGGCATGGGCCAGCTCGGCGGTCTGTCCCTGCTCAACTCCACCGTTCCGGCGCAGCGCCTCGCCGAGGCCAACGCCGCGCTGAACGTGGGCGGTTACATCCCCGCCGGCCTCCTTCCGGTGTCCACGGGTTACCTCATGGACGCGGTGGGGCTGCCGACCGGCGCGACCCTCTTCGGCACCGTCCTGATGGGCCTCGCCGTCGTCGGCGGGCTCGTGGTCCTCTCCGGCCACCGCCGGGTGTCCGAGCCGGTGTGACGGGCCTCGACGTCCTCGTCGCGGGCGTGCCCCCCATCACGCTCCCGCGGCCCGGAAGGTGACCTCCCGGCGGGCGGCCTCGTCGATCTCCTCGACGGTGAGCAGCGGCGTCGCCCGGGTGCGGACGGTTCCGCTGGCCTTGACGGTGAGGCTGACTGCGGCCATGGAGACGTTGTCGGGGAAGTCGACGATCATCACGACGTCGTCGTCCCCGAAGGCGAAGTACATCGCCTCGACCCGCCCCCCGAGCCCGCCGACGACCTGCTCCACGGCGGCCCGGCGCCCACTGCCCCCTTCTCCGAGCAGGCCCTTGGTGCCTTCGGTGGTGTAACCGGCCTGGATGAGGAACTTCGGCATATTCTTTCCCGCCCATCGCTTGTCGGAGGTGCGGCATGCCTTCCCGGCGGTCGCCCTGCACGCCGGGCGGGATTCACCCGCGTGCAGCCGTCGTGAGCTCTTCGGTCCGGCCTCAGGCCTACAGATAGGCCAGGACCGCCGGCACCCGGCGGTGGTCGTCCGGGGCCGCCGGAGGGAGGACGAGCCTCTGCAGGACCCGCCCTGTTCGGCATCGCCCACGGGCTGCGCCGGGACCGGGCCTGCCGGTCGCGCTGTCGATGGCCTGGCCCTGGGGCGCGGGTGTGGTGGCCGGTCGCTGTCCAACCGCTCGGCGGGAACCGGCCTTTGGGGAACACATCGTGTCGAATCCGCCGGCGTGACCTCGACCGTCGGGGTTTTCAGGACGTTCATATTCCGCGAATGAGCACTCGAACCGACTTCTCCCCCCCAGCACCAGCTCATCCGCACCCCCGAGATCGAGGTCGTCGACGGCGTCTACCCCCTGCCGAAGGAGGGGACGGAGGGCAGGCCGGAGTTCGAGACCCAGCGCTACGCCGACCACTACTGGCGCACGACCGTCAAGAGGCCGGGCAAGGTCGTGTATCACTTCTCCTTCCAGATCCTCGACCGCCACCGCCAGTTGAAGGGGTACTTCCAGTGGGACCCCTTCATCACGATCGAAGACGCCTGACACCTGACGGCTCCGGCGAGGGGCAGGGGCGCAGCGGCTAGGCTTGATCCCGTGGAGCTCCTGCACCTGCGCTATTTCCTCGCCGTCGCCCAAGAGCTGAACTTCTCCACCGCCGCCCGCAAACTGCACATGGCGGCCTCCCCGTTGAGCCGGCGGATCAAGGATCTCGAGAACGAGGTCGGGCACCGGCTGTTCGACCGGGACACCCATCACGTACGGCTCACCGCGGCCGGCAACGCGCTGCTGCCGATCGCGCGCGGGGTGCTGGAGCAGGTCGACTCCATCCGGTGGCGGCTGGACGAGACGGCCCGGCCGCAGCGCACCACGCTGCTGCTCGGTGTGCCCACCGGCGTCCATCCCGACCTGCGGGAACGGATGGACGCCCTGGCCGAGCGGGTCAGCGACCGGTTCGAGATCAAACGCTGGCCCGGCGGCACCGACCGGCTCGTCGACGCCGTGTGCGACGGCCGGCTGGCGCTGACCCTGGCCCGGCTCCCGGCCGGTGGTGACCCGGCGCTGGAGCAGATGCCGGTGATGTCGGAGCGGCTCGGCGCGGTCGTGCCCCGGGACCGGTTCGCGGGGCGCGAGTCCGTCGCCCTCGCGGAACTGGCCGAACTCGCCTACGCGGGCTCCCCGACGGCGGTGACGAACGCCTACTTCCGCGGCCTCGACCAGCAGCTCGCCGAACTCGGCATCAAGAAGCGCATCGAACTGGGCAGCGCCACATTCGAGGGAATTTCCGAAATAGTTTCCAGCGGTCTGGCGTTCTCCATTTCCATGCTGGATTCGAGGAGTCCGGTACAGAATTACCGTCTCGACAATGTCACCGTCCTTCCCTTCTCCGACTTCCACCCTCGTCTGGAGACCGGGCTGATCTGGCGCAAGGACCGGGCCAACGGCGGTGACCTGCGGGAAGTCGTGGCGGCCGCCCGAGAGGTCTTCGCCGAGCCACTCCACTCATAATCACCGCAACACCTTCACGAAAAGCGGTATGACCACTGCGGTCATACCGCTTTTCGTTATTCGGTCATGCCATTCGTTTCCATTCGGTGACTCACCGCGCTAACTTAGTTTCCAGATACACACACATGGTGAGTCGAAGGAGTGAAGAAACCGATGACGGACAGCACCGACACCGTCGCCGGCCCGCTGCAGGGCGTCCGCGTGATCGACCTCTCGACCGTGGTGATGGGCCCCTACGCCGCCCAGATCCTCGGAGACCTGGGCGCCGACGTGATCAAGATCGAGTCGCCGGCCGACACCGTCCGCGTGGGCCACTACAAGACCACCCCGGGCATGACCCCGCTGAACCTCAACGTCAACCGCAACAAGCGCAGCGTCGCCCTCAACCTCAAGGACGACACCGACCGCGAGCGCGCACTGCGGCTGATCGACACCGCGGACGTCCTGATCACCAACATGCGCCCCGGCGCCCTGCACCGCCTGGGCCTGTCCTACGACGACATCGCCGCCCGCAACCCCGGCCTCGTCTACGCGCACGCCCAGGGCTTCCGCAGCGACTCGGACCGGGCCGGCAACGCCGCGTACGACGAGACCGTGCAGGCCGCCTCCGGTCTGGTCGACATCGCCGACCGGGCCCTCGGCGAGCCCGTCTACCTGCCGACCATCATCGGCGACAAGGTCTCCTCGCTGACCATCGCCTACAGCGTGCTGGCCGCCCTGCTGCACCGGAACAACACCGGCCAGGGCCAGCTCATCGAGGTCCCGATGACCGACACCCTGATCGCGTTCAACCTGGTCGAGCACCTCGCGGGGCACACCCACGTGCCCGAGACCGGCCCCACGGGCTTCGCGCTGTCGATGCTGAAGGGCCACAAGGCGGTGCGCACCAAGGACGGCCTGGCCTGTGTCATGCCGTACAACCCGCACAACTACCGGGACTTCTTCACCGCCGCCGGACGCCCGGACCTCGCCGAGGACCCGCGCGTGAACGGCGACGCCATCGACAGCGCCGACCACGAGGACCTGGCCGAGCTGCTCGCGGCCTGCGCCCCGGCGCTGACCACCGAGGAGTGGGCGGAGGTGTGCGCCAAGCACAGCATCCCGATGGCCCCGGTGCTGGAACTCGACCGCGCCCACGACGACCCCTACGTCCGTGACGGCCACCTGCTCGACAGCGTCGAGCACCCCACCGAGGGCACGGTCCGCACCATCGGCATCCCGCTGCGCTTCTCCGCCACCCCCGGCTCGATCCGCCGCCTCGCACCCGTCGCGGGCCAGGACACCGAGGACGTCTTCGCCGAACTCGACGCCGCCACCCGCTGATCGTCAGCTGTTTGTCACAGGAGGAACAGTCATGAGCACCCCCGCACCTCCCGTCGTGCGCACCGAACGCATCGGCTCCACCCTGCTGATCACCCTCGACCGTCCCGAGGCCCGCAACGCCGTGAACGCGGCGACCGCCACCGCGCTGGCCGCCGCACTCGACGAGCTGGAGGCCGACCCCGCCCTGTGGGTCGGCGTCCTGACCGGCGAGGGCGGCACTTTCAGCGCCGGCATGGACCTGAAGGCCGCCCTGCGCGGCGAGTCGCCCGAGGCCGAGGGCCGCGGATTCGGCGGCCTGACCGAGGCCCGGCCGGACAAGCCCCTCATCGCCGCCGTGGAGGGCTTCGCCATGGGCGGCGGCTTCGAACTGGCCCTGGCCTGCGATCTGATCGTCACCGCCGAGGACGCCCGTTTCGGTCTGCCCGAGGTCAAGCGCGGCCTGATCGCCGCGGGCGGCGGCGTGATCCGGCTGCCCCAGCGCATCCCGCACCACCTCGCCATGGAGTTCCTGCTGACCGGCGATCCCGTCGACGGCCGCCGGGCCGGCGAACTCGGCCTGGCCAACCGGGTCACCGCCAAGGGGCAGGCCGTCGCCGAGGCGCTGCGGCTGGCCGAACGGGTCGCGGAGAACGCCCCGCTCGCCCTCGCGACCGTCAAGCGCGTCGTGCGCGCCGCCGAGGGAGCGTCCGACGAGGAGGCCTTCGCCTTCCAGCGCACGCAGATGAAGCCCCTGATGGCCTCGGACGACGTACGCGAGGGCATGACCGCCTTCGCCGAGCGCCGCCCCGCGCGGTGGACCGGGCGGTGAGCCGGACATGAAGACCGCAGACGTACGACAGCACGTCACCACCCCCCTCACGAGCCCGGCGTACGCGCCGATGGTGCCGCGGTTCACCGACCGCGAGTACCTCAACGTCGTCTACCGCACCGACCCCGACGCGCTGCGGGCCGTCGTCCCCGAACCCCTGCGGATCGACGAGCCGCTGGTCCGGTTCGAGGTCATGAAGATGGGCGACGTCACCGGGTACGGCCCCTACACCGAGGCCGGCCAGGCGATCCCCGTCAGCTTCGAGGGCGAGCGGGGCGAGTACCTGCACGCGATGCACCTGGACAACTTCCCGGCGACCGCCTCCGGCCGCGAGGTCTCCGCCTACCCGAAGGTCATCGGCTCCCCGTCGCTCTTCGTCGACTCCGGCGCGCTCGTCGGCACCCTCGACCACGGCAGCCTGCGGGTCGCCACCGCGACCATGGGCTACAAGCACCACGAGCTGGACCCGGCCGAGGCCGAGGCACAGATCACCGTGCCGACCTTCATGCTCAAGACGATCCCCGGCTACGACGGTCTGCCGCGCGTGCAGGAACTCGTCCGCACCCGCATCACCGACATCACCGTCAAGGGCGCCTGGACCGGCCCCGCCCGGCTCCAGCTGTTCCAGCACGTGCTCGCCCCGCTGGCCGACCTGCCGGTGCTGGAGGTCGTCTCCGCCAGCCACATCCTCACCGACCTGACGCTGGCAGGCGTCGAGCCGGTCCACGACTACCTGAAGGGAGCCGCGTCATGAACCGCGCCTTCCGTACCGCCGCGGTGATCGGCGCCGGGACCATCGGACTGTCCTGGGCCACGCTGTTCGCCGCGCACGGCCTGACCGTCCGGGTGAGCGACCCGCGCCCCGACCTCGCCGAGGCCGTGGACGAGGCCCTGGCCACCTACGCCCCGCATCTGGCCGCCCGCGGCCTGGACGTCACCGGCCTCGCCGACCGCGTGCACCTCGCCGCCGATGTCACCGAGGCCGTCCGGGACGCCGACGTGGTCCAGGAGAACGGCCCGGAGCGGGCCGAGTTCAAGAAGGACCTGTTCGCCACGCTCGCCCGGGAGGCACCCGCACACGCCCTGCTGCTCAGCTCCTCCTCGGCGATCCCGTCGAGCGCGTTCACCGGGGAGCTGTCCGACGAGGACGCCGCCCGGGTGCTGATCGGCCACCCCTTCAACCCGCCGCACCTGGTCCCGCTCGTCGAGGTCGTCCCCGGCGAACGCACCGGCGAGGACGCCGTGCTGGACGCGGTGGACTTCTACACCTCGATCGGCCGCACCCCGGTCGTCGAGCGCAAGGAGATCCCCGGCTTCGTCGGCAACCGCCTGCAGAACGCCCTCAGCCGCGAGGCCGCGTACCTCGTCCAGGAGGGTGTGGTGACCCCCGAGGACCTCGACAAGGTCGTGATCAACTCGCTGGGCCTGCGCTGGGCCACCGTCGGGCCGTTCCTCGGCGCGCACCTGGGCGGCGGACCCGGCGGCTACCGGCACCTGGTCGAGCACATCGGCAAGTCGATGCAGCAGACGGGAGCGGGGCTCGGCACCCCGTCGCAGAGCAAGGAACAGAACAAGGAACAAGAGGAAGCACAGGAACGGCTCATCGAAGCCGTGGAAAAGGCCTACGGCTCCTCCACGTACTCGGAACTCACCGAGACGCGCGACCGCAGGCAACTCGCTGTCCTGGCAGCCCTGGACAGCGCGGACAAGGAGGAGAACTGAGATGACCACCACCATGCAGCCGCTCGAGGACCAGCTGACCGCCGACTTCTACAACTACGAGTCGCTGCTGCCGGACGACGAGCGCAAGCTGCTCCTCAAGACCCGCGCCCTCATGCGCGACGAGGTCAAGCCGCTGGTGAACGAGAACTGGGGCAGGGACCGGTTCCCGACGGAGCTCATCGGCCTGTTCCGCGACAGCGGCCTCGCCGGTCTCCCCTACGAGGGCTACGGCGAGCACTGTCCCGGCGTCAGCAACCTGCTCAGCGGCACGATGGCCATGGAGATGGCCCGCACCGACGCCTCGGTCTCCACCTTCTTCGGCGTCCACAACGGCCTGGCGATGTACTCGATCTACTCCGGCGGCGACCAGGAGCAGCGCGACCGCTGGCTCCCGGCGATGGCCGCGATGGACAAGATCGGCGCGTTCGCCATGACCGAGCCGCTCGGCGGGTCCGACGTCGCGGGCGGCATGCGCACCACCGCCAAGCGCGAGGGCGACACCTGGGTCCTGAACGGTGCCAAGAAGTGGATCGGCAACGCGACCTTCGCCGACTACGTCGTGGTGTGGGCACGCGACCTCGACGACAACCACGTCAAGGGCTTCGTCGTCGAGAAGGGCACACCCGGCTTCGATCCCGTGAAGATCGAGGGCAAGATCGCCTTCCGGATCGTCGAGAACGCCGAGATCACCCTGACCGACGTCCGGGTGCCGGAGGCCAACCGCCTGCAGAACATCAACTCCTTCCGCGACGTCGCCGAGATCCTGCGCGCGACCCGCGCGGGAGTGGCCTGGCAGGCGCTCGGTGTCATGATCGGCGCCTACGAACTCGCCCTGGACTACGCCCGGGAGCGCCGCCAGTTCGGCCGCCCGATCGGCGGTTTCCAGCTGGTGCAGGACCTGCTGGTCAAGAGCCTCGGCAACATCACCGCCTCCTGGGGCATGATGACGCAGCTCGCCCGGCTGCAGGACGCCGGCATCTTCCGCGACGAACACTCCTCGCTGGCCAAGGCGTTCGTCACCTCCCGGATGCGGGAGGTCGTGGCCTGGAGCCGTGAGATCTTCGGCGGCAACGGCATCCTGCTGGAGCACGACATCGCCCGCTTCTTCGCCGACGCCGAGGCGATCTACTCCTTCGAGGGCACCCGCGAGATGAACACCCTGATCGTCGGCAAGTCGATCACGGGCCAGAGCGCCTTCGTCTGAGCACCCGCACACACCAGGACGAACCAACCCCGGGTCTTCACCCGGGGTTTCGTCGCGCCCGGCCGGCCTCACCGACGCACGAGCTTCTCGAAGAAGAACTCGTGCTTGAGGAACGACGTCGCGTGCTCCGCCCCCGGATACGGCGGAATGAGCGGGGACGCCTGGAAGAGCCGCCAGCCGTCCTCCAGGGCGCCGACCCCCGTCTTGTACGGGGGTTCGTCGCTGTCGCCGGTCGTCGGACGGGTCGCGCCCGTGCCGTCGTAGCGGGCCCAGCCGACGACCCGGGAGTCGAGAGCGGAATTGTCGAGGTAGAGGACGAGGACCTGCTGCCGGGTGGTGGTCATGCGGTGCTCCTCTGCGCGGCGGGTGCGGCGGCCGTGGCGGGCCGGTTGGCGATGCGGGTGGCCCAGTGCTCGATGTCGAAGCCGGGGTCGGCGGACAGGGAGCGCCACAGCAGGACCCGGTTGTGGATCTCCAGCCGTCCGGTGGCCTGCTCGTACCAGGGGAAGAAGCGCCCCAACTCCTCGGTGACGCCAGGGGAGTCCAGGTCCCGCGTGTCCCACAGCCGCACCTGCGGCACGGTCGGGTTGAAGCGGATCTTGTACATGTGGCGCACCGCGTCGCTGTCGTTGCGCCGCCCGCCGTGCCAGATGCCGTGGTGCATCAGCAGCACGGTCCCGGCCGGGCAGGTCAGCCGGGTCTGGCCGAGCAGGTTCTGGTAGCGGCCGGTGTCGGACTCGTTGATGCGCCGCAGATGGCTCCCCGGGACGACGAGCGTGCCGCCCATGTCGGCGGTCACCTCCTGCGGGTAGTACATGAGTTGCACGTCGAACGCGTCGGGCCGCACATCGATGAGCGCGTCGGCGTGCAGCGCCTGCGCACTGCCCTCGCGGGGCATGCGGGTGTGGACGAAGTGGTGGTCGATCTCCGGATCGGGCCCGACCAGACTCTCCAACGCGCCTGCCACCGCCGGCAGTTCGAGGAGCCGGCGGGTGAAGGAACCCTCGGGGAACGCCGCCGGCACCGGAGTGCCGTAGGGCACGGCGGGCAGCGTCCAGGCGGCGAAGAGCCCGAGCGCCTCCTCGTTCATCTCCCGGGGCACGACGCCGTCGAGGCGCAGGAAGCCGTGGGCCGTGAACCGCGCCACCTCGACGGAGCTCAGCAGCTGTGTGGTGGTTGACATGACGCAACCGTAGAAGCGGGCAGGCGTGCAGTCGTGGGGCGTAATCGGCAACCACTGGTAATTTTCCACCATGCCGACCTTTGTGGAACTGCCCCTCGATCTGCCGCCCGACCTGGTGCACGCGGGCGTGGGCGTGCACGGCTCGGCCGGCCCGCACGAGGTCTTCCGCCTCCCGCACCTGTGGCAGCTCCACCTCTACGGCTACTCCGGCACGCTGGAGTTCGACGACGCCCGGCACCCGATCCGCCCCGGCCACCTCAGCCTCGTTCCACCCGGCACGGAGGTGCACTTCCACTACGACGCCCCGCGCTGCGAGCACCTGTACGTCCACTTCCGGCTGCCGGGCGACGGGGAGCGGCGCCGGCTCCCGGCGATGCAGGACGCCGGCCCGGAAGCGGCGGTGCTGAGCGCCCTGTTGCGCCAGACCATCGCGGCGAGCGCGCAGTCCCCGGCCCGGGCCTCCGCGGAACTGTGGACGGTGCTGTGGCGCACGACCGGCCTGACCGAGGCCGCCGCATCGCCTTCCGATGCCCGGCACCCGGCGCTGCGGGCGGCCATGGCCCACATCGAGGAGCACCTGGCCGACCCGCTGAGCGTTCCCGTGATAGCCCGGGCCGCGGGGGTATCGCACACACACCTGACCCGGCTGTTCCGCGAGGACACCGGGCACACGGTCGTCGGCTACGTCCGGCGCCGCCGCATGGAGCGCGCCCGTCACCTGCTCATCGCCTCGACCCTGGCGATCCCGGCCGTCGCGGCGACGGTCGGCATCCCCGACCTCCAGGCCTTCAACAAGACCTGCCGCAAGGAACTCGGCGCGTCGCCGCGGGCCGTGCGGCGGGCGGCCGGGGCGTGAGAGGCGGGGTGTGAGGGACGGCGGACCGTCACCGGCATGCCGGCCTTCACCCCCAGAACTGCTGTGCGATCAACGGCCCTTGGCGTGCGCTAGGATTCTTTACCCAGCCATTACGCTCGGTTGAGCGTGGCCGCGCACAGACGCTCGGCCGCTCGGTACGACGACACAGTGGCCGCCCGGTCTCCGGGCCGGCGTGAGGGGGGCGTGACATGGGGCGAGTGGTGCCCGTCCGCGTCCACAACGCCGCCCGTGACGGCGTCCCTGATACCGGCCGCGCCGCGTAGCGGTCTCCCCTCGCGTGACGCGTGACGTCCGCGCGTGATGCCTGCCTCCGACGCCCGACCTCGCGGCGTGACGTGGCGTGTCACGCGTACCCCGGCCGATGACGGCCGGAGCGGAGGCACCGCCGACGCCGCACATCGCGTGGCCCGGGCCCGTCGCCCGGCTCGCGAGGCCACGCTCCTTCTCTCTCCTCCCGCTCACCGAGCCGTACCCCCGGGCCCCCACGCCCCCTGGCACAGACGCCGCAGACCCGATCAACGGAGGTCAGACGCCCGTGCACGACACCACCGCCATGCTCATCGAACTCGGGGCGATCATCCTCGCCCTGGGGCTCCTGGGACGCCTCGCCGGACGGGTGGGCTTCTCACCGATACCCCTGTACCTGCTGGCCGGGCTCGCCTTCGGCCAGGGCGGCATCCTGCCGCTGCGGGCCAGCGAGGAGTTCGTCGCCACCGGCGCCGAGATAGGCGTCATCCTCCTGCTGCTCCTGCTGGGCCTGGAGTACAGCGCCTCCGAACTCGTCACCACGCTGAAGACCCAATATCCCTCCGGGGCCGTCGACTTCCTCCTCAACGCCGTGCCCGGGGCCGCGATGGCGTTCCTGCTCGGCTGGGGGCCGGTGGCCGCCGTCGCGCTGGCCGGTGTCACCTGGATCTCCTCGTCCGGGGTCATCGCCAAGGTGCTGGGCGACCTGCGCCGGCTCGGCAACCGCGAGACTCCGGTCGTCCTCGGTGTGCTGGTCCTGGAGGACCTGGCCATGGCGGTCTATCTGCCGATCCTCACCGCCCTGCTGGCCGGGGTGGGCCTCGCGGGCGGCGCCGTCACGCTGCTGATCGCGCTGGGCACGGTGGGCGCCGTCCTCTACGTGGCCCTGCGGCACGGCCGGCTGGTCAGCCGCGCGGTGTCCTCGGACAGCGCCGAGATGCTGCTGCTGGCCGTCCTCGGGCTGACCCTGCTCGTCGCCGGGCTCGCCCAGCAGCTGCACGTCTCCGCCGCCGTCGGCGCGTTCCTGGTCGGTATCGCACTGTCCGGCGAGGTCGCGGAGGGCGCCAGCAGCCTCCTCACCCCGCTGCGGGACCTGTTCGCCGCGGTGTTCTTCGTCTTCTTCGGGCTGCACACCGACCCCGCCGCCATCCCGCCCGTGCTGCTGCCCGCGCTCGCCCTGGCCGCCGTCACCACCCTGACGAAGATAGCCACCGGCTGGTGGGCCGCCCGCCGGGCCGGGATCTCGCCCCGGGGCCGCTGGCGCGCGGGCGGCACGCTGGTCGCCCGCGGCGAGTTCTCCATCGTCATCGCCGGACTCGCCGTCGGCGCCGAGCCCCGCATCGGCCCCCTGGCCACCGCGTACGTCCTGATCCTGGTGGTCCTCGGCCCGCCGGCCGCCCGCTGGACCGAGCCCCTCGCCCTCCGCGTCGTCCGCCGCCCGGCCCCGCGGACACCGACCGCCGAACCGGTCGCCGAGACGCCCAAGGCGACCGCCGCCGCCCGCCCTTGAGCGAGGAGCGGGTGTCCGGATTGGCTGTTCTCCGGAGGAGGGCTTGCCGGCACTCTGACGAGCACCCCGGGAGCCGGTCGCGGCAGCCGGGGGAGAATTCCGTCCAGGAGGACCGGAAGGAAGCGCCAGCATGATCGAGTGGAAGCCCCTGGGCACCGGAGCCCGACCCGTGCCCCAGCCCGTGGCCACACCGCTGGTCTGGGCGGGGGCCGGGGCCGGCGCGCTGGCGCTGGTGGCGCTCCTCAACACCGCGGTGGGGCCGGACCGGCCCGAACTGGCCCTGCCCGCACTGTCCGTGCTGGCCGCCCTGCTGGGCCTGTGCGCCCGCTTCACGGCCGCTCCCGGCACGGCCGTGCTGTGCTGGCTGTTCCTCAACGGCTTCGCCATACCGCCCGCGGGCGTCCTCACCTGGGCAGGCCACCGCGACACCACCTGGCTGGCCTGCCTGTTCACCGCCGCCCTCATCGGCACGGGCCTGGCCCGCCTCGTCCACGCGCGCGCCGCCTACCGCCGCCTGGTCCCCGGCCGCGCCCGGCCCGACTCGGCGGGGGGCGACGGCCCGTACGACTCCTGACCGCCCCGACTTCTCTCTTGCGTGTCACCAGTTCAAGTGGTGGCGTCGTGGCGGCAATGTGCCGCAAAGTCCCCAAGTGTGAGGGCGGGTAGCTCCTGACTCGCCATCCGTCACCCCTTTGACAGGTGACGATCCGCGTGTCACAGTCAGGTCGACGCAATCAGTCCGTGCATGTACACCACGGAGGCCCATGTGATCGGCAGGCGTAGTTTCGGCAAGGCCCTGGGAGTGGGCGCGGGCGCGGCGGCAGCGGGACTGGCCGGGCCGTTGAGCGCCCCCGCGGCGGCTGCGCCCGCCGTCGCCGCCGGCGCACATCGTGCGTTTCCGCGGATCAAGCAGATCAGGGCCGGTGTCCTGGACGTCGGTTACGCCGAACTGGGCCCGGTCCACGGCCCCGTGGTCATCTGCCTGCACGGCTGGCCGTACGACATCCACAGCTTCGTCGACGTCGCCCCGCTGCTCGCCGGGCAGGGGTACCGGGTGATCGTCCCGTACCTGCGCGGCCACGGCACGACGCGCTTCCTGTCCGCCCGGACCGTCCGCAACGCCCAGCAGTCGGCGATCGCCATGGACGTCGTCGCGCTGATGGACGCCCTGAAGATCGACAAGGCGGTGTTGGCCGGCTTCGACTGGGGCTCACGCACCGCCGACATCGTCGCCGCGCTCCGGCCCGAACGCTGCAAGGCCCTGGTGTCGGTGAGCGGTTACCTCGTCACCAGCCTGGCGGCCAACCTGAAGCCGCTGGCGCCCAAGGCCGAACTCGCCTGGTGGTACCAGTACTACTTCACAACCGAGCGGGGCCGGCTCGCCCTGGAGGACAAGGCCCTGCGCCACGACCTGACCCGGCTGGTCTGGGACACGGTCTCCCCGACGTGGGACTTCGACGACGCGATTTTCGAGCGCACGGCGGCGGCCTTCGACAACCCCGACTATGCGGCCGTCGTGGTCCACAACTACCGCTGGCGGCTGAGCCTCGCCGACGGGGAGCGCCGCTACGACGCACTGGAGAAGCGGCTCGCCACCCGCCCCACGGTCTCCGTCCCCACCGTCACTCTCGACGCCGAGCGGGATCCCTTCACCGCTCCGGGCGACGGCGCCTCGTACCGCGACCGGTTTACCGGCCCCTACGAGCACCGCACGCTGCCCGGCATCGGCCACAACGTGCCCCAGGAGGCGCCCGCCGCCTTCGCGCGGGCCGTCACGGACGCCGACCGCCTCTGAGGCTTGCCGCACCATGGGTCACCGGTCAGAATGGTGACGTGAATCTGGACCATGTCTTCGTCTGCGGGAACCCGGCGCTCGACTTCGCCGCCACGCTCCGGGCGCGCCGTTCGGCACGCTTCGAGATGTTCGTGACGCCGGACCGGCTGACCGCGTGGTACGTGGAGTCCGGCCTGGTCGACGCCGTCTCGCCCGGCCAAGAGGCCGACGTCGAGCGGGCCAGGGCCGTACGGGAAGCGGTCTACCGGCTGGTCACCGCCCGCCGGCTCGGGGAGGAGTACGACGGGGCGGCGCTGACCGTGGTGAACAACGCGGCCCGTACGGCGCCCGCCGTGCCCCAGCTCACCCCGTCGGGGCGCTGGACGCAGGCGACGCCGGACGAGGCCCTCTCCATGGTGGCGCGGCACGCCGTCGAGCTCCTGAGCGGCCCGGACGTGCCCCTGCTCAAGGAGTGCGGCAACCCGGAGTGCACGCGGACCTACATCGACCGCTCGCGGGGCATGCGGCGGCAATGGTGCGGGATGGACTCCTGCGGCAACAAGATCAAGGCAGCCGCCTACCGCGCCCGCAAGAAGACCGGAACGGCCCCCTGACCCGGCGGACCGGCGCCGACCCGTCCGCCGCACGCCCCACGTCGGCCCGGACGGCCGTCAGCCGCCCACGTACCAGCTGAAGCCGCCGTTGCTGCTGGCGATGGCCAGGAGGACGAGCCACAGGACCACGTCGACGATGCCGAGGATGATGCCGGCCTTCGCCATGCCTGCGCCGTTCTTCACCGATGCCTGACGACGGGCGACCGCACCGAAGATGATGGCCAGCGGGCCGAGGACGATGTTCAGGAAGAACAGGCCGATGATGCCGCAGCACAGGCTCGCGATCGCCAGGCCGTTGGTGCGCGAACCGGAGGACGCGGCAGAGGAACCGCCGTAACTCGCCATGAGAACTCCCAGTTGTCGATGGCGCGGACCGAACGGGCCGCACTCTCCTCACTTTTTCGACTTGTTTTGTTCGAATGCCCCTCCGGGGCGTTCCCATGACAACCAATTCGGCGGAGTCCGCCGTCAGTTCTCCCGCACCAGCCCGGCGACGTGCGCGGTGACCGTGTCGAGGATGCCCGCCCAGGCCGAGTCGTCGCCCAGCACGAGGTAGTTGAGCGTCAGGCCGTCGGTCATGGCGGCCAGGTAACGGGCCAGGACCGGCACGGGTACGCGCAGGCGCAGCCCCATCGACTGCCGCAGCTGCTCGATGAGTTCGGTGTAACACTCGGCGTACAGCTCGTACTGACGGCGTGCCAGGTGTTCGAAACCGGGCTGGCGCAGGGCGTACTGCGTGAGCTCGTAGGTGAGCATGTGCTCGTCGGGGTGGGCGCGGACGTGGTCCCAGTACGCCTGGAAACCGGCCCGGACGGTCTCCTCCAGGGTGTCCCTGGGCCGGATGGCGTCCTTCACCACCGTCACGTAGTGCCCGGTGATGGTGGTGATGACGGACTCGATCAGCTGCTGCTTGGAGTCGAAGCAGTAGTGGAAGACGCTCAGCGAGACGCCCGCCTCGGCGGCGATGGACCGGGTCGTCGTCCTGGGGACGCCGTCCCGGGCCATCGCCCTGATCGCCGCTTCGGTGAGCTGTCGCCGCCGCTCGGCGGACGGCAACCGTGCCATGGATCCCCTCTCGCGGGTCAGCCGCTGTGGACGCCGACCTCGCGGAGGGAGTAACCCCAGCCGGTGCCGCGTTCCAGGCCGTGGACACGGACGTAGCGGGCCGGGGTGCCGGTGAAGCGCGCGGTGTCCAGACCGCCGTCACCGGCGGTGGTGGACCAGGCGGTCCGCCAGGTCGTGCCGTCGGTGGACAGCTCGATCCGGTACGACTTCCCGTACGCCCGCTCCCAGTCGAGGGTGACCCGCCCGACGGTCCGCGGGGAGCCGAGGTCGACCTGGTACCACTGGTCGTCGCTCCAGTCGCTGGCCCAGCGGGTGCCGCGGTCGCCGTCGACGGCCCGGTGGGGCTTGTAGCTGGTGAACAGGCTCCATTCCGAGGAACTGGCCGACGCCTCGGAGCCGGCCGCCAGGTTGGCTCCGGGTTCGTGCTTCTCGGAGGCGGCCCAGGTGCCGAGGTAGGACTCGGCGCCCCGGAACAGGTCGTCGACGGTGTCCTGGCCGCCGACCCGGCGGATGTCCTCGATCCAGTCCGGGACGAGTCCGTAGTGCGCGGCGCCGTCGGTGTTCAGGTCCCAGGTGCGCTCACCGGTGGTCTGCCGGTCGATGACCGAGCCGCCGTCGACGCTCTTGAACGGGTACGTGACCTTGTTCGGGGCGTCCGCCCCGCGCGGTCCCGGCCAGCCTCCGACGCCGTTCATGTCGGTGCCGTAGCCGTAGCCCACGCCGTACTTGTCGCGCAGGGCCTCGGTGCGCTTCGCCTCCGCGACGAAGCCCTCGGAGCCGTGCATGTACTGGGCGATGAAGCCGCCGAGTCCGTAGACCCGCTCGGTCCAGTCCATGTCCATCCAGCTGTGCGAGGAGAGCACGCCGGGGTAGGACTCGGACTCGAAGATGTCGAGCACCCGGCCGGTGGCCTTGACGCTCATGTGGTCGATCTCCAGCATCATGCCGCGCTTCATCATGCCGCGCACCGCGTACTCGCCGAGGTCGGTGAGCCCCCGCACGTTGCACTGGGCGTCGGCGCTGTACGAGGGGACCTCCTCGCCCGCCGGAAGCCTCTCCTCGGCCGCCGGCGCCGCCGCGTTGCCGATGGGGTTGTCATGCTGCGGGCCGGTGCACTTCTCCGTCTTCCAGTACGTGCCGGTCGACAGGAACTGCCCGACGTTGATGGCCGTCCCGAGCGCGCCCGAGTCGAACCGCACCCCGCACAGGGCGTTGTCGAACTTGTGGCACAGGAACATGCTGCGCACACCCAGCGCGTGCAGTTCGTCGAGCCCCTTGTCGATGTCGGCTCTGCTGCACTGCGCGATGTCCAGGACCTGCTTGCAGCCGAACGGCTCGGAGGTCTCGACGCCCATGACGACCGCGAGTTTGCCCTGCTCGATGACCTTGCGGGCCTGCGCGCTGTCGGTGACGACCCGGAACCAGCCCTTGCCGGGCCCGCCGTACATCTTGTCGACGAAGGCCTGCATGTCGTACGTCAGCTTCGCCTGCAGCCGGATGGACGTCATCTCGTCGCAGGGGCGGTCCTTGAAGAAGTACACCGAGCAGATCACGCCGTTGGTGACGAGGTCGTTGACCAGCACCCGCTGGCCGCCGCGCCAGGCCCGCTCGACCCAGGCGTAGTAGTTCTGCTGGTGGGTCAGCGAGTCGTGCCGCGGCCAGTCCTTGAAGGTGGGCCAGCCGTTCGGGTCGTGCTTGCCGTCGCCGCCGTTGGTGATGAAGTCGAAGATCGCGAGCGAGCCGTCGGGGTAGTGCTCCGGGCAGTCCTTGAGCGCGTCGGCCACGCCCTGCTCGGAGAACGCCTTGCCGCAGATCAGACGGCCGCCGAAGGCCTCGTTGGCGAAGATGTGGTCGTGCGCGTCGACGAACCCGCGCACCTCGCCCCTGGCGTTCGTGCCGGTGAAGGGCTCACCCGTGACGTTGATCCTGGAGTCCGGCGCGGGTCGTGCGGTGGGCTCCCACCATGCGTCGCCGGCCGCCGCACTCGGTGTGGGCCCGAGTGCGATCGAGAGCACGAGCAGGAGGAGCGACACCACGGTGACGTTCTTGCGCCTGCGGTACGGGCGTCCGGAACCGGTCACAGCCCACGTCCCTCGGTCGGCGGATCAGCGAGGCCGTCTTGTCATGACCTCGCAAAGCGTGCGACGAGAATCGCCACTCCCGCCTGACGAGTCAAGGGTCCGGGACGGTTGACCTGATGACGGAGGTGCCTGGTCGGCCCCGGGTGGGTCCAGGGCATGGTCCGGAGGCAACAACAAACCCCAGGTCGCCGACCTGGGGTTGCACGGAACCGGGCGGGTGACGGCCCGCCTGCTGTCACGTGATCAGCTCGAACCGGAACCGGGACCGCTGGAGGCTTCGTTCGCGGCGCGGCGGTACTCGGCGTTGATGCGCTGGGCTTCCTCGAGCTGGTCCTCGAGGATGACGATGCGGCAGGCGGCCTCGATCGGGGTTCCCCGGTCGACGAGCTCGCGTGCGCGCGCGGCGATCCGCAGCTGGTAGCGGGAGTAGCGGCGATGTCCGCCCTCGGAGCGCAGCGGAGTGATCAGACGGGCCTCACCGATGGCCCGGAGGAAGCCGGGGGTGGTACCGAGCATCTCGGCGGCCCGGCCCATGGTGTAGGCCGGGTAGTCGTCGTCGTCCAGACGATCGCTGAGCGGGGTATCTGCTGGCATGTCACCTCGTAGTGCAACGCGTCGAGGGGCCCTGGTGCCGTACGGCACCAGGGCCCCGAAGGAAATTCAACACCATCGGTCGGCCTTCATGCGGTGCCGACCTTCTGTTTCCGCTACCCGGCCCGACTACGGGAGGGGTGCGGGGATCGCGGCTGCGTGACCGGGGACCACCATCCAATCCGGGGTCTTGCGGTACCCGGACCGAGAGCTCCCCGGCCGGGCGATCCTGATGGCGTCTGCTCCTCCGTCCTTCTCGGATCTGGTCTGACCATGTCTACGAGAAGAAGGTTAACCACGACGAGGAGCAATGTCTACTCCGACAAAGACAGATTTTGGATTGCGGTGGTTGCAGGCATCCTCTGGCCTCCGCTCGCGTGGCGACACGGCAGTGAGGGCCCTGCCGACGCGCGTCGGCAGGGCCCTCACTGGTCTGGGGTGGCGGTTGACCGCCTGTGTCTCACCCTTGCGGAACATCCCGGACACGGACCCGGTCCGTGTAGGTGGGGGCGTTCCGGAGGCCGGTGAGCCGGGCCAGGGTGACCAGGCCCGTGCTCTGGTCGTCCCCGTCGCAGAGGACGAGGTGATCGACCCGGGCTCCGGCCATGAGGGACAGCGCCACCTCGACGGTCATGTCATCACGGATCCGAGGTGCGTCGACCTCGGCGTGGTGGTGCGTCCGAGCCGGCGTCATGGGCGTCTCCTGTCGAGGGGGGATGGCCTGGTGAGCGGACAGACCTCTACGCGGCCGAGCCGGAGCCGGCCCGCCGCTGTGGCCTGGATCGCGCCGCCTCGCCGGCGGGACGGCGACCCCGGCGGCCCCGGGACGAAGCGGACGCGCCGCGCGGGCGTTCCGCGCGCGGGGCGGGGATGACGACCGGTACGCCGGAAGGGGCCTGGGCGCCCGTGATGCGGCTCAGCTCCGCCTCGCCGGAACGCACCTGGGCGACCTGGGGGGTGATGCCCGCAGACGTCATGAGCCGGCTCATACCGCGACGCTGGCCCGGGGTGACCAGGGTGACGACGGTGCCGGACTCGCCGGCACGGGCCGTACGACCGCCGCGGTGCAGGTAGTCCTTGTGGTCACTGGGCGGGTCCACGTTCACGACCAGGTCGAGGTTGTCGACGTGGATCCCGCGCGCCGCGACGTTCGTGGCCACCAGTACCGTCACGTCCCCGCTCTTGAACTGGGCGAGGGTCCGTGTCCGCTGGGGCTGGGACTTGCCGCCGTGCAGGGCCGCCGCACGGACACCGCTGCTCAGCAGGTGCCGGGTCAGCCGGTCCACGGCGTGCTTGGTGTCGAGGAACATGATCACTCGGCCGTCCCGCGCCGCGATCTCGGTGGTCGTCCGGTGCTTGTCCGTGTCGTGCACATGGAGCACGTGATGCTCCATGGTGGTGACGGCGCCCGCCGAGGGGTCGACGGAGTGCACCACCGGGTCGTGCAGGTACGTGCGGACCAGCCGGTCGACGTTGCGGTCCAGGGTGGCCGAGAACAGCATCCGCTGGCCGTCGGGACGCACCTGGTCGAGCAGGGCGGTCACCTGCGGCATGAAGCCCATGTCGGCCATCTGGTCGGCCTCGTCGAGGACGGTGATGTCGACGTGGTCCAGACGGCAGTCGCCCCGGTCGATGAGGTCCTTGAGGCGTCCGGGCGTGGCGACGACGACCTCGGCCCCACCGCGCAGCGCACTGGCCTGCCTGCCGATGGACATCCCGCCGACGACGGTGGCGAGCCGCAGGCTGACGGAGCGGGCGTACGGAGTGAGCGCGTCGGTGACCTGCTGGGCCAGCTCGCGGGTGGGCACGAGGACCAGGGCGAGCGGCTGCCGCGGCTCGGCACGCCGCCCCGCCGTCCGGGCCAGTGCGGCGAGGCCGAAGGCCAGGGTCTTGCCCGAGCCGGTCCGGCCCCGGCCGAGGACATCCCGTCCGGCCAGCGAGTTCGGCAGGGTCGCCGCCTGGATCGGGAACGGCGCGGTCACGCCCTCCCGGCCGAGCGTGGCCAACAGCTGTGCGGGCAGGTCGAGATCGGCGAACGCCTCGACGGCGGGCAGCGGGGGAGTGACCGTCTTCGGCGGGGCGAACTCGCCCTGGGGAGCGCGGCGGCTTCCGTGGCTCCGGGAGCGGCGGTCGGCACCGTCACCCCTCGCGTAACGGTCACGGGTACGGGATGTGTGGGCACGCTTCATGCGAGACCTTCCTTGACGGGGCGCGTAGCAAGGAAATCCGCAGCAGAGGAGCGGCGCAGAGAATCTCGAGACGAGCCGGAGTGGATGCGGCCGGGTCGGTCGGACCGGCGGCGAAAAGCAGCGAGCTGGGGCCCGCACCCCTTCAGGTGCGGGCCCCAGCTGCGAAATATGCGCGAGCGCCGGTGTCAGGCGGGCACGATGTTCTCGGCCGTCGGGCCCTTCTGGCCCTGCGCGATGTCGAACGACACCTTCTGGCCCTCCAGCAGCTCGCGGAAGCCCTGGGCGGCGATGTTCGAGTAGTGGGCGAAGACGTCGGCGCCGCCGCCGTCCTGCTCGATGAAGCCGAAGCCCTTTTCAGAGTTGAACCACTTCACGGTGCCAGTAGCCATTTTGTTTCTCCTTCGGAGGCGGTTTCAGGAATTCACCTTCTGGTAATTCCGTGTCGCCGTGATGATTACCCCGTAGGAAATGAACCTTCTGGCAACCACACCTGCAACTGAGATCGACAGTAGCACGGTGGGTTCCGTCCCGTGTCGTTCGATAATTCCGGTCCGGCGGGTGATCGAGGAATATTCGGTGGGCCCCGCTTCTATTTCTCATTTTGCGGGCACAGATATTGCCCTCCACGGGCACGGACCTTCCTGCCGCACCTTGGCGCACCGGCCCCGTGACCTCCTCCGATGGGAGATGTGCCGCCCTCACCCGCCGTCGGTGGGCGCCGCGCCGGTGAACGCGCCGGGACGCCGCGCGGCGACGAAGGTCACATCCCCCAGCCAGGCCGCGTCGACCGCAACTACGTGGACATGTCACCGATCGGTGACAGCGTTGTGCGGGAACGGCGACGGCGGGATCCCTTCGGATCTCGGCGCCCTCATAGTGATCAAGAAACACCGAGAGGCCGAACCGACCGCGGCCTCAACCAGCCGAGAACCAAGGGGATTTCATGTCCGGCAACCGTCGCAAGGCCTTCCTCGTCTCCGTAGCCCTCGTGAGCGGAGCCCTGCTGATGACCGCGTGCCAGGACACCGACCAGGCCGCGGACACCGGCACCGGGCAGGGGTCCTCGTCCGCGAGCACGCCGGGCGACGAGGCCACCCCGTCCGGCTCCTCGGCATCGGGCAGCGGCCAGGGCACCGGCAAGGGCTCCGGGGCGACGGGTGGAACCGAGGACGGGGCCGGCTCCGGCGCCGACACCGGCAACGGCAAGCGGGAGCCGGTCGGGCAGGTCTGCGGCGCCAACGACATCTCCTGGAACACCCGGTCCGAGAGCCAGGCCGGCGGCTACATCCTGATCTCCGCGAAGGCGAAGCCGGGGATCACCTGCATCCTGCCCGCCGCGCTGCCGACCGTCGCCTTCGGGTCCGACGGCACCGAGGCGGGCCCCGCCGAGCAGGCCGTGGGCCGGCAGATCACGCTGAGCGGGAACACCACCGCCTACGCCGGGGTCAACCCCAAGAGCACCAACGGCGACGGCGGCAAGGAACTGGACAGCATCATCGTCGCCGTTGGTGACGACGACTCCAACCCTGTCTCCCTGAAGGTCGGCACCATCACGGTCGACAAGCCGGTCGTCACCAACTGGCACACCTCCCCGGCGGACGCCGTCCCCTTCGGCTGAACGAACCCGCAGCTCCCCGCGGGGCTACCACGGCACCTCGCCCTCGTCGTCGAAGAAGCCACCGGCCGGGCCGTCGTCGGGCAGGGTCGCGAGCCGGATCGCGACCGCCGCGCCTGCCGGATCGCCCGCAGAGCGGCCGATCCGCCGGACTCCGACTCCGCTAGCATGTTCGAACTCGCGGTGGTCCCTCCATCGCTCTCCATCTACCCAGCCATTCGGATGAATCGGCCAAAAGATTGACAGCCAGGGAATCGCGGGTGTCTTCGCGAACAAGCGGCATGACGTCATGGGACGCGTGGCGCCATCGGCGCGCGGTGCTGTGGGGCGCGGCAGCCGTGGTGGCTCTCGCGTTCCTCGTCGTGCTGGAGGTCGCCGCCCGCCGCTACGGTGAGCCCGGCCCGGTCAGCACCCAGGTGAAGGCCCTGGTCTTCGCCCCCAAGCCGGGGCCGCTGTACGGCGGCCTGGCGCTGATGATGGTGGTGCTCACCTGGCGGCAGCGGTTCATCGCGGCCGGCGCCGCGCTCGGCATCGACGCCGTCCTGCTGCTGGTGCGCCGGGCGGCCGGGGCCGAGACGGTCGAGGGCCACTCCGTGGGCACCGGTGCGCTGTGGGTGATGCTGGGCTTCGCGGTCGTCGCCGTCACGCGCCGCACCGGCGCCGAACGCGTCCTGCTGCTGAAGGGCGTCGGGCTGGGCCTGCTGCTGGTGGCGGCCCGCAAGACCGGCGACACCTGGCTGTTCATCACGGCGAAGACCCGCCCGACGGTGCTCGACCAGTACGTGGCGACTGCCGATCACGCGCTGGGCAACCCGTCCTGGGCGGCGGGCCGTCTCGTCGAGGCCACCGCCCCGTTCAGCACCCATCTCCTCCAGCTGGTCTACGGCCAGCTCGCGGTGGCCGCCGTCGTCGTCGCCCTCTACCAGCTGCGCGACGTGACGACCGAGCGCCGCTTCCCGAGCCACCACCTGGTGCGCACCTTCCTGGTGATCGGCCTCCTCGGGCCGGGCATCTACATGCTCTTCCCGGTGGTCGGACCGGTCTTCGCCTACGGCCCGGGCGCCTCCGGCACCGGCGGTGTGGAGTGGGCGACGGCCAACCTGTGGCCGCACACGGCGCTGCCGGTCAGCACCCCGGCCCCGATGACGTACGACGGCATCACGCCCCGCAACTGCATGCCCAGCCTGCACACGGCATGGGCCGTCGCGATCTTCGTCCACACCCGCCGGGCCCCGCGGCTGCTGCGGTTCGCGGGCACGTTCTGGCTGGTCGTCACGCTCGCCGCGACACTGGGATTCGGCTACCACTACGGTGTGGATCTGGTCGCCGGTGTGGTGTTCGCCCTGACCATCGAGGCGGCCCTGCGCGCACAGCAGCGCGGCTGGGACCGGCCGGGCATCCAGCTGGTCGCCCACGGCACGGCGGTCTTCGCCGCCCTCCTGGTGTCGTACCGCTACCTGCCGATGGAGATGGCCACCCTCCCGGAGGTGTCGGGTCCCCTCCTCATCCTGGCGATGACGTCGGTGATCTACGGCTACGTACGGGTCACCCGACGGTGGGCGACCCGTCCGCTCGCGCCCATCCCGAACCCCACCGAGGCACCGGACGCCCACGGGACCCCGGAAACGGACACCGCACCCAGAGACGCCATCCCGGGGTGACCCGACCAGGGTCTCGCCGGCGGCCCGCCGGGGTGGTCCGGAGGTGGGCTGGTCAGGAGGCGGGCTGCAACGTCCACAGCAGGTTGGTGCTGTTCACCCAGGTCCACTGCTTGGTCACGGATCCGGAGGGGACCTGTCCGCCGCCGTCGAGGACCAGTCCGGTGGTGCGGTTGGCGATCGAGTACCGGCCGTTGCCGCGGTCGGTGATCTGCCACTGCTGGTCGGTACTGCCGTCCCAGGCCGCTTGCCGGGCGGGAGCTCCGTCGCTGGTGGAGCCCCAGCCGTCGGCGACCATGCCGTTGGTGCGGTTGACCAGCCTGTAGTAGCCGTTGCCGAGGTCGACGGCCTGCCACTGGAGGTTGGTGCTGCCGCCCGGCGTCCACTGCTTGAGGTTCGAGCCACCGGCGACGTCGCCGCCGCTGTCCAGGGCCAGCCCGTCCGTGACGTTGATGAGCCGGAAGTACGTGGCCGGATTGAACGTGACCTTCAGCGACACGATGGCGTCGTTGTTGCCGGTCACCCGCAGGTCGGGGTTGTCCGCGGTGAACGTCCAGGCCGTGCCGGTGAAGTCGTCGCCGGAGTAACCCGTCACCCGGTACCCCTGGGGCACCCTCAGCGAGGAGATGGTCGCGGCCCCCACGCCCGCGGCCGACAGCTGGGAGGAGGTGTAGCCGCCCAGCGCCAAAGCGGCGCTCGCCGCCGAGTAGTTCACGTCCTGGAACACCGTCACCCTGGCTCCGGCCGCGGCTGTGGGGACACCGCTGACCTCGACGCACACCACGGAGTCATTGGCATCCGGGGCGGTGGCCGGCACGGTGACGCTGATCTGCCCGCCGCCGACGGTGTAAGTGAGCGAGGTGGAGGGGTTGTTGATCAGGTAGACGCGGCTGATCGTGTTGGTGATGGCCGGGATCTGCAGCACACCGCCCGTGGGCCAGGAGAAGACGTGGGCGAACAGCTTGCCGTCCTTCTTGGTGGCCCTCCCCCAGGAGGGGTCGGTGGCGAAGGGACTCGCCGTGGCTCCGTGCACGCTGTCGCCGTAGGTCGCCATCCACGAGGCCAGGCCGCGCAGGACGGTCACGGATCCTGCGGTGACCGAGCCGTCGCCCTTGGGCCCGATGTTCAGCAGGAAGTTGCCGTCCCGTGAGACGCAGGTGACGAGCTCCTGGACGAAGTCCTTGACCGGCCGGTAGGAGTTCTCCCGGCTCGCGTCGTAACCCCAGGCGCCGTTCATGGTGTCGCACCGCTCCCACTGGCGGTCCAGCGGCGCGTCGGGGACACCGAACTCCGCGACGGCGTAGTCGCCCAGACCGAGGTCCCGCTTGACCCGTTCGTTGACGACGAGCCCGGGCTTGCGGGCGATCAGCCAGTTGTAGAGGTCGACGCCGTCCGACTCGAGCCACCAGTCCTGCAGGGTGGGGCTCGCGGGTTCGCCGAACCAGTCGCCGTCGAACCACAGGAGTGCCGGGTCGTAGCGGTCCAGCAGCTCCTGCAGCTGGGCCTTCATGTCCGCGATGTAACCGGTGCGGGCGGCCGTCGAGGCCATGGTGGTGAGGCCGCCGCTCCGGATGGTCTGGGAGGGGTGGTTCCAGTCCAGGATCGAGTAGTAGAGCCCGAACTTGACGCCCCGCGCCTCGCACTCGGTCTTGAGCGCCGCCAGCAGATCGCCCTGGACACCGGCGTAGTCGTGCAGGTTGTACGGCTTGGTGCCGGTGGTGTCGGTGAACCCGGGGACGTCGGTGTCCCACATGGCGAAACCCTCGTGGTGCTTGGCGGTGATCACCAGGTACTTCATGCCGGCGTCCGCCGCCAGTTGGGCGATGGCCGCCGCGTTGAACGCGGTGGGGTTGAAGCGCGCGGACACCTGGGTCTGGTAGTCGGCCTTGGACCAGCCCTCGTTGTTGAACGCCCATTCACCGTGGCCGAGAGAGGAGTAGGACCCGAAGTGGATGAACATCCCGAACCGGGCCTGGTACCACCAGTCCATCTTGGAGGGGACGGAGTAGGCCTCGGCCGTGGCCGGCAACAGGACCTGCGGCAGCCCGAAGGCCACGACGCCTCCGGCGAGCGCCGCGGCCTTGATCAGGGAACGTCTGCTCAGGGGTGCAGAGGACATGGTGCGGCTCCTGGATCGCCGATCGGCTACATCGGATGAATTTATAGATGCTGCGTGACTGTGGCGTCCAGGGGTGTGACGGAAGCTCGTCAATCTCCCTGTTCAGTAGGCCATATGGTCAAGATCGGCCCGGTTGCCGGGTCGTGATCCCGACTGGATCTCTCGAAATAGCTCGGATCTATCAGGGGTCGGTGCCGTATGCCGGGCTCGGGGCGGCCTACGCCGTGGTCCGCTCGCGCGGTACGGCGCCGACGAGCATTGCGCCGACGACGCCCTGGTCCTCTTCGGGCAAGGGCCCGTGACACCGGTCGCGGCCGCCGGCGCGCCCTACTGCAACCGCCAGGGCCTGGTCTTCAAGCCGCTCACGGACGCCCCGGGCATCGACTACGCCTTCGTCTGGCCCACCGGCCACGAGACGGCCCGGCTAAAGGCCTTCGTTCAGGTGGCCATGGACCGGGTCCGTGGCGTGGGTGGCCCGGCGCGGGCGGTGGAGAGCCTGTGGGTGGACGAGGGCACTGGCGCCTGAGCGCCGTGGTCCGGGGCTCGTCGAAGGCATCCCGGCCGTCCGCTTCTCGGTCGTCCCGGTCGTCCCGGTCGTGCCGTCCACCGGCTCCCGGTCGGCCGGAGCCGCGGCAGCGGTCGTCGGCCCCGTCCGCCGTGTCATCGCGACGCCCGCGAGGACGACGGCCATGCCCAGCACGACCCGGATGCTCAGGCTCTCGCCCAGGAAGACCGCGCCGAGGAGGACGGAGACCACCGGCAGCAGGTAGCCGACCACGGCCGCGTTGGTGGCCCCCTCGTCGTTGATGATCCGGTAGGTGAGGTGGAACGTGATCGCGGTGCACAGGACACCGAGGGCGACGGCCGCGATCACGACCGTCGGTCCCGCGCTGACCGAGTCCAGGCCACCGACCGGCATGGCGAGGGCGGTCAGTCCGCTCGCGGCGACGAGCTGGGCGGCGGAGAGGGAGATGGTGGGGGTGCCCTTGCCGACCAGCGTGCGGCCCATGTACGTGAACGCGACGGCGTAGCTGGCGGCCGCGCCGAGGATGGCAAGGGCGCCCCAGCCGGTGGCCCCGGTCGTCTGCCAGGGGGCGAAGATGAGCATCACGCCGGCGAAGC
This sequence comes from Streptomyces sp. NPDC126510, assembly GCF_040302345.1. Classification (NCBI taxonomy): domain Bacteria; kingdom Bacillati; phylum Actinomycetota; class Actinomycetes; order Kitasatosporales; family Streptomycetaceae; genus Streptomyces; species Streptomyces sp. NPDC126510. The sequence continues at coordinate 163,899 of NZ_JBEORR010000005.1, read as the reverse complement.
CGAGCAGAAGGCCCGTGAGGCGGACCGGGCGGAGCCCGCGTTCAGAGCCGAGGGCGAGGCCGAGGGCGATCGAGAAGAGCGGGGTCGTGGCGTTGAGGACTCCGGCCAGGCCCGAGTCGACGGTCTGTTGGCCCAGGCTGAACAGCGCGAACGGGAGCGCGTTGCAGAAGAAGGCCGCGACGACGATGTGGCGCCAGACGGCGACACCCCGCGGCAGGCGTCGGCCCGATGCGAAGCAGGCGACGGTGAGGACGAGTGCGCCGAGGACGCAGCGGACGAACGTCACCTGGAGCGGGGAGAGTCCGCGCAGGGCGAGCTCGATCCACAGGAAGGTGGAGCCCCACAGCAGGGCGAGCACGACCACCCGCACCGCGCCCCGCGGACTCCGTGTACGGCTGCTCACGACGCGTTCCTCCATTCGGCCCGACGGCTCGTTCGATCGCCGGCCCCTCGGACCCGCTCCTTTGAAGGTGCCTCAGCCGTGTATTCAGGACAAGCGAATGATTCTGCCTATCCTGTTAAGCTCAGCTACATGCTTGATGTGAGGCGACTTCAGGTCCTGCGTGCGGTGGTCACCAGTGGCACGGTCACCGCCGCCGCGGCCCACCTGGGGTACACACCGTCCGCCGTCAGCCAGCAGATCGCGGTGCTGGAGAAACAGGCCGGTACGGCGCTGTTCGAACGGGTCGGCCGCAGTCTGCGGCCCACCGCCGCCGGTCTGCTGCTCACCGAGCACGCGGCCCTGATCAGCGCGGCGGTCGCCCAGGCGGAGACCGCCCTCGCCGATCTCCGCGCCGGACGCACCGGCCGCTTGTCGGTCCGTTACTTCGCCACGTCGGGCTCCACGTTGGTGGCCCCCGCACTGGCCCGTCTGCGTGCCGAGCACCCCGGCGTCCGGGTCGACCTCCAGCTCACCGACCCGGAGGACCCGCTCCAGGAGGTGGCGCGAGGCCGGGCCGACCTGGCCGTGGTCGTCCAGGCGTCCGACCGCGTGGGCGACGGCTTCCGGTTCGTCCACCTTCTCGACGACCCGTACGCCGCCGTTCTGCCCCTCGGTCACGCCCTCGCCGACCGAGAGATCATCGACCTGAACGAGCTGTCCGGTGAGCAGTGGGTCGGCAGCGAGCCGCCCGGGCCGTGTCTGGAACCGGTGATCGACTCCTGTGCGGCGGCCGGCTTCAGCCCCGACTTCGCCATCCAGAGCGAGGACTACGCCACCGCTCAGGGCTTCGTAGCGGCCGGTCTCGGCGTCGGCCTGATGCCGATGCTGGGACTGCGCACCCGGCACCCCGGTGTCGTCGTACGCCCGGTCCGGGGCCCCGAACCGTTCCGGGTGATCTCGGCGGCCGTACGGGAGACGGCTCTCGAACAGCCCGCTCTGCGCGGTCTGCTGGAGGCGCTGCGGTCCGCTGCCCGCGCCGCCGGTCCTCCCGATGACCCCGGGGCGGACTGAGGCCTGGACGCCGAGCAACCCCAGGCCGATGACCCGGGGTTGCTCTCTCGAGGAGGCCTTGGTTCATGTGCCGGGCTTCAGGGCCTTGACCCCTGGGCGCCTGAACGCCTCGCTCCACCTCGCCGCCGTTCTCCTCACCGTGGTTCACGCATGCCGGCCCGCCTCGGTAAGGGCCCGGATGGTCGGCGTGCGGAACAGGTCGCGCAGCGGTACGGCGGGCATCCCGCGGCCGCGCAGTGCGGCGCTGATCCGCACGGCGAGCAGGGAGTTGCCCCCGAGTTCGAAGAAGTCGTCGTCGATCCCCACCGGGAGGCCGAGGATGTCGGACCAGATCTCCCGCAGGACCGCCGCCGCACCGTCCGTCCCCTCGGGCGCCGGCGCGGCGGGGGCGGTCCGGGCCGGTTCCGGCAGCCGCTGCGCGTCGAGCTTGCCGTTCGTGGTCAGCGGCAGGGCGTCGAGCGCCGTGACGGTCGCCGGGAGCATGTACGCGGGCAGCACGGCCGCGGCCCGCTTGCGGACCCCGGCCGTGTCCAGGTCAGCCGGAACGACATACGCGTCGAGGCGGGCGGTGGCGGGATCGGACGGGTCGTCCCGGCGGACCACCACGGCCGCCGCGTGCACCTCGGGGTCCTCCAGGAGCACCGAACGGATCTCGTCGAGTTCGATCCGGAAGCCGCGGATCTTGACCTGGCTGTCGATGCGCCCGAGGTGTTCGAGCGTGCCGTCCGGACGCAGCCGCCCCAGGTCGCCGCTGTGGTACTGGCGGCCCTCGGCGTACGGGTCGGGGCTGAAGCGGGCGGCCGTGAGGTCGGGCTGTCCGAGGTAGCCGAGGGCGACGCCCGCGCCTCCGACGCGGATCTCACCGGTGACGCCGGGCGGGACGAGCCGGCCTCGCGCGTCCGTGACGTACAGGTGCCAGCCGGGCAGCGCCGGGCCGACGGACTTCGAGCCGGCCAGGGCCAGTTCCCGGGTCAGTGTCTGGGCGGTGACGTGCACGGTCGTCTCGGTGATGCCGAACATGTTGACCATGCGGCACTCGTCCTCCGGATGCCGGTCGAACCAGCGCAGCAGCATGCGGGCGTCGAGCGGCTCGCCCCCGAAGACGACCAGCCGCACCACGAGCGGCGCGTGGTCGGTCTCCAGGAGCTGGGAGAAGGCGGAGGGCGTCTGGCTCAGGACGGTGACCCGCTCCCGGACCAGCAGGTCCCGGAACTCCCCGGGCTCGCGGGAGACGAGGTAGGGCACGACCACGAGCCGTCCGCCGGTGAGCAGGCAGCCCCATGTCTCCCACACGGAGAAGTCGAACGCGCCGGAGTGGAAGAGACTCCAGACGTCGCCGGGGCCGAGGCCGTACTCCTCGCGGGTGGCGTCGACGAGCGCGACGACGTTGCGGTGCGGTACGACGACGCCCTTCGGGCGGCCGGTGGAGCCCGATGTGTAGATGACGTAGGCCGGGTCGTCCGGGCCGGCGCCCGTGGGGAGTTCGACGGCCTGCGCGGCCGCCGCGGTCAGCTCGTCGGGGGTGACGGGCGTTCCCGCGTCGGCCGGGTACTCCGCCAGCCGGGTCACCACCAGGTCCAGGCCGGCGTCCCGCGCGGTGTGGGCGAGCCGGTCGGCGGGATAAGCGGGGTCCGTGGGCACGTACGCCGCACCCGCCTTGAGGACCGCGAGCATGGTCACCACGAGTTCGGTGGTCCGCTCCAGGCAGATCCCCACCCGGTCGCCGGGCGCTACCCCCCGTGCGACCAGGCCGTGTGCCACCTGTGCGGCCCGTTCGTCGAGTTCGCGGTAGGTGAGGGCGGTGGTGCCGTCGCCGACCGCCGGGGCGTCCGGTGTCGCGGCGGTGACCCGCGCCAGCGCGTCGGTGATCCGCTCCGGTGTGCCGGGCGGTGTGCCGGCCGGCCGGCCGAGCAGCGCGACCCGCTCGCGCTCGGCCGCGTCGAGGAGTTCGACGTCGTCGGCGAGCGTGTCCGGTGCCGCGTCCGTGACCTGTCCGAGGACATGCGCCAGGTGCCGCAGGAACGTCTCGACGGCCCCGGCCGAGAAGTGGCTGTGCCGGTACGCGGCCCACAGCCGGGTCCCCCCGGCGGGCCGGGGCAGCAGGGCCAGCGTCAGGGGGAAGGGCGGCGCGAGGCACGGCAGATACTCCGCCGGGGCACCGGCGCGGAACGGCGACTCGCCGGCCGGTTCGACGAGACCGGCGAGCACCGGGCTGTCGGCCGGAGCCGGCAGTGCCGGCCGGAGGGCGGAGGCCGGGGCATCGGCGGGCACCTCGACCCGCAGGGCACCGCGCCGGTCGGTGGCCACGCAGACGTCACCGCCGGCCCCGTGGCCCGCGTAGCGGTGGAGGGTGAGGGCGAGTGCCGCGAGGAAGCCGGACGGGGCGAGGCCGTCGGGCAGGTCGAGTGCCCGGGTGCTCCACGAGGTGTCGCCCCGGCGGCCGCCGCCCCAGTCGGGGGCGGGAGCCGCGGAGGGCGGTGTGACGGGCGCGGCGGACGGCACCGGCAGCGGTCCCGCCGCCCCGGAGACCAGCACGTCGACCAGCCGGTCCAGCCCGTCCCGGTCGAGCACCGCGCGGTGCGCGACGACCACCAGGTCGGCGACGTCGTCCCGGTGGCGCAGCAGCACACAACGCACCGAGGCCGTGGGCCGGTTCAGCTCCGCGGCCCGCAGACGCCGGGCCACCGGCTCACCGGAACCGACCGCTGTCTCTTCCACCCACAGCCGCCAGGGCCCCACCGCGGCAAGCCGCGCGGTCAGCTCCGCCACGGCCACCGGGCCGTTCAGCCGGACCCGTACGGCATGGCACTGTTCCCCCGCCATGTGTTCCCCCACCATGAGGCGTCCTTCCTCTCTCACAACTCTCACAACGGACCGCCTCTTCGGGCCCGCCCGTCAGCGCGCGGTGAACCCGCCGTCCACGGTCAGTACGGAGCCGGTCACCTGCCGGGAGTCGTCCGAGACCAGGTAGACCACGGCGGCGGCGACGTCCTCCGGCTCGATCAGCGCGTTCATCGGCTGCGCCTCGGTGAACGTCTGCTCGTGCTCGCCCACCTGCACGTCCAGGGCGCGGGCGATCTCGGCGAGCATCCGGCCCTCGGCGGTCGCGTCGTCCCGCACCGATCCGGGGCAGACGGCGTTGACCCGTACCTTCGTGGGCGCGTAGTCGAGGGCGGCGGCCTTGGTCAGGCCGATCAGGCCGTGCTTGGCGGCGACGTACCCGGCGAAGTGCCGGTAGCCCACGAGTCCGGCCGTCGAGGCGACGTTGACGATGGAACCGGAGCGGCGGGCGCTCATCGCGCGGGCGACCGTACGCATCACCCGCCAGGCTCCCGTCAGGTCGACGTCGATCATCAGCGCCCACTCGTCCTCGGCGATGTCGTGCACCGCCTTGCCCGAGGGGGCCGCGATGCCCGCGTTGTTGACGACGGCGTCGATGCGGCCGAAGCGGTCCTCGGCGAGGGCCACGGCCGACTCCACGGAGGCCAGGTCGCGCACGTCGCAGGCCGCGGTGAGCACCGCGGCGCCGGCCTTTCGGCACAGCGTCGCCGTGTGCTCCAACTGCCCCCTGGTGCCCAGCGGATAGGGCACCCCCGCCAGGTCGCCGCACACGTCCAGCAGCGCGAGGGCGGCCCCCTCGGCGGCGCAGGCGAGCGCGGTGGCCCGGCCCAGGCCCCGGGCGGCGCCCGTGACCAGAACGGTCTTCCCGGTCAGACGCACTGTTCCTCCGCTGCCCGGTTCAGCTCCTCGGCGACGGTCCGGAGCAGTTCCGGTGCCGACCCGGTCAGGTACATGTGCCCACCGGGCAGCTCCACGGCGCGGAAACCCGCGACGGTGGTGCGTGCCCACGCCTCGGCCCCCGCGCGGCTGACGAGGGTGTCGTCGGCACCGCGCAGGCTGGTGACGGGCACCGGCAGGGCCCGGTCGTCCGCCGGCCGGTACGACTCGTGCATCTCCACGTCCGCGCGGAGCGTGGGCAGGATCAGCTCACGCATCTCGGGGTCCTGGAGGGCCTCGTCCGTGTAGCCGGCGAACTCGTTGACGCGCTCCAGGAACGCGTCGTCGTCGAGCCCGGAAGCCTGGCGGGCCCGCGGCTCGGCGGGATGCGGCGAGCCGCTGGCGAACAGCCCCGCGACCCGCACCTCGGGCACCTCGACGAGGCGGCGTGCCAGCTCGTAGGCGAGGACGGCGCCCAGGCTGTGGCCGAACAGGGCGACGCGGTGAGGGCGCGGGCCGCCGTCGAGCGTGGTGAGCAGATCGGTGAGCAGCCCGTCGGCTGCGGCACTCGCGTCCCGGTACGGCTCCTCGTCGATGAGCCGCTCGCGCCCCGGGAGCTGGAGCGGCAGGACGTCGAAGCCGTGCGGCTCGGCGAGCCGCTGCCACGGACGGTAGAAGGAGGCACCCGCGCCGGCGAAGGGCAGGCACACGAGCGAGATGCGGTCGGCCATGTCAGCGGTCCTGGGAGGTGTCGGCGGCCGGGCGGGTGCCGGCCGCGAGGCGGGCGTCGTAGGTGACGGGCAGCTTCACCAGGCCGCGGCTGGTCGAGTTGTCGAAGAGCCAGTCGACCTCGTCGGCCGGGACGGCCAGGCGCAGGCCCGGCAGCCGGCGCAGCAGGGTGGTGAAGGCGATGTCGCCCTCGACGCGGGAGAGCGGGGCGCCGACGCAGAAGTGCGGGCCCTGGCCGAACGCGAGGTGCCGGTTGGCGGTGCGCGTGATGTCGAGTTCGTCCGGCCTCTCGAAGGCCTCGGGGTCCCGGTTGGCGGAGCCCATCAGCAGGTGGACGAAGCTCTCCTTGGGAATGGGGCAGCCACCCAGTTCCATGTCCTCGGCGGCGACACGGAGGGTTCCCCGGTAGACGGGGGACTCGAAGCGCAGGAACTCCTCGACGGCGGAATCGGCCAGCTCCGGCCGGGAGCGCAGGAGTTCGAGCTGGTCGGGGTGGGTGAGCAGGGCGTGGGTGCCGCTGCCTATGAGGTTGGCGGTGGTCTTGTGGCCCGCGATGATCAGCAGGACCAGGGTGGAGACCAGTTCGTCGTTGGTGAAGCGGTCCTCCTCGTCGGCGGCCCGCACCAGGATGCTGACCAGGTCGTCACCGAGGTTCGCGCGACGGTCGGCGAGGAGGTCGAGGAGGTAGCGCTCGATGTTCTCGCTGGCGTCCTTGAGCTTCTCGTTGGACTCCGCGTCGGGATACGGAGCGCCGCTGAGCCAGTTGCCCCAGGTGTGCAGCTGGGGCCGGTCCGCGACCGGGACGCCGAGGAACTCGCAGATGACCCGCATCGGCAGCGAGAAGGCGAACTCCATCAGGTTCACCTCGCCCTGCTCGGGGAAGGCGTCGATGAGCTCGTCGGTGATCTCCTGGACCCGCGGGCGCAGCAGCTCCATCCGGCGCGGGACGAAGGCGCGGCTGACGAGCTTGCGCAGCCGGGTGTGCTCCGGCGGATCGGCGGTCAGCATGTTGCGCACCAGGACCGGGCTGGAGTCCTTGACGAGGTCGCGGAACCACGCGGGGGCGTTGTCGACCCGCTTGGACAGCCGCGGGTCGCTGAACGCCTTGAGTACGGTCGTGTAGTCGGCGACGACGTAACCCTCGCCGCCCACCGGGTAGTTGATGGCGTGTACCGGGCAACCGCTCGCGCGCAGCTTGGCATTGGCGGTGTGCAGGTCGTTGCCCTCGGGGGCGGTGAAGAACTCGGGGGGAAGCTGTTCCTGGGTACGGGGCAGCTCGGTGGTCATCAGGAATCCCCTTCCTTGTGCGGGGCTGCGGGAGCCTCCTGGGAGTGGCCGCCCTCGGCGGGCGTGCCGGTGGCGACGGTGTCCGTGTACGCCTCGGGGGGCGCGAGCCCGCGGATGCGCGGACTGAGGGTGGGCAGGGCGGCCAGGCCGGAGATGACGGCCATGATGGTGAACACCCAGACCGGGCCGGCCTGGTCGAAGACGGTGCCGATGATGAACACACCGGCCGGGGCCGCGATCATCGACATGAACATCACCGCGCCGAGCACCCGGCCCTGCGCCTTGTCGGGGACCATCGCCGCGAGGTAGGCGAGGAACAGCGCGCTGGTGATCGGGCCGCGCAGGAACACGCAGGCGACGATGATGCCGAGCGGGACGAGCCCGGAGACGTTGGCGAGCAGGACGGCGGCGACGGGACCGATCCAGGCGGCGGCCAGGAAGAGTTTCGCCGGCGCGACCTTCTTGATGACGGGTCCCGCGATCAGTGAGCCGGCCAGACCGCCGATGCCCGCGATGGACAGCAGGAGGCCGGTGAACCCGGAGGAGGCGCCCCGGCTTTCGGCGGTGGCGATCAGGGCGAGGAACACACCGGAGTGGGTGAACGCCATGTTCGACCCCATGATCCACACGATCAGCAGGCGCAGGACCGGCTGCCGGGCGAGGATGCGGAAGCCCTCGGCCGTGTTGCGCTTCTCGCCCGGGGTGAACTGCTCAACCTTCATCGGTTTGCGGATGAACAGCAGCAGCACGGTGGAGACGAGGAAGCCGATCGCCGAGCTCAGGAACGGGAACGCGCGGGCCACGCCGAACAGGAAGCCGCCGACGGGCGGGCCGCCCATGGTGGCGGCGAAGTACCGGATCTGGTTCTGGGCCGTGGCCTGGGTCAGCTGGGACGGCGGAACGAGCTGCTTGATGGCCGCGAGCCCCGTCGGGTTGGAGATGCCGAGGCACGCGGCCGAGCCGACGGCGATGGCGAACACGAGGGCCGGCTGCGTCTGGCCGGCGAAGATCAGCACGCTGAACAGGCCGAGCAGAGCGACCCGGACCAGGTTGCAGATGATCATCAGCAGCCGTCGGTCCATCCGGTCGGCGAGTGTGCCGCCGGGGATGGACAACAGGCTGGTGGTGATGAGCTGGGCCGAGCCGACGGCTCCCGCGTAGAAGGCCGAACCCGTGGTGGTGAGGATGAGCAGCGGGTACGCGACCTCCGCCGTTTCCTTCGCGAGCGCGGCGAACGCCTCACTGGTCCACAGGGCCTGGAAGTCGCGATTGCGCAGCAGCGGCTTCTCGGTGTCCTCGGGCTTGTCGGTGCTTCCGGCGGCGTCGGCGTCCTGCGGCGCCGGGTCCTCGGACTCGGTGCCGGGAGGTGTCTGCGAGACGGTCAAGAGTCGTTCCTCTCCTCGTGCGGTGCCGCGGACCGGGTGTCCGGGCGGAGTGCCTCGCCGATGCGTGCGGCCAGGTCGTCGACGTACGGCGGTTTCAACATCGACCAGTGGTCGCCGCCCACCGCCGTCACGCGCAGTCCTGCCGGGTGGAGGCCCGCGAGGCGGCGGGCGAGCCGGCCGGCCGCCGCGGGGTCCGTCTCCGCCTTGAAGAGGACGGCCGGACAGTTCACCGGGCGTGGCCGGTGGGCCAGTACGGCGGCCTGGCCCGCGAGGAACCGCCGCCGCGCCTCGGGACTGCGGCGGTGCACTGCGGCCAGGGGCCCGACGCCGAGCAGCGTGTCCAGACCGGCCTTCAGCCCGCCGAGCATGAAGCGGGGGGCCGCGGCGACCGGCAGCGGGTGGGTGTCGGGCACGTATCCGTCCAGCGAGACCAGCAGGTCGACCTCGTGCCCGCGCAGGGCGAGCAGCCGGGCGGTCTCGTGCGCGACCACCGCGCCGAAGGACCAACCGCCGAGGGTGATCGGGCCGGTGGGCTGGGCCCGCAGCAGGTTCCTCACATGGGTGGCAGCCAGGGACCCGATCGAGCGGCGCCCGTCCCGGTCGTCGTGGGCCGGCTGCTCCAGGGCCAGGACCGGCCGGTCGCCCTCGAGGACGAGCCGCGCGGCCAGGGCCCGGTAGGGCAGGGCGTTGCCGAGGGCGTCCGCGACGAGGAAGAAGGGCCGTCCGGAGCCCTCCCGCAGGGTGGCCACGCCCGGCAGGGGGGAGGCCGGGCCGGACCGGTCGCCGAGCACGCGCTCCACCAGCCCGACGAGCCCGCCGAAGGTCGCCTTCAGCATGAAGTCGGTGACGGACACTTCCGCTCCCACCCGCTCGCGGACCGCGGTGGTGAGCGCGAGGGCGAGCAGTGACTCGCCCCCGAGGCCGAAGAAGTCGTCCGGGTCGGCGGCCGTGCTCACGCCGAGGGTCCGGCACCAGGCCTCTTCCAGGAGTGACCGCACGGATCGCTCCGTCCGGGAGGCCGGGGCCACCGCCGCGTCCCGGGCAGCCGGGGTGACGGCCGCGCCGGGCCCTACGGCGGCCGGTACGCGTTCCCCTCGCAGCGCCGCCGGTTCCGGATCGGGGTCCTCGCCCAGGAACGGGTGCGCGGGCAGCGAGCAGCGCCTCGGCCGGTCGCCGGGGTCGCCGTGTCCGCCGTCCAGGACGGTGTCGAGGGCGCGGTCCACGCCCAGTTCCCACAGGGCGCCGATCGCGTCGAGGAGTCCGGCCTGGCCGTCCGGCCGGCCGGGGGCGAACCGGACGGTCCGGTGGGCGGGATCCCAGCCGGGCGCGGCCCGCAGCGAGCCGGTCATCGACCCGCCGGGACCCAGCTCCAAGAAGGTGGTGCAGCCGGAGCCGAGCAGCGTGGCCGTGCAGGTGTCCAGGCGGACCGGCTCGCGCAGGTGCGCCGCCCACTGCTCCGGGCCGGCCGCCGCCTGCGGATCGGCCCACCGGCCGGTGGTGTTGGTGATGTACGGCAGCCGGGGCGGGCGGGCGGGCATCGACGACAGATGGTCCCGCACCGCCTCGGCTGCCGGGTTCATGGCCGGCGTGTGGAAGGCACGCCGGGTGTGGACCGGGGTGACGCGCAGCCCGTGGAGGGCGTCCCCCGCGACGAGGAGGTCCATCTCCGCCTCGCCGCCGGCGAGAACGGCGGAACCGTTGCCGCGTACCGCGACGGTCACGCCGCTGTGGTCCGGCAGCAGGGCTTCGACGTCCTCGGGCGAGGCGTGGACGACGACCATGCGGCCGGGGGCGGCGTCGCGCATCGCGAGGGCCCGCGCATGGACGAGGCCGACCGCATCGGGCAGGGACCACACGCCGGCGAGGGCCGCGGCGGTGTACTCGCCGATGCTGTTGCCGAGCATGGCGTGCGGGGTGACCCCCCACGCCGCGAGCTGAAGGCCGAAGGAGTAGCCGAGGGCGAAGAGGCCGAGCTGCTGGTGGACGGTGTCGGAGAACCAGTCGGCCTGGCCTTCGTGCGTCTCGCCCGGAATGACCACGGGCCCCAGGTCCACACCGCAGTCGTCGGCCGCGGCCTTGCGGATCTCCTCGAACGCGGCCCGGAACTCCGGCAGCAGACGGTGCGCGGCCTCCCCTGCCGCGTCCTTGAGGACGCCCTGGCCGGGGAAGAGGAAGGCGACCTTGCCCAGCCGCCCGGGGGAGCCGGGCCGTTCGGCCGCGCCCTGCGCGGCGCGCAGCGCCTCGACGGCGTGTTCGGTGTCCCGGACGACCACGGCCTGCCGGTGCCGGTGGCGGCGGCGCCCGGCCAGGGTCCGGGCGGCCCCGGCCGGATCGGGGCCGTCCACGCCGTCGCGGAAACGTTCCTCGAGCGCCGAGCCGAGCCGGGCGAGCGCCGCCGGTGTGTGCCCCGTCAGCGGCAGCACCTGCGGGCGGGCCGTTCGTACGGGCCGGGGGACGGCGGGTGCCTCGGTGAGGACGACGTGCGCGTTGGTGCCGCCGACGCCGAACGAGCTGACCGCGCCGGCCCGCTCCGCCCGGCCCTCGCGCGGCGCCCACGGCTCGAGCCCGGTGGCCACCCGGAACGGCGAACCGTCCAGTTCGAGCAGCGGGTTGGGAGTCGTGTAGTGCGCCGTCGGGACGATCTCCCGGTGCTCCAGCATGAGAGCCGTCTTGATCAGACCCGTGACGCCCGCGGCCGCGCCGGTGTGACCGACGTTGCCCTTCACGGCGCCGAGCACACAGCGGCCGGTCTCGCCGCGGGCCGGCCCGAACACGTCCGTCAGCGCCTGCACTTCGATGGGGTCGCCGAGCCGGGTGGCGGTCCCGTGCGCTTCGACGTGGCCCACCGCCGCTGCGGGGATCCCCGCGTCCTCCAGGGCGTCCCGGATCACCTCGCTCTGCCCGGCCGCGGAGGGCGCGGTGTACGCCATCTTGTCCGCGCCGTCGTTGTTGACCGCCGTTCCGGCGATGACGGCGGCGATCCGGTCGCCGTCGCGCACGGCGTCGGCGAGCCGCTTGAGCACCACGACACCGACGCCCTCGCTGGGCACGGTCCCGGCGGACCGTGCGTCGAACGGGCGGCAGTACCCGTCCGGGGCGAGGATCCCGCCGGGTTCGAAGAGGTAGCCCCACTCGCCGTGCGGCATCACCGTGACCCCGCCCGCGAGAGCGGCGTCGCACTCACCGCCGCGCAGCGCCCGCACCGCCAGGTGCACGGCCGTCAGGGAGGTCGAACAGGCCGTCTGCACGGTGATCGCGGGACCGCGCAGCCCCAGTTTGTACGCCACCCGCGTGGCGACGAAGTCCTTCTCCCGCCCGATGTACCGGGCCAGTTCGCCCAGCGCGGCGTCGTCCCGGCCGGGCCCCGAGCGGTCGGCACCGGCGTACACGCCGATCCGTCCCCGGAACCGGGCGGGGTCGATGCCCGCGTCGTCGACCGCCGTGGCCGCGCACTCCAGGAAGACCCGCTGCTGGGGGTCGGTCGCCGCCGCCTCCGCCCGGCTGTACCGGAAGAAGGACCAGTCGAAGCGGCGGGAGTCCTCGATGACGCCCATGGCCGGGACGAAGTTCTCCCGGCCCACGTAGGCGGGATCCACCCCGCGCCGGCGCAGCTCCTCACGGGTGGGGCGGCTGATGCCGTCCCCGCCCGCCCGGATCAGCGACCGGAACGCCCGGACGTCGGGCGCGCCGGGCAGCCGGCAGGCCATGCCGACGACGGCGACGGCGTGCTCACCGGAAGAGGAGGACACGGGAGGGAGTGACATGTCAGGCTTCTCCGCCCAGGTCGACGTAGAGGTGGTCGAGACCGACGTAGCTGAGGTTGGGGCCCCACACGGCGGCCTCGTCGGACAGCCGGGCCCTCGGGAACCGCCGCGCCAGGCGCCGCAGCAGGACCGCCGCCTCCATACGGGCCAGCGGGGCGCCGACGCAGTAGTGCGGCCCGTAGCCGAAGACGAGATTGCGGTCGGTGCCCTCGCCGGTGGCCGGTCCCGCGGGGGCGGACGCGCCCGTGACCGGGCACACCGCCTCGGGCGCGGCCTCGTCGAGCGGCCCCTGCCCGGTGAGGCTCACCAGGACCAGGTCGCCCGCGCGCAGCCGGGCTCCGGCGATCTCCTGGTCGTGGGCGACGACCCGCCCCAGGTGCCGCAGCGGCGGCCGGCGTACCAGCACGGACTCCACCAGGTTCTCGACCACGCCGGGCCGCTCCGCCCGTACCGCCTCCCACAGCTCCCGGTCGCCGAGCGCCGTGAGCACGGTGGAGCCGAGCAGCGAGGCGGTGGTCTCCAGGCCGCCGAAGAGGCACATCGCCCAGGTCGCGTTGGTGCGCGCCCGGTCCTCGGGCGTGTCGGTGGGGAAGTCCTCCAGCGCTCGCGCCCCGGCGAGCGCCTCGGTCATCTCCACCATGACCCGCTGTGCCGCCCGGGCGTGGTCGCGGCGGTACATGGCACCGATGAACAGCGACAGGGTCCGCGACCATTCGTGCAGCACCGGCGGTGGTACGTCGACGCCGACCACGTGCGCCATCACCTCGCCGGAGACGCCCTCGGCCACGGCCGGCATCACGTCACAGGGACGTGTGGCCGCGAGCCGGGTCAGGCACTCCTCCGTGATCTCCTCGACGCGGGGCGTCAGGGACCGTACGTACGAGGCGGACAGCATCCGCTGGACGGGGCGCCGCAGCGCCGTGTGCTCGGGGGCGTCGGCCTGGACGAACCAGAGCCGCAGGAACTCGGTGAGCTCGCGGTACTCGGTGCGGGTCGCGTCCGCCATGTACAGCTGGAAGGACCGCTCGAAGGTCCCCGAGGCGAATCCGGGGTGGTTGAGGACCTGCCGGGCCAGGCGGGGGTCGGCCACGACCCAGCACTCCAGCCCCTCGTCCCACTCCGGTGCCCGCACGCCGTCCGCCAGGGACAGCGGCGGGACCGGCGCCGCGGTACGGGCCATCAGACCGCGGCCTTCTCGACGAGCGCGCGCAGCCCGGCGGGCGTGGGGGACAGCAGGAAGTCCCGCAGCCGTACGGACACCCCCAGCTCCTGCTTGACCTGGCGCATGAGGCGGACCGCGCCGAGGGAGTTGCCACCGATCACGAAGAAGTCGGTGTCCTCGGTGATGCCGGTGACCGGTTCCGGCGCCTCGATGACGGCGGCGAACAGTTCGGCGATGCCTTCGAGGCTGATACCGGCAGGCGCCTCGGCCACGGCCCCGGCCGCGGCTGCTGTGCCGGTGACGGCCCGCGCCGCGGCCTCCGTGCCGGTGAGGGCCTGCGCCCCGGTGGCGGTCACGGCCGCGGTCCGCTTCGCCGGCCCCGCGAGCGCGGCCAGTGCGCGCCGGTCCACCTTGCCGTTGGCGGTGACGGGCAGCCGGTCCACCACGGCCCACAGCGCCGGGACCATGTAGGACGGCAGCCGCTCGGTGAGCAGGTCGCGCAGTGCGGCCGTGCCGACGGCCGCACCGGGGGCCGGGACGACGGCGGCGACGAGCCGCTTCTCGGCGCTGTCTCCCTCGCTGACGACGACCACGGCGTCCTGCACCCCGGGGTGCTCGGCGAGGACGTCGCTGATCGCACTCAGCTCGATCCGGTAGCCGCGCAGCTTGACCTGGTCGTCGGCGCGGCCGAGGAAGCGCACCCGGCCCCGGCTGTCGATCCGCACCAGGTCGCCCGTGCGGTACAGCCGCTCGGGTACGTCCGGTGACAGGTGCCCGAACACCCGGGCCGTCTCCTGCTCGTCGCCCAGGTAGCCGTCGGCGAGGCCCTCACCGCCGGTGTACAGCTCACCCACGGCACCGGGCGGAAGCAGCCGGCGGCGCGCGTCCAGCACGTACACGCGAGTGCCGGGGACGGGGCGGCCGATGGGCAGCGGCCCGTCGACGTCCTCCGCGCGTGCCACCGAGTGGGTGGTGGTGAAGGTGGTGTTCTCGGTGGGGCCGTAGCCGTTGGTGACGACCAGGCCGGGATGCCTGGCCAGGACCCGCGCGGTGTGCTCGTGCGGTACCACGTCTCCGCCGGTGAGGAGCTGGCGCAGGCTGCCGAGCGAGTCCGAGGCGAACTCCTCGACGAGCCGGAAGAGCCCGGCGGTCAGCCATGCCACGGTGACCCCCCGCTCCCGCAGGAAGGCGCCCAGCTCGGTCGGGGACGCCAGTCCGGCCGGGTGCACCTCCAGGGTGGCGCCGGTCAGCAGCGCGCCCCACAGTTCGAGGGTGGAGGCGTCGAAGGAGAGCGGGGACAGCCGCAGCATCCGCTCGCCCTCGCCGAGCCGCACGTAACCAGCCTCGTGGACCAGGCGGATCACCGCGCGGTGCGGGACGCCGACGCCCTTGGGATTGCCGGTCGAGCCGGAGGTGAAGGCGACGTACGCGAGGCGGGCCGGGTCCTCGGGCGGTGCGGGCACCGTCCGCGGGTCGGCGGGCCGCCAGCCCGGTTCCCAGACCGGCACGGCCGGGGCGCCGAGTTCCGCGAACCGGCGCGCGGCCGGCGAGCCGACGGGACCCGTCAGCGCGGCGCTGGGCCGGGCCCGCTCCACGATCCGCGCGAGGTGGCTGTCCGGCTGCGCCGGGTCGATGCCCACGTACGCGGCCGACGCCCACTGCACACCGAGCACGGCGACGGTCTCGGCCACCGACCGCTCCACGCCCACGAGCACCCGGTCGCCCGGTTTGACGCCGGCGTCGATCAGCAGGCGGGCCTGCTCGGCGGCGGCGGCGGCGAGTTCGCCGTAGGTGAGGGCGTGTTGCCCGTCGCGGACGGCGACGGTGTCGGGGTGACGCGCCGCCGTCTCGCGGAACAGCGCGTCGAGGGACGTCCGGGGGAAGTCCCGGCCGGTTCCGTTGATCTCGTCGAGCAGGTGGTGCCCCTCGGCGGAGATGCAGCGGACGTCCTCGAGGCGGGCCTCGGGGGCGGCGCTGACCTGCTCGACGGTCGCGAGGAAGTCGGCGACGAAGGACTGGGCCTCGGCCTCGTGCCAGACGCCGGTCGCGTATTCGAGGTGGCCGGCGAAGGAGGGGTCCGCCTGGCCGATCAGCATGGTCAGGTCGAACTGCGAGCCGCCGCCGTGCCCTTCCTCGACCTGGATCCGGACCGGCCCGGCGCTGAGCTCGCTCGGCACCAGCTGGTCGTGCATGCCGAAGCAGACCTGGACGAGCGGGTGGCAGCCGAGGCTTCGCTCGATGCCGAGACGGGCGACGATCTCCTCGAACGGCAGATCGCCGGCGTCGATGGCGGCACCGAGATTGCGGTGCACCCCCCGGAGGAACGCGGCGACGTCGAGGTCGTCGTCCACATCGATCAGCAGGGGTACGAGATTGCCCGTGACGGCGACCAGCCGACGCAGCTCGGAGCTGCCGCGGCCGAGCAGCGGGACGCCGACCAGGAGCCGGCGGTTGCCGGTGCGCCGGGCCAGGCACAGGCCGAAGGCGCCGAGGAGCAGGGAGTACGGGGTGATGCCGAGGGCCTGTGCCCGGCGGGCGACCCGGTCGGTGGTGTCCGGGCCGAGGTCGAGGCCGAGGCGGTCGCCGGCACCGTCCTGAAGGGTGGGGCGCTGCCGGTCGGCGGGGAGTTCGAGGACACTGGGAACCCCGGCGAGGTGCTGCTTCCAGAACTCGGTCTGCTCGTCCCAGACGCCTCGGGCGCGGGCCTCCTCCTGGTGCCGGCGCAGGGCGGAGAGCGGGCTGCCGAGGCTCTGGGCGGCTCGTTCGCACGCGGCCTTCGACTCGGCGTAGCTGTCGAAGATCTCGCGCAGCAGGTAGCCGACCGCGAAGCCGTCCAGCACCATGTGGTGCGCGGTCAGCACCAGGGCGGAGCGCTCGTCGGAGGGGTCGGCCGGGGTCCAGTGGGCGAACCGGTAGGCGGGAGCGGCGGCCAGGTCGAAGGGCTCGCGGCCCAGTTCGGCGCTGCGGCGCCGTACGTGGTTCTCGAAGGTCTCGGTCGGGTCGTCGTGGACGTACTCGACGACGTCCGGTGCGTGGACGGGCAGGACCTCCTGGACCACGTCGTCGCCGGCCTCGCGGAAGACGACCCGCAGTCCCTCGTGGCGTGCGGCGGTGGCCGCGAGGGCCTTGGCCAGGATGCCGGGGTCGAGCCGGCCGCCCCGGCTGAAGCACCGGAACACCAGGTTGTACGGGGAGCCCCCGGCCACCTTCTCGATCAGCCACATGCCGCGCTGGGCGGGAGTGAGCGCCTGTTCGGCGTCGAGGCCGGACGGGGAGGCCGGCGCCGCCCCGGTCGCCGTGGCAGCGGGGGTGGCGGCGGCGAGGACCTCGGTGAGCGGGGCGTCACCGAGCAACTCCATGATCGGGACGCGCAGCCCCAGACGCTCCTGGAGTACGCCGGCCAGGCGCATGGCACGCAGCGAGTCGCCGCCGAGCGCGATGAAACTGGCGTCGCCGAACGCGTCCGGGCCGTCCGGTATCTCCATGACCTCGGCGGCCAGCGCGTGGGCCGTCATCGGTTGCCACCCGTGGGCTCGGCGGCCGACGCGGCGGCGCCGGCGATGAGCTCGGCCTGGCCGCCGACGGTCGGCGAGCGGAACAGGTCCATGGTCCGGACCTCTCGGCCCGAGACCTGGCCGAGCCGCTCCACGAGGAGCACGAGCAGCAGGGAATCGCCGCCGGCCTCGAAGAAGCTGACGTCGTCGGCGAAGTCGTCGGTGCCCAGGACCTCGTGCCACACGGAGCGGACGAGGTCGAGGCGGGCCGCCGGGTCGTCCAGGTCGGCCGGGGCGGCGGTGGGGCGTACGGTCTCTTCGAGCACGGGTTTCTCCGGGAATGTGGCCAGGCCCGCGGCGCTGCGCCGCAGATCGTGAAGGAAGCGCGAAACGTCGGTGTGGGCGAAGACGTTGACGGGGTAGTCCAGCGAGAGGGCGAGTCGCCGTCCCCCCGCCGTGTCCTCCAGCCGGACGAACATCGCCAGGTCGTACTTGACGAACATCGGGTCGAGCGGGCGGAGCCGGCCCGTGACGTCCGGGGTGAGCTCCAGGGACCGCGGCGCCTCGTCGAGGTTGACGAGGACCGGCGACAGCGGCGGCCACAGGGCGTTGCGGTCGGGGTTGAGGGCGGCGGAGACGGCGTCGAGGGGGACGTCGCTGTCGACGAACGCCTCCATGCCGCCGACGCGAACCCCGCTGAGCAGGTCGCGCCAGGTGTCATCCGGGCCGATGGTGACGCGCAGCACGACCGTGGTCATGAACATCCCGATCACGTCCGCGGTGGCGGGATCGTCCCGTCCGGGCCAGGCGAAGGCGATGAGGAAGTCACGCTGTGGCCCGGTGCGGGCGAGGGTGCCGGCGAGCAGGGCGACCCCGACCATGAAGGGGGTGCACCCCTCTTGTGCGGCCACCGCCATCGCCTTCTCGGTGGTCTCCTCGTCGAGAGCCGTCGCCAGGGTGGCGCCGAGCAGGGACTCCTCGCCCTCCCGCGGTGTGCGGGTGAACGGCAGCCGGACCTCGGGGGGTGCGCCGCGGAGCCGGCCGACGACGTCGGCGACCTGCTCCTCGATCTCCTCGGGGGTGCGCTTCGCGGCCACCGTCGCCGGGTGCGGCGGGTCGCTCGGTTCCGGCTCAACGCCGTCGAGTCCGGCGCGGTAGAGGGAGCGGATCTCGTCGAGGAGCATGCCGCGTGAGACCCCGTCGAACACGATGTGGTGCACGTTGAGGGCGAGCAGCGTGCGCTCCGGGCCGAGACGGATGATCTCGGCGCGTGCGGGCGCGTCCCGGCCCAGGTCGAAGGGCGCGCCGCTCAGGGTCCGTACGCGGTGGTCGACATCGTCCTCGCTCCATCCCTCGGCGGCGGCGTCGCGCAGTCCGGGCTCGGCGGGCGGCCCGTCGGTGTGGTACTCGACCCGGCGGCGCTTGATGTCGAGCCGGAAGCGGGCCCGCAGCGAGGGGTGCCGCGCGAGGGCCTTCCGAACGGACGAGACCAGCACCTCGTGGTCAACCGGACCGGTGAACTCCACAACGGTGGGTACCAGTTGGGTGGGCCGCAGCAGCGTGTCGCGGTCCAGAACCCACATACCTTGCTGGACCCGGGTGGCCGGATACCAGGTGTGGCCGTCGGGTGACGCACCGTTCGGCGTTTCGGGCAGCACGAAGCGACCTCCGAAATCTGTGGGAAGAGGGGGTGGCATGCGGCGTACGGGATCCGCCGCGTGTACGGCCGCTCCGTTGATCAGGGCGGGGCGGGCCGGCCGGTGTGCGCCGGGATCAGTGCCGGTCCGCCGGGAAGGGCGGGCCCGGGATCGAACAGGGCGGGCCCGGGACCGGGAAGGGCGGGCGGGGGATCAGCCCCACTGCGAGTCGTCCTCGCCGCTGTCCGGGGCGGGGGTGCTGCCCCACTGGGAGTCGGCCAGAACGGCCTGGCCGGCCGGGGCCTGGGCGGCGGTGACGCCGATGACGGCCGCGCCCACGAGGGCAAGCGTGCCGAGTATGTGTCTGAGAACGTTCCTGTTCATCTGTCCCCCATTGTTTTGCTTCTGCGAGAGACCCGGACATCTGCGGAACGGAACCCGTATCGGGCTCCCCCGGTGTCCAGGGCTGTGGCGGTTGTGCGGCAGATCTGTGGTGGTTCCCCGCCGGAAGCATGCACGTATCGGCGTGCAAGGTCATCGAGGATCGAGCAGGATGATCCCGCATTGCTGAAACCAGCAGGGGGAAAAATGTGCACAACTACGGACAATGAGGCAGAGGATCGCGATGCCGTCCTCTGCGACGAGGGGCTCCGGTACTACTCGGACGCCCTTCGTGGCCGGCCCCCCGCCACCGAGTGCCCTTCATGTCTGCTGGACCTGGGTCTCGTCCAGCGGCTGCCCGACGGCAGTCTGGCCGCCATCCCGCCACGCCTGGCGGCCGGTGCCCGGCTGGACCATCTCGAACACGTCATCGAGGAGAGGCGGACCGCTCTCGCGACGCTGCGTGCCTCGATCAACCGGGCCCAGGACGTCTACCTGGAGAGCTACGGGAAGGGCGAGTCGCACCTGATCCGTGCCGTGCGGGGCCAGGAGGCGATCAGCGCGACCCTCTCGGCGGCCGTGCACGCCTGCCAGCAGGAGCTGCTGACCGCGCAGCCCGGCGGCGGCCGCCCCCAGGAACTGCTCGACAAGGCGCTCGAGAGCGATCTGGAGGCGATCGGCCGCGGAGTGCTGCAGCGCACCATCTACCAGCACACGATCCGCACCCACCAGCCCACGCTCACCTACGCCGAGCGCATCTCGCAGGCGGGCGGCGAAGTGCGCACCCTGGACGAGGTGTTCGACCGGCTGATCGTCTGCGACCGGAAGATCGCGTTCATCCCCGACCCCGGCTCGGAACGCCGTGACACGGCACTCGCCGTCGAGCATCCCGGGGTGGTGCGCTACCTGGTGGGGCTCTTCGACCACGCCTGGCAACGGGCCCAGCCGCTGCGGAAGTTCCCCAGCAGCCGGCTCCCTCCGCTCCTCACCGACGAGGTACGGCGCACGATCCTGCGGCACATGGTCAACGGCCACACGGACGAGGCGATCGCGAGCCGTCTCGGCATGAGCCCGCGCAGCGTCTCCAACCACATGCGCTGGGCCGCCGAACTGTTCGGCAGTCGCAGCCGGGCCCAACTGGCCTACCTCATAGGCAAGAGCGGCTTCCTGGATTCGGTGCCGGACTGACGCGGCCGGGGGACCCGGTGCGGGCTTCACCTTCCCGTCGGTGTCATGTACGTTGTGCCGGAAGCAACTTCAGGCCCGGCCGTTCAACGGCCGTCCCACCGCGCAGACCGGCTGGTTCCCCGTCGCGCTGTGAGGGACGAGCTCCGGCAGTACTCCCGGAGCCGTATCCCGTTCTGGCCGTGTAGCCCGCCCACCTCATCCCCTCGGGTCTCCGCCCGCTGCCGTACGCCGTGCCGTTCTCCGGCGCACGACGGCCCGGAGCCGCGAGGAGGGGGTGAAGCGTGGCACACGGCACGGCGCCTTCCTGCCCATCACGGTGAAAGGAAGACGGGCCTTGACCGTCCATGCCACACCCGCCCCTGCCGGACCCTCACTCGCTCCGCCGCCGGGCTGCCCGATGCACGCGGCCACCACCGGAACCGCCGACGGCGTGAACCTCGTGGACCCGGCCCTCTACAGCGACGGCGACCCGCACCCCGTCTGGCGACGGATGCGCGCGATGGACACGCTGACCCGTCACCAGGTCGACGACGAGCGCTGGTTCTGGAACGTCGTGCGCTTCGAGGACGCCGACCGGGTCCTGCGGGACACCGCGACCTTCACCTCCGAACGCGGCACCATGCTCGACCTGCTGGGCACGGACGACCCGGCCGGCGGCAAGCAGCTCGCGGCCACCGACCCGCCCCGCCACACCGAGATGCAGGGACGCCTCAAGAAGGCCCTGGCGATCAAGTCGGTCGACCGGCAACGCGAGATGATCCGCGATCTGGTGGTCCCCCTCATCGAACCGCTCGGCGACGGCGGCACGTTCGACTTCGCGCAGACCATGCTGGCCATGCCGATGTCGGTCACCGGCACCATGATGGGCCTGCCGACCGCGGACTGGGCCTGGCTCAGCCGGCTGACCACGGTGTGCATCGCCGCCGACGACCCCGAGTACCAGGACCCGGGCGGCCGGGACGTCACCCTCAAGGCCGCCCACCGCGACCTGTTCGCGTACTTCCAGGACCTGGTCCGGTTCCGCCGCGACCACCTCGGGGACGACCTGCTGAGCGTGCTCATCTCCACGCAGTTCGAAGGCCGCCACATGGCGTCCGAGGAGATCGTCGCCAACTGCTACAGCCTCCTGCTCGGCGCGAACGTCACCACCCCCCACCCGCCGAACTTCGTCATGGCCGAGTTCATCGACACGGGAGTGCTCCAGGACTGGGCGGCGCACCCGGAGGCCGACGACACGGCCCTGAACGAAGCCCTGCGCTGGGCCTCGCCGGTCAACCACTTCCTGCGGTACGCCACCCGCGACGTGGAGATCCGCAACACCCGGATCAGCGCCGGGGACGCGGTCGTCATCTGGCTCGGCTCCGCCAACCGCGACGAGACCGTCTTCACGCGCGGCCAGGAGTTCGACATCCGCCGCAGGCCCAACAAGCACCTGGCCTTCGGCATCGGGCCCCACTACTGCATCGGGCACAGCGTCGCCCGCGTCAGCCTGAAGACCCTGTTCCACGAGCTGTTCACCCGCTTCGAGGACTTCCGGCCGGCCGGTCCTCCCGAGCGGCTTCGCTCCAACTTCGTCTCCGGCTACAAGCACATCCCCATCACCGCCCGCCGAGCCCGCGGCGGCAACGGGCGTGCCCGGAGCACCGGATGACACGGCCGCACCCGAACGCCGTCCCGCCCACCGGCAGCGCGTGGCTCCGCCGCTTCCACGCCGCGCCGGCCGGCTCCCCGCTCCTGCTGTGCTTCCCGCACGCCGGCGGCAGCGCCTCGTACTTCTTCCCGTTCTCGGCCCGGCTGGCCGCGCACGCCGATGTGCTGGTCGTCCAGTACCCCGGGCGGCAGGAGCGGTTCGCCGACCGGTGCGTGGAGTCCCTGCACGAGATGGCCGATCTGATCGCGCGGGAGCTGGTGCCACGCCTGTCACCGGCAAGGCCGTTCAGCCTCTTCGGACACAGCATGGGCGCCTCCCTCGCCTTCGAGGTGGCCTGCCGGCTGCGGGACGCGGGCTTCCCGCCCGCCGCCCTCACCGTCTCCGGCCGCCGTGCCCCGTCGATACCCGCTCCCGGATCGGTGCACCTCGCGGACGACGACCAGCTGATCGCCGACATCAAGCTGCTGGGCGGCACCGATCAGGGGATGCTCGACAACCCGGAGCTGCTCGCCGCGATCCTGCCCTCCGTCCGCAGCGACTACGTGGCCACCGAGACGTACCGGTTCCGCGGGGCGGACCCGCTCCCGTGCCCGGTCACCGCCCTGATCGGCGACGCCGACCCGCGGGTCGACGAGCCCCAGGCCCAGGCCTGGCGGAGTCACGGCACCGGACCGTTCCGCCTGCGCGTGTACACCGGCGGCCACTTCTACCTCGTACCCCACATCGACGCCGTCGTGGCGGAGTTGCTAGCGGACCTGCCGGTCCGTGCCGCGGCCTCCTCCGTGGCCGAGTCGGTCACCTCCCACCACTGAAAGGTTCACCATGAAGTACCGCGTCATCGGCAGCACGCCCGAGACCCGTCGTGAGGTCAGCGTCCTGAGCCTCGGTGCCATGACCTTCGGCACCACCGTCGACGAGGCCACCTCCTTCGCGATCCTCGACCGGTTCGTCGAGGCGGGCGGCACGTTCATCGACACCTCGAACAACTACGCGTTCTGGGTGAACGGCACACAGGGCGGCGAGAGCGAGCAGCTCGTCGGCCGCTGGCTGCGCAGCCGCGGGATCGGCGACGAGATCACCATCGCCACCAAGCTCGGCGCCCGCCCCAACCAGCCCACCCAGACCTTCAGCCTCGACGTGGAGGGCCTGTCCGCCAAGGTCATCCGCGAGTCGGCGGAGCGCAGCAGGGAATACCTCGGCATCGAGAAGATCCACCTGCTGTACGCGCACATCATGGACGAGCGGACCCCCCTCGAGGAGACCGTCCAGGGCTTCGCCGACGTGGTCGCCGACGGAGTGGCCGGCCTGCTCGGCGCGAGCAACCACTGGTCCTGGCGGATCGAGCGCGCCCGCGCCCTGGCCGCCGCAGCCGGTGTCCCCGGCTACGAGGTGCTCCAGCACCACCACAGCTACCTGCGCCAGCGCACCGACATCCCGAGCATGCGTTCCCCCGACGGCAACCAGGGCCTGGTCAGCGGTGACCTGCTCAGCTACCTGCGTGCCAACCCGTCGCTCACCCAGGTCGCGTACTCCCCCCTGATCTCCGGCGCGTACGTCCGCGACGACAAGCCGCTCGGCCCCGGTTTCGACCATGCGGGCACCCAGCCCCGGCTGAAGGCGATCCGCGAGGTGGCGGCCGAGACCGGCGCGACCGTCAACCAGGTGGTGCTGTCCTGGCTCATGGGCGGGGACATCCCGGTTCTCCCGCTGGTCGGCGCCTCGTCGGTGGCGCAGCTGGAGGAAAGCCTGGGCGCGGTGGATCTGGACCTGACCCCGGAGCAGCGGGCGAAGCTGGACAGCGTCCACTGAGCCTGCTGCCCCACGGAGTGACAACAGACAGAACCCCAGGTCGGTGACCTGGGGTTTCACAGGGAGGGGGTTTCTGACAGGCGCAGTTCGGGTCGCAGGGATCGCGCACCAGGCCGCCACCTCGACGCGGGTGCAGGCGCGGAGCTGCTGGACCGGCATCGGAGCCGGTCACCCCTTCAGCTGAGTGGCCGGATCGCGGCAGCCGTCCTGGGCGTGATCGACGGGGTGGTCCCGTGCCTCCAGGCTTGCCCGGACGGCCGCCAGCGACTCGTTCGCGAAGAACGCGTCGAGCGCGGACGGCGGAGCACCGGACCTGTCCCGCACCACGTCCCAGAGCCCCGCCCAGCAACCGCGGACGACCGAGGCGAAGGCCGCGCCGGTCCCGGAGTCGCCCGAGGAGGCCGAGTCGCCCAGGGAACCGGGGCCACCCACGGAACCCAACGTTCTCACGGCCTCCGAGCCCTCGATGGCCACCGCCATCACGGCCTGCAGCCGCATCAGCAGGACACCGCTCCCGCCGAGGAGCACACCGCGGGAGAGGGCCATGGCCTCCAGTGCCGCGGTCCCGCTCAGCCCACGCGCCGCTCGCGCGTATACCTCCGCCGAGCACTCGAACGCCCGGACCGTCGCGGCCGTGAAGAGTTCCCGCTTGCCGGGGAAGAGCCGGAACAGATAGGGCTGGGACACCCCGGCCCGCAGGGCGATCGCCGCGGTCGGCGTGCCGTGCAGACCGCCCTTGGCGAACTCTGCCACCGCGGCCCGGACGACGGTGTCCCGCCGCTCCTGCGTACGTGCCCTCATGTGCGGGCCTCCTGGCTTCACTCGGGTACGGCGGACTGCGGCGGGCCCGCAGGTTCAGCCGGATGTCCGCCCGCGCGAGACCGCCAGCGGATCCCAGGCCGGGTCACGGTCCGGCAGGAGCGCCGCGTCCCCCAGCACCGCCCCCGAGTGCACCTCGTGCATCAGCCGGCGTCCGAGGATCTGGCCGGCGCACGCGATGCCGCTGACCGCCGAGCCGGTGATGCCGTTGCCGTAGCGGGTGCTGGCCCCTGCGATGTACAGCCCGTCGATGAGGGTCGTGGTGTCGGGGCGGGCGCCGGCTGCCCCCCACCGGGCCATGCCGAAGGGGGTCCCGCCGCTGGACAGCGTGTAACGCTCGTGGGTGAGCGGCGTCGCGGTCTCCACATGCGTGATGTGGCCGCGGAATGGGCCGAGGACCTCTTCCGCGGCGTCCAGCACGCTCTCCGTCAGGGCGGCCTTCTCCTTCCGGTAGACGGGATCGTGGCGGTAATCGCCGCCCTCCGCCGGTCCGGTCCCCACCCCCCACCGCTCGAAGCCGGGCGGGCAGAGCGTCATCAGCTGGAAGTTGGAGTGCCCAGGCGGGCAGATCCGCCGGGTCGCGGGGTCCTTGCCGGAGGCGAAGGAGGCGAAGAGGAAGTCCATGCCGCCCGTGCCGCCGTTCCGCAGGGCGTCGTAGAACCGCTCGATGTCCGCACCGCGGTACCACCACAGGTTCGCCCGCCGCTCGATGTCCTTGTCCAGTGCCACGTACACGGTCGCCCAGGGCAGCGCCATCCGGGCCTCCCGGGTCTTCGCGGCGAGGCGGCGGGGCAGGTGTTCCTCGCCCACGAGGTCCAGCATGGTGCGCCGGTAGTCGGCGTTGGAGACCACGGTCCGGGCGGTCTCGCGGGTGCCGTCCGCGAACCGCACGCCCCGGACGTCGCCCCCCTCGACCAGCAGGCGCGCCACCCGGGTGCGGGTGCGCAGGGTGCCGCCGTGCGCGAGGATCACTTCCAGCAGGCCCGCGGCCAGCATCTGCCCGCCGCCCTCCGGGTAGTAGGCGCCGCGCAGGTAGTGGTCCATGAGTGTGGCGTGCAGGGCGACCGTCGCATCACCGGGACCCATCCCGTAGTTCGGCGACTGCGCGGCGAGCAGGGTGCGGGCGCGGGCCGAGAGGCCGCAGTGCTCGAAGAGTTCCCGAAGCGTCCGGCGGCCCCAGGCCACCGAGTGCGGCGCGCGCTGAGGCACCTCCGCCATGGGCACGTCCTCGGCGGCCAGGATCGCGTCCCGCCGTTCGGCACCGAGCCCGGCCACCACGTCCAGGAACGTGCCGATCCCGGCTGCCTCCCCGGGGCACAGCTCCGTCAGCCGTTCGCGGTACGCGTCCCAGTCGGCCGGCACGTCGAGTACCGCGCCGGGCATGACGATCCGGTCGAAGCCGTCCGAGGACATCGGCCGGTACGTCACCCGGTCGCGCAGTCCGAGGCCGTCGAGGATGGCGGGCAGCACCCCGTCGGGGCCGCAGTCGCCGAGGTAGTGCACGCCGACGTCGAACTCGTAGGCACGTCGGCGGCGGAACACGTGGCTGTTGCCGCCGGCGACGGACGCCTGCTCGGCGACCAGGACCCGCTTGCCGCCGACCGCGAGATAGGCGGCGCAGACCAGACCGCCGATGCCGGACCCGACGACGATCGCGTCCCAGTGCCCGCCCTCCCGCACGCGGGGGGTCATGCGGCGCTCCAGGCCGGGGTGGCCGGAACGGCGGGGAGCTGGCCGGGCTCGGCGATGCCGAGCCGGGAGACCTGCGGGGCGATCCGGCGGGCCAGGCCCGTGAGCGTGCGGCCCGGGCCGACTTCCACGAACATGTCGCAGTAGAGCGCGTCGGCCATCGTCCGCACCGACTCCGCCCACAGCACCGGAGCGGTCAGCTGCCGCTCCAGCAGCCCGGGCCAGGCCTCGGCGTCGCGATGGCCGCACGCGTCCACGGGGCCAGACGGCCTCCCTCCTCGCCTTCCGGCACGCCCGGCTCGCCCTGGACCTGGGGCGCGTCGAACGGCTGCTGGTCGGCGGTGCGGAGGAGCTCAGCGCTCCGGCGGCCTGGGCCTGGCACCGGACCGGTGCGCTGCGCGAGGGCGCGGCACTGGGCGAGGGTGCGGCGGTCTTCACGGTGCAGCGGGAACGGCCGGCGGGCGGGGGGCTGGCCGAACTGCTCGCCTGCGAAGTGCGCTTCACTCCGGAACCCCGCGAGTACGCCGACGGTCTGGCCCACGCCGTCACGCGGGCCCTCGACCGCAGTGGGATCCGCCCGGACGAGGTGGACGTCGTCTCCCTGGGCGCCGTCCACCAGCGAGGTCTGGAGCGGATCGAGGAGCGCGGTGTGCGGACCGCGCTGGGCGGCGAGCTGCCGCGCACCGTACGGGTCGCCGACGCGCTCGGTGAGACGTACAGCGCGAGCGGTGCGATGCAGCTCGCCGCCCTGCTCTCCCTCTGGCAGGACAACCCCCCCCGTCCCCGGGGTGACCGCGCTGGTCACCTCGGTGGGCCGGGACGGCAACGCGGCGGCGCTGGTGGTGCGCAGCCCCCGCTGACAGCGTCCCGTTCCGCAGCGGCGCCCGCCGTCCCCCCGCGGGCGCCGCTGCGCTGTGTCCGCACCCCGTCATTCCGCCACGCAACCGAGGAGATTCCGTGCCGACCACTCTCAACCGGTCCTTCGTGGGCCGTGTCTATCCGCCGACCCGCCCCTACGAGGTGGGCCGCGAGAAGATCCGGGAGTTCGCCGCCGCCGTGGGCGCCGACCCCGGTGACGGGCTCGTCGCACCGCCGACGTTCCCCATCGTGCTGTCCATGGCCGCCGAGCGTGTCGTCGCGGACGATCCCGGCCTCGGCTTCGACTTCTCCCGGGTGCTCCACCGCGACCAGCGCTTCGACGCGGTCCGGCCCGTGTGCGCGGGGGACCGGCTGACGGTCACCGTCGAGGTGCTGGACGCCGAGACCCTGTCCGGGAACGACCTGCTCGTTCTGCGCGGGCATGTGCGGGAGGCGGAGGGCGGGGCACTGGTGTGCACGACGACGTCCACCCTGGTCTCGCGCCGGACGGCCGGGCAGGGGGCGCTGTGATCGGCCCCGGGGACAGGCTCCCGGCCCGCGCGTTCCGCCTCACCCGGGCCGAACTGGTCCGGTACGCGGCCGCGTCCGGCGACCACAACCCCATCCACTGGTCCGACTCGCAGGCAGGCCGGGCCGGGCTGCCGGGCGTCATCGCCCACGGCATGCTCAGCATGGGGCTCGCGGCGACCGCCCTCACCGAATGGGCCGGCGAGGGGGCCACCGTCGTCGAGTTCGGCACACGCTTCACCCGTCCCGTGCTGGTGCCGGACACCGCCGACGGCGTGGACATCGTCGTCGGCGGTACCGTCGCCGGGTTCAGGGAAGACGGCTCGGTGCGGGTCGATCTGACGGTGCACTGCGGGAGTGAGAAGGTACTGGCGCGGACGCGGGCCGTGCTGGTGTACGACCGATAGCGAATCCCGCGACAGCACCGGCGAACACCACGGCGGCCCCCGTCAGCACCGCGCTGCGGAGGCCGCCGTGGATGTGCACCACGGTGAGCACAGCGATGCCGAGGGCGCCGCCGAACTCGCGGATGGTGTTGTTCACCCCGGACGCCACGTTGTGCTCCTCCTCGGCCACCGAACCGATCACCGTCGCCGGGTTGGCGGCGAACACCAGCCCCATGCCCACCCCCGCCAGGGCCATGGCGCCGGCCATCGCCCCGTACGGGACCCCGGGCCGGGCGATCACGGCCAGCCACACCAGGGCCGTCCCCTGCATCAGACAGCCGGCCGCCTGCAGGACACCGCCGCCCAGCCGGCCCACCAGCGCGCTGGCCAGCGGTACGGCGACCATCGGCGCCGCGGTCCAGGGCAGGGTGCGCAGCCCGGCCTCCAGCGGTGAGTAGCCCATCGGCTCCTGGAGGAACTGGGCCAGGAAGAAGATCGAGCCGAACACCCCGAAGTACATGGCGAGGGCGAGCACGTTGCTCAGCATGAACCCGCGTACGCGGTAGAGCCGCAGCGGAACGAGCGGGTGCGGAGCGCGCCGCTGCCGGACGAGGAACGCGGCGAACAGCGTCCCGGACAGCAGGAGTCCGGCCAGGGACCAAGGCATCGCCCCGGCGCCGCCGGCCGATTCCACGATGGCCCACACCGCGGCGACCACGGCGCCCGTCACCAGGGCCGTGCCGGGCACGTCCAGAGGGCGCGGTGTGCCCCGGGACTCGCGAAGCGCCCACAGGGCCAGCGGCAGGGCCACGGCCCCCACGGGCACGTTGATCCAGAAGATCCAATGCCAGTCGAGGCCCTGCGTCACCAGACCGCCGGCGAGCGGCCCCAGGGCGATGCCCGAGCCGTTGACGCCTCCCCAGACACCCACCGCGAGCGGGCGGCGGTGTGGGGGCACCGCCTGGACGGCGAGGGTGAGGGACACCGGGAGGATCGCCGCGGCACCGACGCCCTGCACGGCGCGTGCCGTGATCAGCAGGGCGGTCGAGTCGGCGAGCGCACAGGCGGCTGAGGCCACCGTGAACAGGCCGATGCCCCAGGCGAAGACTTTGCGGCGGCCCACCGAGTCGCCCAGGGCGGCTCCGGCCAGCAGCAGCCCGGCGAAGGCCAGGATGTAGCCGTTCATGACCCACTGGAGGCCGGCCTGGTCGGTGTCCAGGTCCTCTGCGATGACAGTCAGGGCGTTGGTGACGACCAGGTTGTCCACGGCCACCATGAACATCGGCAGCGAGGCCGCCGCGAGCGCCCACCCGACGCCTTTGCTCCTCATGACGTGTGTCCTTCCTTCCTCTCGGTCCACTCGGACATGCGCGCAGGCCGCCGGACCCGGAGAGGGTCCAGCGGCCTGCGGGTGGGGGGCTTACGCCTGCGTGCCCGTGGGCGGCAGCTTCAGCTCGACGGCGCCGATCTGCGCCAGCAGGAACAGGTCCTGGCGGCAGGCCCAGTGCTCGTGGACCAGACCGTCGTCACCCACGCGGTAGATGTGGATGTGCTCGACGTCGACCTTGTTGCCGGTGCCCTCGAAGCCGAGGAAGTCGCCGCTGTGGATGCCGGTGAAGCGCACCCGGATCACGGCCTTGTCACCGTCGGCGAAGGAGTCGATGTGGTCCCAGCTCGCCTCGGCGAACACCGAGTTCATCCAGCGGGCGGTACCGAGGTAGCCGGCCGGCCCGCCGGGGGTGCCGGGCGGGGCCTCGTAGTCGACGAAGTCCGGAGCGACCAGCTCGTGGGCGACCTTCTCGTCCAGGTCGTTGAAGATCCTGCCCATCTGTTGGGCGATCTCCAGCACCTTGTCGTTGGACATGGGTTTCCTTCCGTATACGGGTGGGATGGTGAGGGCAGAGGTCAGTGACCGACTCCGAGGCCGCCGGTGACGGGGATGATGCCCGCGGTCACATAGGAGGCCTCCTCGCTGACCAGGAACTTCACGACGTCGGCGACCTCCTCGGGGCGCCCCGGCCGGAACAGCGAGGTCTGGCTCAGCACGTGCTCACGGCGCGCGTCGGTGACGTCCTTGACCATGTCGGTCTCGATCAGCCCCGGCGAGACGATGTTCACCGTGACGTTGCGCTTGCCCACCTCGCGGGCGAGTGAGCGGCCGAAGCCGATCAGGGCGGCCTTGGACGCGGCGTAGTTGGTCTGGCCGGGGGCGCCGGCCAGAGCGCTCATCGAGGACATGAAGACCACCCGGCCCCAGCGAGCCTTGAGCATGTCCGGTACGACCTCCCTGGCGACCGTGACGGCCGACATCAGGTTCGTCTCGATGACGGAACGGAAGTCGTCGTCGTCCATGCCGACGAGCAACTGGTCCCGGGTGATGCCGGCGTTGGAGACCAGGACCTGGATGGGACCGTGCTGGATGCGGGCCTCTTCGACGGCACGGCGCACGGACTCGGGATCCGTCACGTCGCAGCGCACTCCGAACAGCCCCTCGGGCGGCTCACCGGTGCGGTAGGTGACGGCGACCTTGTCGCCCTGCTCGGCGAGGGCGCGCGCGGTGGCGAGACCGATGCCCCGGTTTCCACCGGTGACGAGAACGGAACGGCTCATGGCCTGTCAGCTCCTTGCGACGGGACGGCTGTCGTCAGGAGCGCCCGCAACTGCTCCTGTGCCGCGTCGGTGTCGGTGAAGTGGATCACTTGCCAGCCGGCCGCCTTCGCTCCCGCACAGTTGTGCGACAGGTCGTCGACGAGGACGCAGTCGGAGGCGGGCACGCCGGCCCGCTCGGCGGCCAGGGCGAACATCCCCGGGGACGGCTTGCGGTGGCCGGCCTCGAATGACAGCAGTACGTCGTCGAACAGCTCCGCCGGGTCGACCATCCGGCGCCAGTGGGCGTCCCAGGTGGGCACCATGTTGGAGAGCAGCCCGACGAACGCGCCCTGCTGCCGCGCCGCGCGCAGGGCGGCGACCCACGCGTGGTTCGTCTCGCGTCCGTCGAACCACGCGTCGGCGAGGGTCGTCAGCCGCACGCCGGTGATGCCGTGGTCGGCGGCCAGCACGTCGGAGACCTGGTCGAGCCACTCCTTCTCGGAGACGAGCGGAGTGTCGATGGGTTCCATGATGTCGGTCGTGCCGTAGCGGGCCGTGACCTTCGCCAGGGCTTGTTGCAGCACCTGGGGGTCCAGGCCCTGTGCCCGGCAGAAGGTGCTCATCGTGTGGGCGATCGGCGGGGTCAGCACACCCCCGAAGTCGGACCAGATGGCGAGGCGCCGCGCGTTCACAGCTCACCCCCGTCGGCCACGGTCACGGTGACCCGGGCGATCTCCGCGCCGTCCTGCAGGAACCGCACCGGTATCGCACCGCGGCCGCCCTCGGGCCGCCCCCGCGGGGCCTCGGCCAGGACCACCTCGTCCAGTTCCGCGAACCGGGAGAAGCGGGCCTCGAACCCGACCGTGTACGTGGCCTGCGGTTCCCCCACGGACAGCAGACTCAGCTGCCGTGCCGCCTCGACGAGGGTCATGGCGGGCAGATGGTCGTAGACGTGGTCGAACAGCGCGCGGTTGTCGAAGCGCGGTGTGACCTCGGCGGTGACCGAGTGGGTGGTGAGCCGGGCGCCGGAGAGCACCACGTTGAGCGGGTTGCCCCGGCCCACACGCTCGGGCTCGACCTGCCGGCTGTCGTCGGCGCCGGGCCCGTGGTCGCAGAAGTCCGAGGTCAGGGGGGCGGGTGTGCCGCGCTGGGCGTGCCGCAGGACCTCATTCTCGTGCCGGTTGAGGAAGAGCACGTCCATCTCGTGCTCGCCCACTTCGGTGCCGTCGATGATGTACCGCTGGGCGACCTTGCCCTTGCGGTAGCGGCCCCGCCGGGTCGGGCGCCCGATGTAGTCGGTGTCGATGCGCAGCCTGCCGGGCTCCGCCCCGATCAGCAGCTCCTTCGGGCCGGACAGTTCGAGCCGGAACGCGTCGACGATCATGGTGGTGTTCTCGGACAGCCCGATGTGGGTGTGCGACCCGGCGATCGCGGCCTGCCGGCCCGACTCCAGCAGCAGCAACGCGTCGTAGGCGGCGGGCCGTTGCAGGTGGTCGCTGTAGTAGCCGTGGGTGAGGGGCAGTTGGACCGCTGCACGCACCCGCTTGGCGGCGAGCGGCTGGATGTCCGTGACGAAGACTTCGGAGACCGCCGCCCGGTGGACCAGTGTGCGGTCCACGGTTTGCCGGTAGCTGAGTTCAGCGGGCGCCGGGGCGATCTCCGGTGCCGTTGGAGTGGTCATACCTGTTTTCCTTCGGCTGGCTTACCGTCAAGGCGTCTGGCCCAGCGGAGGTTCTTTGCGTGCCATGAGCGTCGCAGGGGCGCATGGAATCGCGATGGCGCCGGAATTCAAGGGCGATAAAAGCCGGTAATTGGCACGGCTCTCGAGGGCGGAATGGGAAGGCAGTATCCTCGTGGGATGCGTATCGGAGAGCTGGCGAAACTTACCGGGGTTTCGGTTCCGACGATCAAGTACTACGTGCGCGAGGGACTGCTGCCGCCCGGTGAGCGCACCAGCCCGAACCAGGTGCGCTACGGCAGTGCACACGTGCGCCGGATCAAGCTGATCCGGGCGATGCTGGAGGTCGGGGGGCTGTCCGTCGCGGCCGCGCGTGACGTGGTCGGCGAGCTCGGCTCACCGGAGCGGACGGTCCACGGCATGCTCGGCGTCGCCCAGTCCGCGGTGACCAGGTCGGCGGCCGGACGCGGGGCGGGGGAGGAGTGGGAGCGGGCCGAGCACGACGTGCGCGAGCTGGTGCGGCGGCGGGGCTGGGCGGTGAAGCCCGAGAACCCGGGCTGGCAGGCACTGGTCCAGATCGTCGTGACCTACCGCGACCTCGACCGGGAGGACCTGCTCACGCTGCTCGACGCGTACGCCGAGGCGGCGGGCCGCCTCGCGGAGGCAGAGCTGGCCAAGATCGCCGGTGTGGCCGGCACGGACGGCAAGGCAGAGGGCGTGGTGCTCGGCACGGTCCTCGGTGACGCGGCCATGGCGGCGCTGCGCCGCATCGCCCAGGAGGACGCCTCCGCCCGGGTGCAGGCCGGCTACTGGTCGGCGTAGGCGAACGCGGGACTCTGCCCGGCGCGGGCGGCCGGGGCCGCGGGGGCCAGGTGGTGCACGCGGGCCGGCGGGAGATTGCACAGCACCGTCTCGCTGCGGAACCGGTGCCTGCGCAGGGTGCGTTCGAGAACCGCCTGGGTCTCCAGCATCCGCCTGAGGTCCTCCCCCGCGGTGAAGGCGCGGCGCAGGGGACGCATCCCGGTGTAGGCGAAGAACGACAGTGTGCCGCCGGGCCGCAGCGCGCCGATGAGGCACCCGAAGATGTCCTCGACGGTCGCGGCATCGAAGTTGGCGAACGGCAGACCGCACACGATGGTGTCGTACGAGCCGAGCCGCTGCCGCTGTACGAGGCCCGTCATGAGGCGCACCTGCGGGTCCGACGCGTACGTGCGCCGCAGTACGGCGGCGAACTGGGTGTTGGCTTCGACCAGTTCGAGGCTGTCCAGGGGACCGAGCGCGGCGCGGATGTGCCGGGTCACCGCGCCGGTGCCGGGGCCGACTTCGAGGACCGCGCGGGGACGGCCGGGGCTGGGGATCACGTAGCGGGTGAGGGCGCCGGCGAGCCGGGCGCTGCTGGGGGCGATGGCTCCGGTGTCCCGGCGGGTCCGGGCGAACTCCCTGAGGAACAGCGTCACATCGGTCATGGCCTACCTGTTTCCTTGGTGATAGTGAAACTATCGATACATTAGGTTACGGTCGGAGTCCAGGGCAGCCCACTCGTTGCCGGACCTGACGCTAACGGGCCTGTGACCTGGGGTCACCACCTACCCAAGACCCGGCCTATGCCTCCAAGGACACATACGCCGACCGGGCAGCCGGACCCCCCGGGGCCGGACTCGGAGGAGAGGGGAGAGCTGTGGACGTCGCCTCAGTCATGTCCTGGATCGACATCACCTCGGGCCTGGCGGCCGGGCTGCCGGGCGCGGCCTGCTGGGCGTACGCGATCCTGGCTCTCACCACGCTGCCGCCGCTGTTGCCCAACAACGTCCTCCTCGTCACCAGCGGCATGCTCGCCGCGCGCGGCGAGATGTCTCTGCTGCTGGTGCTGTTGTCGGTGGCGGGCAGCGCCCTGCTGGGGGATGTGCTGCTCCATCGCCTCGGCCGCGGCGCGGGCGACCGGGCACGCCGCCGCCTGGCGACGCGGGGGCGCAGCGGTGAGATGTTCGAGTGGGCGGGACGCCGGATACGGCGCGGCGGCCTTCCGTTCGTCGTCGGCGTACGCTTCCTGCCCAGCGGGCGTCTGCTCGGCGGTCTCGCCGCCGGCGCGGCCGGTTACCCGGCCGGCCGTTTCGCCCTGGGGGCGGCGCTCGCGGAGGTGATCTGGGCGTCGTACTCGGTCGGAGTCGGTTATCTCGGCGGGGTCATCAGTGACGACCCCGTGCACTCCCTGGCCATCGGCCTCGTCCTGTCACTGGCCGTCGGCGGTGTCGCGATGCTCGTGCAGCGGCGCACCACCCGCCCGGTGGCCGGCCCGGTGAATTCGCCGCCGCATGTACCGAAGGACGTATAGCGCTCTGCCCAAGCGAGTATGTCGCTCCGGTCCCGGCTCTGAAAGTGTTGCAGGCCGGTACGGAGCCTGGAACAACTGCTCTTAAATTTCAGCCAGGGAGACTCAATTGTTTGCCGCCATCGGGGATTTCACAGTGCGGCGTCGGAAATGGGTCGTGATCGCGGCCGTCGTCTTCACGCTGTTCGCCGGCGTGTGGGGAACCGGCGTCTTCGGCTCGTTCTCCGGCGGTGCCGGATTCGACGATCCGTCCAGCGAGTCGGTCAAGGCTGACCGTGTGCTCGACGGCCCGCTCGGACGCGAGTCCAACGACCTGATCGTCCTGTACGAGGCGAAGGACGGCGCGCGGACGGTGGACCAGTTCGGCGAGACGGTCCGCACCGCGCTCGACCGCGTCCCGCGCACCGGCATCGAACGGCTCGACTCCTACTGGCACCCCGGCAGGCAGGACAAGGACGCCTACCTTTCCGAGGACCGCAAGCAGACCTACGCCACCGTCCAGTTCGCCAGCGACGACGACCAGGAGCAGGTCGAGGCGCTGAAGAAGATCAAGGACACGTTCGAGGCGGATGGGGTCGACGTCCACTACGGCGGTGTCGCGGCCATGACGGAGCAGGTCAACTCCCTGACCGGGTCGGACATCGCGCGCGCCGAGATGCTCTCGGTCCCCCTGCTGCTCGTCCTGCTCGTGCTGATCTTCCGCAGCGCGATCGCCGCGCTGCTGCCCCTGGCCGTCGGGACGTTCGTCGCCCTCGGCTCCTTCGTGGTGCTGCGCGTGCTGACGATGTTCACCGAGATCTCCAGCACCGTCATCAACGTGATCACGATTCTCGGGCTCGGACTCGCCATCGACTACGCGCTGTTCGTGGTCAACCGCTACCGCGAGGAGCTCCACGCCGGCGCGGACGTCGACACGGCGGTGCGCCGCGCGACGGAGATCGCCGGCCGCACGGTCGCCTTCTCCGGGCTCGCGGTGGTGATCTCGTTCGCGGGCCTGATCCTGTTCCCCTCACGCTTCCTGTCGTCCATGGGGTACGCGGCTGTCGCGGTCGTCTCCTTCGCCGTGATCGGCTCGCTGACCCTGCTCCCCGCGCTGCTCCGCTACACCGGGCACCGCATTGACAAGTGGCGCATCCCCCTCGGCCGCGGCCGGGCGAACCCGCGCCGGCAGCGGACGGAGGGCCGCTGGTACCGCACGGCCCACGCCGTCATGCGCAAGCCCCTGCTGTCCACGCTCGTGATCATCGGCGCGTTGGTCGGCCTCGGTGCCCCGCT
This sequence comes from Streptomyces sp. NPDC126510, assembly GCF_040302345.1. NCBI lineage: Bacteria > Bacillati > Actinomycetota > Actinomycetes > Kitasatosporales > Streptomycetaceae > Streptomyces > Streptomyces sp. NPDC126510. The sequence goes on along the minus strand of NZ_JBEORR010000005.1, from coordinate 128,091 downwards.
GCTGGGCGTCAACTGGGCGCGGCCGGGCGAGTGGGTGCTCCCCTCGGACGCGGACGCGAAGGTGGTCAGCAAGACGCTGGAGACCGACTTCGAGACCAACCCCGGCCGGGTGATGACGGCCGTCGTCCGCTTCGACGGGCCCGCGAAGAGCGCCGAAGTGGACGGCTACGCCGGGCGGTTGGCGGAGGTGAAGGGCGTGTCCTCGGCCACGCCGACGGCCTTCGAGGGCAACGACGCGCGTGTCACCATCCATTACGGGCCCGAGCCGATGTCCGAGCAGGCCCGGGAAATGGTGCACGAGGTGCGCGCCGTCGCGCCGCCGCGCGACTCGGAGACCCTGGTCACCGGCATGCCGGCGTCCCGCGTGGACATCGTCGGCATGATCGGCGAACGGCTCCCCTGGATGGCCCTGTTCGTGGCGGTCGTCTCCTTCCTGGTGCTCTTCCTCGCCTTCGGTTCCCTGCTGCTGCCGCTCAAGTCGGTGATCCTGAACCTGCTGTCGCTGCTCGCCGCGTTCGGCGCGATCAAGTGGATCTTCCAGGACGGCCATCTGTCGGGGCTGCTCGGCTTCGAGCCCATCGGCGCGGTCGATGCCAACTTCCCGGTCCTGGTCGTGGCGATCGCGTTCGGACTGGCCATGGACTACGAGGTGTTCCTGCTCTCCCGCGTCCGGGAGGAGTGGGAGCGCAGCGGCGACCCGATCGAGTCGGTGGCCCTCGGCGTCCAGCACACAGCGAAGATCATCACCAGTGCGGCACTGCTGCTGGTCGTGGTGGTCGGCGGGTTCATGACCTCGTCGATCCTGTTCATGAAGATGATCGGCGTCGGACTGGTCATCGCAGTGATCGTCGACGCCACCATCGTGCGCGGACTGCTCGTGCCGGCGACCATGGCACTGCTCGGCAAGTGGGCCTGGTGGGCCCCGGCACCGCTGGCCCGCTGGTGGTCCCGCCACGGCCTGCGCGAGTCCGGGTCCGACGGACCGGTGCCGAACTCGGCGGCGGCCGCCGCCGGCGCCCAGGCCGTGCGATGACCACGGCCCGGCAGCCCGGGGCTCCCTCGAACGGGAGCCCCGGCCCTCGGGGGGACGTCACCGCACCCCCCACGCCCCGGACCGCGTCGCGCCCCGGCCCCCTTCATCCCCCACAGGGGACCCGGGGCGCGACGCCCACCGAAGACTCCGTCCCCGATACGCCTGCCCTGGGCACCGTTGCGGGGACGCCCGTCGAGGACCACGCCCCCGCCGTTCCCGCCCGAGGCCCCCTCACCGGCCCGGCCGCCGACGATGATCGCGCGAGGTTCGCCGCCACCATCGCCGCCTGTGTGACGGCGGTCCTCGCGGCCCTCTTCGGTGACTGGGGGAACTGGTCCGCTCCGCTGGGCGACGCCATGCCGGGCTTCCCCCTGCCCTGGGGCGTGACCGCCGGGCCGCCGCTGCTCCTGGTGACACTGGCCGGCGTGTTCGTCGCCTGGGCCGGTGCCTCCTCCTTCGCGCGGACCTGGGCCCACACGGCCGCCGGACTGGCCGCCGCGACCGGCCTGCTGGCGCTGCCGATGAACCCGATCGGAACCGAGGGGCTCTGGGCGGCGCTGTCGGAGGCCGCGCACGCCGGCGTCTGCGGTGTCACCCTTGGATGGGTGCCCGCGCTCGCCGGGCTCGCCGTGACCCGGCGGCGCGGCCGCGCCACGGGCCTGGCCCCCTACGTCTGGACGACCGCCCTCCTGGCCGCCGTCCCCCTCGTCCTCCTCAGCCTCGGCACCGCGATGGCGAGTTCCGCCAGCCCCATCCAGAGGCACATCGCCGCGCAGAAGGCGATGAGCGCCGGTGACACGGTGGCCCGGCCGCACAGGACACCCGTCGCGTAGGTGAGAGCGCCGCTCGCCATGACAGTGAGAGCCGTTCCGGGTGTATGTCTCTTGAGCGAGATGCCGGGCGTCGAATACGCGTATCCCAGAAGCAGCAGCGCCCCGATCGCGGCGCCCACCGGCGGTGCCATGAGGAGGCCTCCGACGAGCGCCGACGCACTGAGGACCGCAGCGCTGCGGCGTGCGGAGCGTACGGACAGGGCGCCCCGGGCGATGGGCCGTCCGGAGCCGTTGGCCCGGTCCTCCCGGACATCGGTGGTTCCGTTGTAGAGATACACGGCCGTAACAGCGAGAAACCACAGGACGGCCCCGGGAAGTAACCTCGTGGAAACATCCCATAAAGTCACTCCGGCTGTCCCGGCGAAGACGAATCGCACCAGGAAAATAACTTGCACGGATACCCGGGCTTCCTGTAGGCAGAAGCCGGCCAGCCGAGGTCCCCGGGGGAATACCCCATGCTTGTCGCTGACGTTCGATATCTCGGGAAGATCGGTCCTGTGCAGATCGAAACGCGTCGCTGTCGGCATAGTGTGAATCTAGCGCTCGCACTCATTTACGGGCAGCGTCTCCGGTGGTAGTGCTGCTACCCCATAAGACACATCAGCGTTATCGACTCACGAGTGGCGTCCGTGCTGGAATTCGGGACGCCGGATCAGTCTCGCGTCAACTGCTTTATTGACGGCGTCGATCCGCGAAACAGCCCCGAGCTTTTCGAAGGTGTTGCGCAGATGGCGCTTGACCGTGCCTTCGGTGATGCCGAGCTTGGTGGCGATCTGCCGGTTGCTCAGCGCAGCCGCCGCGTGCCTGAGCACCTCGCGTTCCCGCGGGGAGAGCGCTTGCGGTGAAGCAGCGAATCCGGACTCGGATACACCGCTGCTGGGCAGGGCGATGGTGACGTGCGGATCCCGGGAAGCGGTGTTCCGGATGGCGGCCAGCAACGCCTCGCGGGGGACACTCTTGTGCAGGAATCCGCGGGAACCGTGGGAGAGCATCTCCTGGACCAGTTGGGTGTCGCTGTGCATCGTGAGCATGAGGACGTGCAGAGCCGGAAAGCGCGCGGTCAGCTCCCTCACCACCGAGGGTGCGTGATGGCCCGGCATCTCGACGTCGAGCAGGACGACATCGGCACGGGTGCGTTCCACCAGGTCGCCCAGGCCTTCGGAGGTGTCCGACTGGGCCACGACACGCAAGTCGTCCTCCTCCGCGATCAGTTCGCACAGCGCGCTGCGCAGCAGGGAGTGATCGTCGATCGCGATGACACGGATCGGCTCAGGCCCCGTGCGGTCTTCGGTCGTCACGGACATGACCCTCCTGCTCGATCGGGATGGACAGTTCGATGGCTGTGCCCGTTCCCGGGGCGCTGTCGATGGTCAGACGGCCGCTGAGCATTCGGGCGCGCTCCTCGAGAGAGGCGAGCCCGTGGCCCTGCCGGAGCTCCGGGATGAAACCCGTGCCGTCGTCCTTCACGGACGCCCACACCTGACGCGGATCTATGCGGACGGCGATGGCGACGTGCGAGGCGCGGGCGTGGGCGAACGCGTTGCGCAGGCATTCGCGCAGCATCAAGTACATCTCCTCGCCCACGGTTTGCGGCAGGAGGTCTTCCGGGTCGTCCACCTGGATGTCGACCGTCGGGCTGTCCAGCGCCATGGCGGCGACGAACGTCGTGAGCGCCACCTGCAGGGAACGCATCGTGTCGGTCCGGGTCCGCAGGTCGGAAACGATGTCGCGGGTGGCGTCGAGCGTCTCCATGATGGCCTGCTTCAGGCTCCCCAGCCGCGGGTCGGTGTCCGAGGAGACGTTGTGGGTGAGCTCGTACAACTCCAGCTGCCGCAGCGTGAGACTGGCCGCACTGCCGATCCGGTCGTGGATCTCGCGCGACATGTTGGTCCGGCTGCGCTTCGACGTGTCCCGGACGATGTCGAGCAGGAAGAGGTCGTGCCCGATCGCTCCTTCTTCGAGGCGCCGGGTGATGGAGGACTGCACGGCCGGCAGCGCCTTCAGCAGAAGACGTTCGGCACCGGGACGTTCATCGGTGATGCGGATGAGATAGTCCATCGTGAGATGGAACAGCAGAGCTCCCGCACGCACAGAATGGATCGGGGAAATGCCCTGGGAGACCCGGGCCCCTCCGATCCTGCGTGTCTTGAGCGTGTGCCGGGGCTCCATGGGGGCCTCGGCACCGTTGTCCATGGCATAGCGGCACTCGGCGAGTATGTGCCGCGCCTGTTCCTCGCAGGTGACCCAGGCTTCCGGGTTGCGCCCCAGTGGATTGCCCTGATCGATGAGGCGGGCTCGGTAGGTCTCTAGAAGGCTGGATTGCCGTGCGTAGAGTTCCCGCGCCAGCCAAGTGTCGTTGCTCTCCCGCGCACTTAAATGACTCCCCTGCTCCCCCGAACGCGACACGCTCTCTTCCCCCAGTCGTCACCGAGCTCCCGTGCCCTGCGTCACATCCTCTGTCAACAGGCAGGGCGGATGTACCTCGGTGATCAGTGACAGAATGCATGGCAGTCGACGCAGCGTCAAGCAACAGCAGTTACCGAGCCTTCACAAACGCAACGTCGATCTTGCGTTCCGTAGCTGTGAACTACCTCGTGGAACAACCGCGTTTATGGGGGAAAGCACTTACTCCACCGACTGCTGAACCGGAGCACGACCGGTCGCTCGCCCCGTTTCTCACGGCTCCACCGGGGTCGACGCCTCGCGGTGACCCTGCGGATCGAGCGAGTCCAAGGTGTGTTCATGGATGAGGTGCCGCAGGGCGGACGTGACGACGTCGCCCAGCACCGTCCAGACGACCAGTTCCGACACGGCACTGTCCGGATCGTCGTGCCGGCAGATGTGTCCCACCTCCGCCCGCACTGCGGACTCCAACGATTCCGCGTAGGCCTCAAGGAGGCGCTGAGGGGCCTGCTGCCCAAGCCACTTGTAGACCACCAGGGCCTGCGTGAGCGGCTGCCACCCCGGATTGGTGCTGCTCACCTTCCAGCGACGGGTTTCGACCAGGGCACGGGCCTGTTCGCGGGCACTTGCCCACTCCTGATCGTCCTGGGTCGTGGAACCCGCTACGGGTAACGCCCGTTGGATCGCGCCGAACAGTTCGTTCACCGAGGGACTCGCCCCGTCCATGTGACGCACCAAGTTGCGGGCAGCCGCGTACGACAGGCCGCCGACGTCGATGAGGGTCCTGACCAGGATCGCCCTGCGAACATGGCGCTCGGTGTATTCCGGCACGGCGGGCAGCAGATTCAGGCGCTGATACAGGAGCAGTGTCTTCAATGGAATGTCTGTTTGGTGGCTCAGGTCGGTGAGTCGCACGTCGTGTCCTCCAACGGCCGGCTCCAATGCCCGGTGTGGCGTGTCAAAGAGTGCGCTCGGCCCTGCGGGACTGTATTCACTGCGCGAATCGGTCCACAAGGTGCCTCCCATGTATCAAAGGAGGTAATGCCAGCGGCGGCGGGGCGGCGGAGGGTGTCCGGCACAGGGCGGCAGGCGGCGGAAGCGGGCAGTCAACGCATGTTCAAGACCACATGTCCGACCGGCGTTCTGGCAGCCCTGGACTCGGCTCATCCGGAACACCGGGCGGCGAACGAGGCGATCATGTCGGCCGGCCTGCTGGTCATGTCCCCGCTCTTGCTGGCCGAACTGGATCACGTGGCGACGCGTGAGCTCGGCAGGGATGCCGCCCTCAGCGCGGTCGACGACCTGCGGCGCTGGATGAGCCGGGGTCGTGTCGTCATGCCGGAGATCACGGAGGACCATCTGGGCGCCGCCCAGTCCGTCCGTGTCCGCTACGGTGCGCTGGACCTCGACCTCGCCGACGCGGTGATCGTGGCGCTCGCAGCCGACTACGACACGGACGCGATTCTCACCCTCGACCGACGAGACTTCCGGGCCGTACGCCCGTTGGGCCGCTACAAGGCGTTCCGGGTACTCCCGGACGACCTCCCCCTCTGACGCCGCTCCTCGGCGGTCGAGCGCCTGTTTCCGCAAGGGGCTTGTGCACCACTCACGACCGTGCCCTCTGCGCGCTGGGCAGCGACGGCGCTTGGGCGGGCAGGTGATCGTTGACCTGCGCTTATGCGGCGTGGCGGCCCGCCTGCACCCGGCTCACTCGCCGGCTTCGGCCGCCGTGGCGGGTGACGTGGACGGTCGGTGATGGCGAGCGGACTTCCCGCCGCCATGTGTCGCTCAGGGCAGGAGCTCGATCGCGTCGTACGACACCCCGGGGCGGAGATGGGCGCTGCCGCCGGAGCCGCTGACGTGATGTCGTCGCGGCGGCGGGTCAGGTGCCGGCGAGCGTGCAGGGGCATCGGTGTCCCATGCGCGCGTAAGGAACTGTCGGCGAGCGGGGTGAGCTTGCGTTCAGAGGGTGGCGCGCAGATGGCTGACCGTGACGAAGTGGAAGCCGCGGGCGCTCAGGGTGCGCAGGATCTGCGGGACCGCGGCGACCGACGTGGGGTGGATGTCGTGCATCAGGACGACGCCGTTGCGCCGCGCCTTGGTGATGACGCTCTGGGCGACCTTGTCGGCGTCGGGGTACTTCCAGTCCTCGGTGTCCACGTCCCACAGCACGGGCGAGAGCGTGGTCGCGGCCTTCACCTGGGCGTTGACGGCGCCGTAGGGCGGACGGAAGAGGGTGGGGGCCTTGCCGGTGGCGGCCTTGATGGCGGCGCTGGTGCGGTTGAGCTGGAACGCGACCTGCCCGCGGGTGAGCTTGGTGAGATCGGGATGGTTCCAGGAGTGGTTGCCGACCTCGTGTCCGGCGCGGGCCTCGGCGCGGACCAGGTCGGGGTGGGCGGCGACGTTCTGGCCGACGGTGAAGAAGGTGGCGCGCGCCCGGTACTGCGCCAGGTAGGTGAGCAAGGTCGCGGTCTCCGGCGCCGCCGGTCCGTCGTCGAAGGTCAGCGCGATGCACGCGACCTTCTTGCAGTCGGTGTTGTCGTCGCCGGAGGCGGTGGGGGCGGGGGCGGTCGGCGTGGCGATGTGGGTCACCCCCAGGTCGAGCGAAGGGCTGGGCGTCACCGTCTGCCGCTGGACACGCTTTCCGAACGCGGACAGCCAGGGCGTGACCGTCTCCCTGGGGAGGGTCACCGTCTGGGCCCCGGCTGCCGGGACGCCCACGTCACCGCGGTCGAGGCTCACCCGTAGTCCGCCGTCGGCGGTGATCGCCATGTCGTCCAGGACGGTGGTGCGGGACGCCGGGTCGGAGAACGTGTCGTCGAGGGTGTCGGCGTCGATGCCTTCGCGCCCCTTGAGCCGGTCTTTCAGGGCGGCGACGAAGGCTTCCCGGGATCCTTCGGCGACGAGTCCGAGGGCCGTGCGGTACGCGCCGGCCTTGCCGTCGTACCAGTACGTCGTGGTGGACAGCCCGGACGCCGCGGCGCTGTGGTCCTGCGTGCTGAGGCGGACACCGAGGACGTCGCCGGAGGCGACCAGGAACTGGTGGCTGATGTTGAGCTCTCCGGGCGGCGTGCCGACCGTACCGTCCTCGCACTGCCCCGAACGGAAGCCGGTCAGGCGCTTCTCCACGTCCTTCTGCATCGCGGCCGTCATCGCCTCGGCACCGGGCACGTCCGGATAGCTCGTGGCGAAGGGGCAGGAACTCTGCTCGCTGTTGTGGCTGACGATCCGCAGGTCCTTGATCTTCGACGGATCGACGCCGCGGACCGGTGACGGAGTGGCGGTGGATCCGTGCCGGCCGTCGGCGCCTGTCACATCCGAGGAGCCGTCCGATCCGGACGAGCAGGCCGCTGTGAGAGAGAGGGCGCCGAGCAGGAGGAGCGAGGGGACGAGGGCATGAGTGCGCATGGGACCAGAACCTGACTGAGGGGATGTCCGGACGCCGCCGATGGGCGCGCCACGGTCGTTCTGGTCACTGATCGTCCAGGTCAGAGGCGTTTTTCAGCGACCCGCGAGGCCACCCTGAACAATCCGATCCCCGGGTGACTCGTCTGGTTTCAGAGGGTTCAGTCGCTTTTGGCGCACACGTTCTCGTACGGCGCGTCGGGGACGTAGGTCCGCCACTGCGCCTCGGTCAGCCCGCCACCGGTCCGGGCGCAGATGGTGCGGACGGCCCGGTCCGGAGCGATGGGGAAACGCTGCAGCGGTACGTCGGGGCCGTCCGCGTAGACCGTCCGGCCGTCCTCGGCGAAGGCGAGGGAGCGGATCTCGTCGCCGGGCGTGGGCAGGTCCGTCCCGAGCTGCTGCTGGGTCGCGGTGTCCCACAGCCGTAGCGTCCCGTTCGCGCCGCCCACCGCCAGCGTGCCGCTGTCGGAGGAGAAGGCGAGCGCCCCCACCGCCTCCGGCTCGCCCTGTGAGGCCGTGTCGGAGGTGCCGGTCAGCGCACCCGCACGGTGACGCACATCGCCGTCCCACAGGGTGACGTGCCCGGTGGAGTCGCCGACGGCGAGCCGGGTGCCGTCGGGACTGAACGCCAGCGCGGTCACCTGGCGGCCGTCGGCGAGCGCGCGCCCCGACACCTTCCCGGTCCCCGGATCGGCGTACTGGTCGTCGGAGGTCACGAGCAGATCCCCGTCGGATCGCACGGCCAGAGCGTCCCCGGAGAGACCGCGCACGGCTCCCGACCGCCGGTGGTCGCGGGTGTCCCAGAGCTCCGTGGTGGAGACGCCGGTGGCGGAGCGGGCCGCCAGCACCGTGCGGCCACCGGGCCCCAGGGCGAGGGCGGTGGCCGGGCGGTCGGCGGCACCGGAGGCGTCGAGGACCGTACGCACCCGGTGCGCCCGCACGTCCCACACGGTGAAGCGCAGCCGCTGCACGCCGTGCGCCGACGCGGTGTCGGCGACGGCCAGCGCTGCGCCGTCCGGGCTGAAGGACAGCAGGGGGACGTCATCACCGGACATGCCCGGCAGCGCGCCGAGCCCCGCGCGGGCGACGACCGCGCCGGTGCCTGTCGAACGCAGCTCGAAACGGTAGCCGCCGCCGGACCGGGTGACGGTGGCCAGGGCGGTGCCGTCCGGGCTGAGCGCGCTCCCGTCGGCCGGGGTGTTCTGCCACCGCGGGGTGAGACGGTCGGTCAGGTCGAAGGTGTGGACCGTGGCCCCGTCGAGGTAGCGCAGGAGACGGGGCGTGCCCGGGTCCCAGGTCAGCCCGCTCGCCTCATCCTTGGAGAGCGGTCGGAGGAAGACCTGCGTGCCGCCGGTGGCCAGGCGCCACACGGTGAGTGCGTGATCGTCCGCCGTGGCGAGGAACTCGCCGTCGGGGGAGAGAGCGGCCTGGGTGAAGCCGGTGACCCCGTCACTGGCGATCTCGGCGACCGTGTGTCCGGTGCGGGTGTCCCAGACCACGGCCGTCGTGCCGTAGACGGCGGTCAGTCGTCCGCCGTCCGCGCTGAACCGCATCAGGCGTGCGCCGCCGTCCGCGCCGGAGCCGGTGCCGCACACGATCCCGTCCGCCTTGTCCCAATCTCCCGGCAGCCGCTCGCGGCCGACGGTGTCCCACAGCTGGGGCGCCCCCTCGGCGGGACAGAGGGCGACAAGGCGCCCACCGGGGCCGACGGCCGCCGAGGTGAGCGTGCGCCCGAGGCCGGTGGTGAAGAGGACCTTGCCGTCGTCCGTCCGGCGCAGCCGGACCGCGCCCGGGCCGTCCACCGGCGCGCTGAGATAGGCGCTCCCGTCGGGCGCGCTGTGCTGCGGCGACGCGTCGCCCAGGTCGGCCGCGGACCGGCCCCGTGGAAGGTCCCACACCTTCTCGCCCCCGTCCGGCCCGATGACGTCCAGGTACCGGGAGCCGGGCCCGACATCGCCCACCTCGGTACCGCTCGGCAGGCGGTAGGCGGCGGTGACCTCGTGGCCGGCCACGTTCCGGGCGGTCACCGCGGAGCCGTCGACGCTGACCAGCGTCCGGCCGCCGTCGGAGAGGAAGCGCTGTACGCCCTTGCCCGCCCGGGGGTCGGTGTAGGCATCCCGTTCCGGCTGCGCCAGTGCACCCAGCAGCGCCGAGCGGGACTCGGTGAGCGGGGCGATCCTCCATGCCGCCACCCCGAGCAGGGCGGCGGTGCGGGGATCGGTGGAGCGCAGACTGCCGGCCACGGTGGCCAGGCGGCGGGCGGCGGCCTTGGCGGCCTCCTCCTGGCTCACCTGATCACGCTGCCAGGCGACCAGGCCGGCCGTCAGCGCCAGCACGAGGAACACGGACAGACCGACGACCAGCGAGCGCGTCCGCCGCGCGGAGCGGCTCTCGGCGTCCAGCTCGGTGTCCCGGGCGGTGAGGGAGGCGGTGAGGAAGGATCGTTCCTGCGGCGTGAGGTCGTCCTCCGGCCGCGCCGACCGGTCGTCGCTCCCCTGCCGGGCGAAGAGTTCCTCGGCCCGGGCAAGTCGCCTGCCCCGGTACAGCGCGCCGGAGTCGCGTGCCAGTTCCTCCCAGCCGCGCGCCGCCTCACCGAGCCGGCACCGCTCGCGCAGCCGCTCCCGGTCCTCCTCGATCCAGTCGGCGAGGCGCGGCCAGCCGGTGATCAGTGCCTCGTGCGCGAGTTCCACCGTGCCGCCGTCCAGGGTGACCAGACGAGCGGCGGCGAGACGTTCCAGCACGTCGTGCGCACCGCTGCCGAGTTCGGTGCGGGACGCCGGACGACGGGTGTCGGCCGTGCCGTCGCCGGGCGCGATCAGCCGCAGCAGGATGCGCCGGGCGGTCCTGCCCTGCTCCGCCGGAAGCCCCCCGTACGCCTCCTCCGCGGTGGCGGCGATCGCGCTGCGAACGCCGCCCGTCTCCTCGTAGGCGGCCAGGGTCAGCAACCGGCCGCGGCGGCGGTGCCAGGTCTCCAGCAGTGCGTGGGAGAGCATGGGCAGCGCGCCCGGCCGGTCCACGACCTCGTCGATGATGCGGGCGGTGAGAGCGCGCTCCACGTTCAGACCGGCGGAGGCGGCCGGGCCGGTGATCACCTCGCGCAGCTCGTCGCGGCTCATCGGCCCGATCAGCAGAGCGGCCCGGGTGACGGTCTCCGCCAGCTCACGGTGATCGGCGCAGTGCCCGTAGAAGTCGCCCCGGACCGCGATCACCACGCGCAGCCGGCTCTCCGGCCGGCGGGCCGCGAGCAGCAGATCCAGGAACCGGTCCCGCTCCGCACGGTCGTGGCACAGGGTGAACAGTTCCTCGAACTGATCGACGATCAGCCAGGTGTCCCCGTCGCCGTCGTGAGGGAGGAGCGCCCTCTCGTGCGTGAGGGCGGGCCGCTCACCGGGGGTGAGCACACGGATCGCCGCCGGCCGCCGGGCACCTTCCGCCTGCCGCAGTCTCGGAATCAGCCCCGCCCGCAGCAGTGACGACTTGCCGCTGCCGGACGCACCGAACACCGCCACGAAGCGGTGCTCGCGCACCAGCTCCATCAGGTCGGTGACGAGCGCCTCCCTGCCGAAGAACAGGCCACTGTCGTCCGGCTCGAAGCGGGTCAGTCCCCGATACGGCGGCTTCTCGTCCGGCGCGGGCACCCGGACCTCGGCGTCCGCCTCCCGCCAGCGCCGTTCCCACTCGTCCGGGTCGGCGTCCAGTGCCTCGGCGTACGCCCTCACCACCGCCCGCGAGGGCAGCTGATCGCCGGCCGCCGCCTGGGACATCGCGGTGAGGGAGTAGCCCGCCCGCCCGGCCATCTCCCTGTACGGCGGCTTCCCCGCCTTCTCCCGGAGGACACGGAGATCGTGCGCGAGCCGCTGTACGGGACCGGCGTCGGGGTCGACCGGCTTTTCGCGACGTCCCACCGGAAGCACCTCTTACCTGATGAACCCGAGAAGCAGGCGGTCAAGATACGTTTTCTTCGAATTCCCTCGCAATCCCGGCCGGCCTGTGAGGCTGCCCACGGAGCCGCCCCTCCCGTCACATCCGTCAGCGGCCCGGCCTGCCCGGAGACCGGGTGGGCGGGGCCGCCGGCCGGCTCGGTCAGGGCTGGAAGGGCATCGTCCAGCAGTTGGAGGTGGCCGGTTTGCCCTCCAGGCGGTCGGTGAGCCAGGAGATCGCCTCCCCCTGGTCGGTGATGAGGGGGGCGAGGTGGTTGGTGAGGAGCTTGTCGCCGAGGTTGGGCAGGCTGATGGCCTCGTAGGTGACGTTGCCGCTCTTACGGCACCAGTCCACGGCCAGCCGGCGGGCCTGGGCGTGCGGAACGATGTCGTCCTGGACGCCGGTGGCCACCCGGACCGGGCCGGCCGGCTTGAGCGTCCCGATGCGCTGCTCGTCGAGGACGGCCCGGGCACGCGGTTCGGCGGCGATGATCTCGGCGACGGACTTGCCGCTGGTCGTCCACGCGCTGCTCCGCGAGAAGCCGTAGCCGAGGATCGCGTCGCCGACGCACATGGTCGACGTGTCGGCGAGGGCCTTGCGCCCGGCGTCGTTGAGGTTCGCTGCGGCGACGTCCCGCATGTCGGGGTAGGCCTGGACGAAGCCGTTGATCGCCCAGCCCAGGGCAGCCGCCAGGGAACTGCCGTCGATCCCCTTCATGACGGCGGTCAGGTCGGCGGGCGGCGCGCCGGCGTACGTGCCGGCCAGCGGGACGTCGGGTGCGTAGGCGGGCTGCAGTTCGGCCGCCGAGGCGGTGGCGCCGCCGCCCTCGCTGTACCCGTACAGGCCGACGCGGGAGCCGGAGGAGAGGGAGGTGCCGGGAAGCGCGCGCGCCGCACGGACGGCGTCCAGCACGGCATGCCCCTCGTCCAGGCGGTTGACGTAGGTGTGCAGACGGTCGGTGGCGCCCAGGCCGACGTAGTCGGTGACGACGACGGCTGCCCCGGTGGCGAGGAGCCGGTAGATCGCCAGGTTGTCGTAGGCGAGGGACGTGGTCTGCCCGTTGACGGTGAGGGGGTGCTGGAGGGCCAGTGAGGGCGCGCACTGGTCGCCCTGGCCCATGGTTCCCGAGGCCACCGCCACCAGCGGGCGGGGCCCGGCGCCCTCCCACCTCGCCGACGGCTCGATGTAGGCGCCGGTCACCGCGACGGCCTGACCGCTGGAGTCGGTGGACTTGTACATCAGTCGCGTGGCGGTGCCCGGCAGGGGGCGGCCGTCGAGGCCGGGCAGCGAGAGTCCCAGAGGGAGGGACTCCTGCCGGATCAAGGCACCGTTGGCGGAGGGCAGTCGGGCGGGCGGGGTGTAGAAGGCCGGGATGGTGACTCCCCGGGACACGACGGGCTCGTCGGCGGTCGCGGTGGCGTCGGCCGTGGTCGCGCCGGCGCAGACGCAGGCCACGGTGGCGAGCGCGGCGGCGGCCAGACGGTTGAAGGTGGAACGCGGACGGCTGCGATAACGGCTCACAGTGCACTCCTCGCGCTGTGCGTTGCGTGATTGCCCGGAAAACTAGCACTGTTAGTTACCGCTGGTAACACCCCTGAAGGTTACGTTCCGGTAACCGCTTGCGCGCCGAGCGCGGGGAGGGAGTGGGTGAGCGGGTCGGAACGCCCTCTGTGATGGCAAGCGACTATCAAGCCGTAGGGAAAACCCGACAGTTCACGGAAGCCGAGCGGCGAGCGTTGAACTCTCAAATAACCTCGCCGGGCGCCCCGCTTCCACGGCCTCCCCCCCCCACCTCCACGGAGACCCCACGCCATGTCCGCTGTGACGAACGCGCCCGACCCAGGCTCGCCGGACATCCGAGGCAGCTCGCCCGAGCGTTCCCCCACCGGTCGTACGAGCCCCGCTCCTCCCACCGTCCTGATGGACGACCAGGCGCTCGCGGACTTTCTCGAGGTGGCTGTGGGTGAGTACCGACTCATCACGCCCGACGCCCCGTTACCCTGCTTCGCGCTCCTGCTCGGCAGCGCGGAGGCGACGACGTATCACGTGCGGCGCATCGCCTTCGGCCGTAACGCCCGCACCAGCGACCCGGCGGCCAGACGGGAGTTCCGCGAGGAGATCGTGCCGAGGTTCGGGCCGGCCTACGAGAACGAGCACCGCGGCTGGTGGATGGACTCCCACGACCTCCTGCGGGCGTCCCGAGAGGCCGATGCCCTCGGGATGGACCTGCTCGGCTCCATCCACATGCACCCGGACTGGCACCGCCTGGGCCCGCCGTCGGAACGGGCCCGGACACTCAGCGAGCGCCCCACCCCCATGGACCGTCACCTCTTCGGCCGGACCGGGTGGCCCCTCAACATCATCTGTTATCTGGAGTGCCGGGGAGGCGAGTTCTACCACGCCCTGGCCGCCTGGGCCCCGCCTCCCCGGCATTCCGCCGAAGACTCCGAGGGCGCCCAGTGCCCCGAGGTCGACCTGCGTATCCGTACGAGTTCACCGACGAAGGCGTGAGAGCGATGCAGCAGCCCGAAGGAACGAACGCCCCCGCCCAGGGCGGCACCGAGGACGGCACCCAGGACGACGCCCGGGCGATCCGGGCCCTCTGGGCCGAGATGGCCCGTGGCTGGGCGGCAGGTGACGCCGCCCTCTTCGCCGCGAGCTTCGCGGACGACTGCGCCTTCACGACCGTACGGGGCGACAAGCCACGCGGCCGGTCCGGCATCGCGGCCGGGCACGACGCCCTCTTCCAGGGGCCGTACGCCGGAACCGTCCTGGACGCACGTGTCGTGGCCGTCCGCTTCCTCCGCCCTGACCTGGCCACGGTGGAGGCGGAGTCGACCATCAGCGCCCCGGACGGGCATCCGCTGATCACCACGCACGCACTGGCCGTCGTGGAACGGACGGCGGAGCGTCGCTGGTCGATCAGCGCGTTCCACAACATGATCCCCGCACCCCGCCCGGCGCAGCAGGCCCCATCCCAAGCCCCGGAGGATTCCGCCGTGGCCGAACCCACCGCAGCCAGGCCCAAACTCCGCCACCTGGCCATCGTGGCCCGGGACCCGGAGAGGCTGGCCGAGTTCTACTCCTCGGTCTTCGCGATGGAAGTCTTCCACCGCGATCCGGACGGAAGTTGCTTCCTCTCCGACGGCTACCTCTCCCTCGCCCTGATCAAGCACCAGCTCGACGGTGACACCCCGGTCGGCTTCAACCACTTCGGCTTCCACATCGAAGACACGGCGGCCACGACCGAGGCCCTGCTGACGGCCGGTACTCCGAAACCGGCTGAACGCTTCACCAACCGCCCCTTCGCCGAGTACCGCGCCATGGACCCGGAGGGCAACTGGTTCGACCTCTCGGAACACGGCTTCGGCGGCCCACGCCCGCCGTCGGACTCCAACCGCGTCTGAACTGCGACCAGACGCTCCGCGGCGCCAAGCGACAATGCCGTCCGGCCCAGCCGCTTCGCCTCACCGGTGACTCGTCACTCCTCGCCGTAGAACAGCCGGAGGAACTCCTCCATCGCCGCGTCGACGCCGGCGCGGTCACCGGTGGCGAGCAGGTCGAGCAGCAGGCCGCGGACGGTGGCGAGCCCCAGCCTGGCCCGGCTCCGGGCCGCGTCAGGGTCCGCCCCCGCCTGGACCTCGGCGGCCACGAGCGGCTCCAGCCAGTCCGTCACGAGCCCTTCGAGGACCGGGAGGGCCTCCGGGCGGCCGCGCAGGGCCTGCCCGCAGATCTCGAAGAAGAGCCGCTCCTGACCGGCCAGCCGAGGGTCCGTCAGTTGCCGCCACAGCAACCGGGCGACCTCGGCGGGCGGGAGACCGGGCTCCAGGCGGAGCCGGGACAGCACATCGCGCTGGCGCCGCTCCGACGTCCGGACGATCTCGACGAGCAACTGTTCCCTGGAGCCGAAGTAGTGGATCAGCATGCGGTGACTGACGCCGATCGCGGCGCCCAGGCCGCGCAGGCTCAGGTCCGCGAGGCCGTGTGCCGCGACGTGGTCGACGGCCGCGTCCACCAGTTGTGCGCGCCGATCCCCGTGCGCGCCTTGCCCGTCCTCGCCCTCGGGCTGCGAGGCATCCATGGTCACCACGTCACGACTGTACCAACCGGTACATGCCGCATGTACCGTGTGGTACATGAAGTCTGTCACCGTGTCGATCGATGTACCTCAGACGCCCGGGCAGGTCTACGGCTTCCTCGACGTCATGGCTCACCACGAACGGTTCACCGACCACTACCTGACCAACTGGCGCTACAGCGGCCCCGCCCGGGGCATCGGAGCGTGCGCCACGGTCACCGCCGCGCTCGGCGGCACGAAGACCGATGTCACCATCGAGGTCGTCGAGGCGGAGGCGCCTCGGCGCATCGTCGAACGCAACGTCAGCGCGGCCGGCCGGCGAAAGGCCCACGGCACCTATGCCATCGAGCCGCTGCGAACCGGGGGAACCCGCATCTCGTTCACGTACACGTGGGTACGCGCCCCTCTCACCGACCGGCTACTGGCCCCTGTCGTGCGGGCCACGATGCGGCACGCCAACCGCACGGTCATGCGACGCCTGGCCACCGAGTTGGCCCGCCACGTGTCCGCCACGGCACGTGCCTCGTCTCATATGGAGCACCTCGAACGAGGCTCTAAGAGCACTGACCTATAGTCATCTCGACATAGGTCAAACTGACATCTTCCCCTTTAGTGGTCAGCTTGTCGATCCCATCGTCGGGCCTTTCCACGCTCCAGGTTTCCGTGTAGGGCTCAGGGAGGGATTGCTCCTCTTCGTTCTCCAGTGCCTTTTGGGGCGCATATTTCACCTCTTCCCCCTGGACTTCGAAATCCCCGACCTCGGTATAGTTTCCTTCCTTGTATACGTAAGTCGAATCGGATTCGAATTCTGTGTAGTGGGCATCGTCTTCGGTGATCCAGCTACCCACCAGTTCCCCGGGCAACGAAATGGGTTCCGCCTCCACGGTGGCCTCACCGCTCATGGCGATGAGAGTACAGCTCAAGAGGGCAGCACCCGCACTGTTGCGTATGACTCTTGACAGTTGAATCCCGGTGCCATGCATGGTTACTTCCTAGTGGTGGGGCCAGGGAAGTCCTTTCCGTCATACTGCACCCTCGTGGTGCACTCTTGCATCTCGATCTTTTGTCCACTCCCGGCGCGGCGAAAACTTCGAGTGGGTATGGCCCAGTTCACGATTCAGATATGGACGACTCAACTGTTGAATGCGCGTCACTGCACCCAGGATTATCGTAATCACCTTTCAAAAAGGTGAGGCCGCCGCCTGCGGCGCCCCTTCCGGTGGAGGTGACGGCGGAACCTGCCGTCGCGGCGTCGCCCGCGGTCGGGGCGGCGCATACTGGCACGGATCTGGCACGCAGTCAGTGATCACAGCGGACAGCAAAAGGGCCCAGGTCTCTGACCTGGGCCTTCGTGGAGCGGGTGACGAGAATCGAACTCGCGCTCTCAGCTTGGGAAGCTGATGTTCTACCATTAAACTACACCCGCGTAAGACGCCGATCTGGGTCGGTGTCCGAATGCTCGCTCACTGTACCTCATCTCAGGCCTCCGGCGTTCGCGCCGTGAGGCCTGAGGGCGTTTCAGGGATGGGATGCGGCTGCGGGGGAACGGAGTTGGGGCGTACGGTGGAGGGGCGTAAGAGGGCCCGGGCGGGACCGGAGTGCCGCCTGTAAGGCCGTCCCTTTGATCCCGTACTGTGGCTTTTGTCGTCAGGCAAGCAACAGCCAGACGCGGCTCTTGGGGAAGGGACTCTTGGACTTGATGGAGCGCACCGTCGTCCGTTGTGCCGATGGGCACGTGTTCAGCACCGCTTCGTTCCCGATGCAGCAGGCCGAGCGGCTCGGCCCCGGGCGGCTGCTTCGGTGCCCGCGATGTGCGCGGCTCCGGAGCGTGGTGCCCGTCAGCTATCAGAAGCGGTAGCGGCAACAGCTGCGGCGGCAGCAGCCGTAGCAGCAGGTGACGGACACAGACACGAAAGCAACAGGCGCAAGGCGCGCGGAGACGACCGGTTGTGGTCGCTCCGCGCGCCTTGCGTATCCTCGGGGCGTGCTTCTCTCAGACAAGGACATCCGGGCCGAGATCGACGCCGGGCGGGTGCGGATCGATCCGTATGACGACGCGATGGTGCAGCCGTCGAGCATCGATGTGCGGCTGGACCGCTACTTCCGGGTGTTCGAGAATCACCGGTACCCGCACATCGACCCCGCCATCGAGCAGGCAGATCTGACCCGGCTCGTGGAGCCGGAGGGGGACGAGCCGTTCATCCTGCACCCCGGCGAGTTCGTCCTCGCCAGCACCTACGAGGTCATCACGCTGCCCGACGATCTCGCCTCCCGGCTCGAGGGCAAGAGCTCGCTGGGGCGGCTGGGACTGGTCACGCACTCGACGGCCGGCTTCATCGACCCGGGCTTCAGCGGGCACGTGACCCTGGAGCTGTCCAACCTCGCCACCCTGCCCATCAAGCTCTGGCCGGGCATGAAGATCGGGCAGCTGTGCATGTTCAAGCTCAGCTCGCCCGCCGACTTCCCGTACGGCAGCGAGCGGTACGGATCCCGGTACCAGGGACAGCGCGGGCCGACCGCGTCCCGGTCCTTCCTCAACTTCCACCGGACCCAGGTGTGAGCGACCCGAACGTGAGCGAAGCAGGCATGAGTGACGTGCGCGAGAACCTGACCTACGAGAGGTTCGGTGTCGCCGTGCGCGAGCTCGCGCAGGCCATCGCCGACGACGGTTACGAGCCCGACATAGTTCTCAGCATCGCCCGCGGCGGCGTCTTCGTGGCCGGCGGGCTCGCCTACGCCCTGGACTGCAAGAACATCCACCTGGTGAACGTGGAGTTCTACACCGGCGTGGGGACGACCCTCGAGATGCCGGTCATGCTGGCGCCGGTGCCGAACGTGATCGACTTCTCGCGGAAGAAGGTGCTGATCACCGACGACGTCGCCGACACCGGCAAGACGCTCAAGCTGGTCCGCGACTTCTGCCTCGACACCGTCGCCGAGGTGCGCAGCGCCGTCGTCTACGAGAAGTCGCAGTCGCTCGTGAAGTGCGAGTACGTGTGGAAGCGCACCGACGACTGGATCAACTTCCCGTGGAGTGTCGAGCCGCCCGTCGTGCGGCGGGACAACCAGGTGCTCGACGCCTGACCGGCGCGGCCGGACGCAGAAAGAGGGGCTCCCCGCGGGGAGCCCCTCTCGCGTATCCGTGTGGCCTCAGACCGTGCCCAGCTTCACGATCGACAGCAGCGCGATCAGCTGGATCGCCGACGCGCCCAGCGCCTTCGGCCAGGGCAGGTCGTGGGAGCGGCCCACCATGAGGGTCAGCAGGACGCCGCCCGCGACCCAGGTGGCCCAGCCCAGCAGCTGGACGAACGTCGCGTCGCCGCCCGCGAACATCGCGAAGACCAGGCGTGGCGCGTCCGTGAGGGACATGATCAGCATGGACAGGCCGACCGTGGGCTGCCAGGCGCCGTCGCCGCCGAGCTGGCGGGCCAGGGTGTGGGTGACCACGCCCAGGACGAACGCGCTGAGCACCATCGCCACGGCCGTCGTCAGGACGATCGGCACCGCGTTCGACAGTGTGGCGTTTATCGCATCCTTGCGGGCGCCGTCGAAGCCGAAGACGGCGAGCAGGCCGTAGAGGAACGTGACGATGAGGGCCGAACCCCACATCGAGTAGTCCCGCATCTGGAGGAACGTCTGGTTGGGGGCGAGGACGATCCCCCGGAGCAGGGCCTTCCAGTGCAGGCGCGGGCCGACCGGGCCGGGCGCCGGGGCCGCAGAACCGGCGCGGTAGGTGTCGCCCTGGGTGTAGGGGTCGTCGCCGACCGAGAAGGCCTGGGTGTGGCCCGGGTTGTTCGCCGCGTACGGGTCGGCCGGACCCTGCGGGCCGGGCGGGTACGCGCCGTCGCCGAAGTACTCCGGCTCGCCCTGCCCGCCGTAGCCGCCGCCGTGTCCGGCGTTCGGCTGCGGCCACGAGGGGCCGCCGCCGTTGCCGTACGGCTGCTGCCGCGGGTACGCCTGAGGCGCCGGCGGGGAGCCGTACGGCGGTCCCTGCGGCGTCTGCTGCCCGTACGGAGGGTTGTGCGGTCGCGTCTGAGGAGCGCCGTTGTTCCGGCCGCGTCCGATCCTGAATCCAGCCACGTCTTCGAACGTACCTGGTCCCCGGCGGTGGTGTGCCGGGCCCGGCCTCCCGGGCCCGGCTTTGCGGCCGAGCTGTGACATCCCTTAAGGGGCAGGGGGGTTGGGTGTCCGTGGGGTGTCGGGGTTCGGCCGTACGGGTCCCGCCCCGGGTCCGCCGGAGCGGGCTCCGGCGGATTCGGCCGGGCCCGCTCGGGCGGCGTCAGTCGGGAAGGGTGCCGCCCAGTTCCGGCAGGGTGATCGCGCCGGTCTTCGTCGGGACCGTGCTCGTGCCGCGCATGAGCAGCGCGCCGTCCGCCGCGCCGATGGCCAGGTCGGCCCTGCCGTCGGCGGTCAGGTCGCGCAGGCGGACCGTGTAGCCGAAGGCGGTGCCGGAGTCCGCGGGACCCAGCACCGTCTGGGCGATCCACGAGGAGCGCGCGCCGCCGAGGCCGCCGGAGCCGCCCCGGAACACGTGGACGCCGCCCTGGTCCGCCTTGCCGTCGACGTCCTCGTGCGGGACGCCGACCGCGAGGTCCGCGTAGCCGTCGCCGTCGGTGTCGGCGGCCGAGATCGCGTAACCGAAGTTGTCGTCGGCCTCGGGGCTGCCGGAGACGCCCGACGTGGCCTGGGTCAGGGTGACCGAGGTGCCCGGGCCCGACGACGTGCCGCGCCAGATGGTGACCGCGCCCCTGCCGTTGTCCTTGTCGGGCACGCCCAGGGCGACGTCGCCGTAGCCGTTCTTGTCGAAGTCGCCGATCACGGGGCTCGGGTAGAGGCCCTCCTGCCGGTCGCTGAGGGTCTTGGAGACGCCCGAGGAGAGGCCGGAGGACGTGCCCTTCAGGTACCAGGCGCGCTCGCGGATGTCGCTGTCGGTGATCTCCGTGCCGATGACCACCAGGTCGGTCTTGCCGTCCCCGTCGACCTTTCCGGCTCCGAGGGCGGTGGAGTACCAGCCGCCGGAGCTTTTGTCGATCTTGCTGACCTTGCCGGTAGTGCCCGACTTGGTGAAGGGGCCGCGGTACAGCCACGCCTCCTCGCCGCCGATCACGGCCAGGTCGGGGGAGCCGTCGCCGGTGAAGTCGCCGGTCGCCAGGTCGCGGCCGAAGTGGCCGCCCGCGCCGCCGACGGGGGCGATGTTCGTGCCGCCGGACAGGCCGGACTTCGAGCCCCACAGGACGGTGACCGTCCCGCGGTAGTCGTCGCTGCCCACGTGCTCCATGGGGTTGCCGACGACGAGGTCCGCGTAGCCGTCCTTGTCGAGGTCGGCGCTCGCGAGGGACTCGCCGAACCGGTCGTCCTCCTCGCCGGAGCCGGGGACGCCGGGGCTGTCCTGGTGGAAGCGCTTCGGGTGGGCGGTGTCGAGGCCGGACGTGGTGCCGTACACGACGGTGATCGTGCCGCCCTCGCGGTCGACGTCGTCGTAGCCGCCGTAGGCGAGGTCGCGGCGGCCGTCGCCGTTGAAGTCGTCGTAGTGCTTGGCCGGCGCCGCGGCGGCGGGGCCGGTGAGCAGCACGGGGGTGACGCCGGTGGCCAGCAGGGCGGCGATCAGGGCGGTGGTGGTGGATCTGCGCATGCTGTCTCCCTGGCCGGTCAGCCGATGAGGTTAGCGCCGAACGCGCCGTAGGAGCGGGTCTGGCCGAGACTGCCCGGGCCGAAGGTGCGGGCGCCGTCGGTGATCGGGCCGGTGGCCGAGCCGCGCAGGGCTGTGATGGCGCCGATGCCCTCGTCCTCGAAACCGGCGGTGATCGTGAACTCGGCGTGGCCGTCCTGGGTGACGTCGGTCAGCAGGGTCTCGGAGCCGAAGTAGTCCGTGGCCTCCGCGGTGCCCGGGACGCCGGCGGTGTTCTGGGTGACGGTGCGGGCGCCGGTGCGCGAGACACCGGAGGCCGAGCCGTTCATGAGGATCGCGGCGCCGGCGTCCTCGGTGGTGCCGATGTCCTCGAAGCCGACGCCGATGGCGAGGTCGCCGTAGCCGTCGCCGTTGGTGTCGCCGATGGAGACGGACCCGCCGAAGTTGTCGCGCTCCTCGTCGGCGCCGGGGACGCCCGGGGAGTCCTGGGTGAGCTCGGCCATGGGCGCGTCGCCGTTGACCGGGCCGCCCGCGGAGCCACGGATGACGACGACCTTGCCGCCGAGGCTCCCGGTGTGATCGCTCCCCTTCTCGAAGACGTTGCCGAGGGCGATCTCGTCGTGGCCGTCACCGTCGATGTCGCCGAGGGCCAGGGAGGTGCCGCCGTTCAGGGCCCGGGGGGCCGTGGTGTCCGGGCCGGTGGGGGAGCCGAGGTAGGCGACGCCCTTGGACCAGCTGCCCGTCTCGTCGTCGGTGAAGACCCGGTAGGTGAGGACCAGGTCCGACCTGCCGTCGGCGTTGGTGTCGCCCGCGTTCATGGCGTCGACGATCCACGCCGGTTCGGGGGTGGAGATCTTCTGCGTGGCGCCCGTGGTGCCGGTGGTGGTGAACGGGCCGCGGACGATGTGGACGTCGTCGGTGTCGGTGCCGACGGCCAGGTCCGCGTTGCCGTCGCCGTCGAAGTCGCCCGCGGTCAGCAGGTTGCCCCAGTTGTTGTGGGCGGAGACGGCCGGGTCCTTGACCGTCGTGCCGTTCTGCAGGCCGTTCGCCGAGCCCCACAGGACGGTGACGGTGCCGCCGTCGCCGTCGGTGCCGTCGCGGTCGCCGGGAGCGCCGACCGCGAGGTCGGTGTAGCCGTCGCCGTTGAGGTCGGCCTGGGCGAGCGCGCCGCCGAAGGTGTCTTCATTGCCGGCGTCACCGGGCACACCGGCGGTGTTCTGGCTGACGACGGTGCGCTTGGCCGGGTCGAGGCCGGTGGCGCCGCCGTGGACCACGGCGACGTAGCCGGCCATGCCCTTGCCGTCGACCTTGGCGTAGGGGGCGGCGAAGGCCACGTCGCCGTAGCCGTCGCCGTTGAAGTCGGCCGTGGGGCCGGCGGCGGGTGCGGCGGTGGCCGCCGTCGCGGGCAGGGCCGTGAGCAGCCCGGTGGTGAGGGCCGTGGCCAGGAGGATGGTGCGCTTACGCATCGGGATCCCCGTCGGGTCGGAAGTGGTGGTGGTCAGGAGTTGAGCGCGGTGCCGTAGCCCGGGGTGCCGGACGTCGAGATGCCCGTCGTGCCCGGGCCGAAGCTCGTCGAGCCGGACACCGTCGGGCCGGTGGCCGTGGCGCGCAGGGACCAGATCGCGCCGTCGCCGGCGTTCTCGCCCGGCGCGGAGACGGACAGGTCGGCGCGGCGGTCGCCGGTGTGGTCGGTGAGCGTGACGCGCTCGCCGAACCGGTCGCCGTTCTCCGAGGTGCCGGGAACACCCGCCGTGTTCTGCGTGTACGACGTCGCGCCCTTGGTGGTCAGGCCGGACGCCGAGCCGTACAGCACGGTGACGGCGCCGGCGGAGCCGTTCTCGCCCGCGGTGCCGATCGCCAGGTCGGCGTACCCGTCGCCGTTGACGTCGCCGAGCGAGACGTCGCTGCCGAAGCGGTCGCCCTTCTCGGAAGCGCCGGGCACACCGGCGGTGTCCTGGGTGAGGACGAGCGGGGCGCGGTCCGGGTCCGGGCCCTCGGGTCCGCCGTAGACGACGGTGACCTTGCCGCCGAGGGCGCCCCCCGGATCGGCGGACACCTCCCGGTCGTTGCCCACGGCGATGTCGTCGTGGCCGTCGCCGTCGATGTCGCCGACGGCGGAGACGAACCCGCCGGGCAGCCTCTGCAGCCAGTCGGTGTAGTTGCTGATCTTCATGTCGGCGAGGGAGGTGGTGGCGGCGCCGTCGTGGGCGGCGCGGCCGTGTAGGACCACGCGAGGGTGGCCGTCGCCGGTGACGTCGCCGGAGGAGAGGTGGGTGATGCCGTTGGAGGACGACCCCCAGCCGCTGCCCGAGCCGCCGTCGTGCGCGCTGGTGTTGGTGATCGGGCCGTTCACGAGGGACAGGGTGACCGGGCCGGTGGAGCCGACCGCGACGTCCACGTCCCCGTCGGCGTCGAAGTCGCCCGCTGCCAGGGCCTGGCCGTAGCGGTCGTAGTCGGTGCTGAAGAAGCTGACCAGCGTACGGGCGCCGGACAGGCCGGACGCCGAGCCCCAGACGATGGTGACCGTGCCGTCGTTGTTGTCGCTGCCGTCCTCGCCGGGCGTGCCGACCAGCAGGTCGGCGTAGCCGTCGGTGTTCAGGTCGGCGGAGGCGAGGGCGGTACCGAAGGCGTCGTCGGCCTCGGCGGTGCCGGGCATCCCGGCCGTGTTCTGCGTCAGCAGGGTCCGGGTGGAACTCTTCGGGCCGCTCGTGCTGCCGTAGACCACCGCCACGGCACCGGCCTTCGCCTGCCCGGCGACGGTGGCGCCCGGCGCGCCGATCGCGAGGTCGGTGCGGCCATCGCCGTTGAAGTCGTAGGGGGCGGCGGCCGGCACGGCGTGCGCGGCGGGGGCGGAGAGGGTGAGGGCGAGCGGGGTCAGGGCCGCGGCGAGGACGGTGGAAGCGATACGGGTGCGCATGCGGGTACGTGCCTCACGGGTGGGTCGACGGGGCGTCACTGGGCGATGGCCGAACCGAAGTAGAGGCCGGACTTGAGGGCGACGGCGGTGGTGGTGATGCCCTGCGCGCCGCTGGTGGTCAGGCCGGAGGCGGAGCCGCGCAGGAACCACAGGCCGCCCGTGGAGTTCTCGCCGTCGACGCCGACGGACAGGTCCGCCTTGCCGTCCTTCGTCACGTCGGTCAGGTCGACCGCGGAACCGAACTGGTCCCAGGATTCGGCGGAACCGGGCACACCGGCGGTGTCCTGGGTGTACGACTTCACGCCACTGGTCTTCAGCCCCGACGCGGAGCCGAAGAGCACGGTCACCGAGCCGGCGTTCACCGCCGAGCCGATGTCCTCGCCCGGGGCGGCGACGGCCACGTCGGCGTACCCGTCGCCGTTGATGTCGCCGGTGCTCACGGACATGCCGAAACCGTCGTCCGGCTCGCCCGCGCCGGGCACGCCCTCCGTGTCCTGGTGGACGACGGTCGGCTGCTGCGCCGGGTCGGGGCCGTTCGGACCGCCGTACCAGACGGTGATCTGGCCACCCTTGTGGCCGCCGGGCTTGAGGTCGTACGGGTCCCCGGAGTCGCCGAGGACGAGGTCGCCGTAGCCGTCGCCGTTGATGTCGCCGATCGCGCCCTGGGTGCCGTCGGCGTTCGGCAGCTCGGCCATCTTGTGCGTCATACCGTTCCAGCGGAAGTAGAGGATCTGGCCGCCGGAGTCGCCGTCGACGGTGAACGGGTAGACGCGCTCGGCCGTTCCGTCGCCGGTGAGATCGCCCGCCATCACCTCGGACGTGGTGCCGAGCTCACCGACGCGGAGGTTGTTCAGCGGGCCGCCGGTGCGGGTGAACGGGCCGTTGTAGATACGGGTGTGGCTCTGGCCGGTGAGCGTGACGTCCGTGTCGCCGTCACCGTCGAAGTCGCCGGTGGCGATGCCCCGGGAGAAGCTGCCGTACTCGGAGAGCGTCGACGGTTGCGGCAGGCCCTTGCCGCCGGCCAGCCCGGACTTGCCGCCCCACAGGACCGTGCCGGAGCCGACGGCGTCCCGGTCACCCACGCTCTCGCCGGTGGCGCCGACGACGAGGTCGGAGTAGCCGTCCCGGTCCAGGTCGCCGGCGGCCAGGGAGGCGCCGAACAGGTCGCCGGACTCGGCGGTGCCGGGCACGCCCGTGGAGTTCTGCGTGATGACGGCCTTGCGGGTGGCCGACACACCGGACGCCGAGCCGTACAGGACGACGACGGCACCGGCGCAGGAGGCCGAGCCGACGGTGGTGCACGCGGCGCCGACCGCGACGTCCCGGTAGCCGTCGCCGTTGAAGTCCCCGGCGAGACCGGAGGGGGCGGCGGTGGCCGGGGTGGCGGAGAGGAGGCCGGTGGTGAGGGCGGCGGCCAGCAGGAGGGTGCGGTTGCGCAAGGCGGGGCTCCGGAGGTCTGCATGCGGGGGATGCCTGGCGGACATCCACAGTCGATGGAGGGCCGGGCCGTCCGTGTTCGCCGGACGTTGTCCGGGGGTTCACGGCCGGTCGGCGATCAAGAGACCTGCGGAGGGACGTAAGGGTTGTACGTGAGTTCGGTTAATTTGCGGGTTGCCGCGGGGCGGGGCGCGGTGGTCACGCGAGTCCCTGGGGTCTGGGCGGGGGATGGCCTCGCCGGAGGGAGACCCCCTCCGGGCCCCCGAGACGCGTCGCACGGCCGTGCCCGGCGGGACGACACCCCGCCGGGCACGGCTGTTCCGCGCTCGGAAACGGCTGCTGTGTGCTCTCGCGCGGGTACCGCACGGTCACCGGTTACCCATGGTCAGCCCAGGTGGAACGGCCTCTTGAGTCCGCCGCGCGTCGCGTCAGCCGCAGATGAGCTGGGCCACTGCCCGGTCGAAGTCGCCGACTGCGAGTGCCTCGGCCGGGATGGTGAAGTACAGCGTCCCGGCATCGCCCCAGCCCCACCCCAGGTCGGTGTCCCCGGCGAGCTGGAGCAGATGGACGGCCGCCGTGCCGTCGGCGTCACGGGGCGACACCGGCAGCGTGTGCGAGGTGTCGGGCCAGCCGAAGGCGCAGTGGCTGCCCGCGGTGTTGCCGTCGAGATCCGCCATCGTGGTGAGGAACAGCGAGGACACTCCCCAGTGTTCGTCCCGGTCGAACTCGAGGTCGTCGTCCTCGACGTCCCAGCAGTCCGGGAGCATGGTCACCTCGGCCGCGTGGACGGGCATCGCCGGGTAACTCCGCGCAGGCCGGGGGGCGGTGACGGCGACCGCCCGTGCCGGGTCGGCGGGAAGGACGCGCCACACCCCGGGCTGGTACACGTCCAGCTTGCGGTACTCCTCGTACGGCAGGTCCGGATCCAGGTAGAAGAAGTTCAGCAGGCCGGGCCGCGCGGGCAGTTCGGAACCCAGCCAGGGGGCGAGGGCGTCCGTGTCCAGGACGGCGTGCGGGGACAGCGGGACGCCGCTCAGCTCGGGCCAGGGGGTTCCCGGTTCGAGGAGCGCGGGACCGCCGAGCCGGCACCGGCCTGTCGCCCGGGCCACACCCGTCGCAGGAGCCAGCCGGAAGCCGCGACGGGCCATGGCGGCGAACTGCCGGCCGGTCCTCTCGCCGAGCCGCTGTGTGCACACGTCGGTGAGGCTGCCGGGATCGTCGAACTGCATACCGGGATCCTGCCAAGCACGCGGCAGCCCCGCCAGGCCGGTCCGGCCTCGTCGGGTACGTGCCAGGACGTGCCTGCCGGCGGCCTGATCTTCTAGCCTGCGCAGGGGCAGCCGAGCAGGGGGAGCGACGATGAGCATGTACTTCGACATCGGTGACGAGACGTTGTGGAACCCCTCGAACGGCGCCGGCCGCCTCTTCGTACGGCAGGTCGAGGTCTTCGAGGCGGAGCTCGGGCTGCCGTCGGGAATCGGCCACAAGCACCCGGGCGACCCGGACACACTCGAGGTCGATCCGGCCGTGTACGCGGAGTTCGCACGCGGCTTGGTCGCCTGGCACTGCCGTACGGGACACTCCGTGATCCTCGCGCTCTCCGAGGGGTTCGTGGCGACGGCGGTCGCACTTGCGCGGCGCGCCGGGATCGCCGTGGACGTACCGCCTCCCGGGCTCGGCCACGAGGCTGGTGGCGTCCAGCCCGACGTGCAGGTGCCCGGCAGTCCCCGGCCCGCGCCGGCCGCTGTCCGCACCGCGTTGGACACCCGGGCACGAGAGGTGGACCGCTGGATGTCCTGCTGAGACATGGCGACCCGGTCGAGGCGAGTCATCCCGGGCAGCGTCTGTCGGTTCGCGGATCCGTCTCGCAACGGGCCCTTCCGGCAACCCAGTCGGAGGACCTGACCAGCGTCGAACTCCTTCTGAGGCACCGCAGTCTTCCGGACCCGTGACCCCTGCCGTCCTGCCCGATAAACCGCGGGCAACGCCGAAGCCCCCCACCCGAAGATCGGGCAGGGGGCTTCGAAGGGGTTGGAACGGCCGGCGGAGACCGGCTACTTCACCGGCTCCGGCTCCGGTGCGCTCGTAGAGTCCGACGTGCCGGCCGGCGGCTCGCCGTCGTCGTTCGGGTCGTCGCCCTCGTCCTCCGCCGGGACCGGCGTCTTCACCGAGTCCAGCAGCAGCTGGGCCACGTCCACCACCTGGATGGACTCCTTCGCCTTGCCGTCGTTCTTCTTGCCGTTGACGGAGTCCGTGAGCATGACCAGGCAGAAGGGGCAGGCCGTCGAGACGATGTCGGGGTTGACCGACAGTGCCTCGTCGACGCGCTCGTTGTTGATGCGCTTGCCGATGCGCTCTTCCATCCACATCCGCGCACCACCCGCGCCACAGCAGAAGCCGCGCTCCTTGTGGCGGTGCATCTCCTCGTTGCGGACGCCCGGGACGGCGGCGATGATCTCGCGCGGCGGCGTGTAGATCTTGTTGTGGCGGCCCAGGTAGCACGGGTCGTGGTACGTGATGATGCCCTCGACCGGCGTGACCGGGATCAGCTTGCCCTCGTCGACGAGGTGCTGCAGCAGCTGCGTGTGGTGGATGACCTCGTAGTCACCGCCGAGCTGCGGGTACTCGTTGCCGAGCGTGTTGAGGCAGTGCGGGCAGGTGGCGACGATCTTCTTGGCCGACTTGGGCTTCGCCGACTCCGCGACGACCTTGCCCTCGTCGTCCATCTCCTCGCCGAACGCCATGTTCAGCGCCATGACGTTCTCCATGCCGAGCTCCTGGAACAGGGGCTCGTTGCCGAGACGCCGGGCGGAGTCACCGGTGCACTTCTCGTCGCCGCCCATGATCGCGAACTTGACGCCCGCGATGTGGAGGAGTTCCGCGAAGGCCTTGGTGGTCTTCTTGGCGCGGTCCTCGAGGGCACCCGCACAGCCGACCCAGTAGAGGTACTCGACCTCGGACAGGTCCTCGATGTCCTTGCCGACGACCGGGACCTCGAAGTCGACCTCCTTGAGCCACTCCAGGCGCTGCTTCTTCGCCAGGCCCCAGGGGTTGCCCTTCTTCTCCAGGTTCTTGAGCATCGTGCCCGCCTCGGACGGGAACGACGACTCGATCATCACCTGGTAGCGGCGCATGTCGACGATGTGGTCGACGTGCTCGATGTCGACCGGGCACTGCTCGACGCAGGCGCCGCAGGTGGTGCAGGACCACAGGACGTCCGGGTCGATGACGCCGTTCTCCTCGGCCGTGCCGACCAGGGGGCGCTCGGCCTCCGCGAGGGCCGCGGCGGGGACGTCCTTGAGGGCCTCCTCGGACGCCTTCTCCTCGCCCTCCATCGTCTTGCCGCCGCCGGCCAGCAGGTACGGCGCCTTGGCGTGCGCGTGGTCCCGCAGCGACATGATCAGCAGCTTGGGGGAGAGGGGCTTGCCCGTGTTCCAGGCGGGACACTGCGACTGGCAGCGGCCGCACTCGGTGCAGGTGGAGAAGTCCAGCAGGCCCTTCCAGGAGTACTGCTCGACCTGGGAGACACCGAACACGTCGTCGTCGCCCGGGTCGGTGAAGTCGATGGGCTTGCCGCCGGAGGTCATCGGCTGCAGGGCACCGAGGGCCGTGCCGCCGCTCGCCTCGCGCTTGAACCAGATGTTCGGGAAGGCGAGGAAGCGGTGCCAGGCCACGCCCATGTTGGTGTTGAGCGAGACCGTGATCATCCAGATCATGGTCGTGCCCAGCTTGATCATCGCGAAGAAGTAGACCAGGTTCTGCAGGGCGGCCACGCTCAGGCCCTTGAAGGCCAGGACCAGCGGGTACGACGCGAAGTACGCCGCCTCGTAGTGGTCCACGTGGTGCAGCGCACCCTCCAGGCCGCGCAGCACGTAGATGGCGAGGCCGATGGTGAGGATGACGTACTCGACGAAGTAGGCCTGGCCCATCTTCGAACCGGCGAACCGCGACTTGCGGCCGGGCCGCGAGGGCAGGTTCAGCAGGCGGATGACCATCAGCGTGGCGATGCCGAGGGTGGTCATCGCGGCGATGAACTCGATGTAGAGCTCGTACGGCAGGAAGCCGCCGATCACCGGGAGCGTCCAGTCGGCCTGGAAGAGCTGGCCGTACGCGGTGATGATGGTCGGCGGGAGCGTCAGGAAGCCGATCGCCACGAACCAGTGGGCGACGCCGACGATGCCCCAGCGGTTCATCCGCGTGTGGCCGAGGAACTCACGCACCAGGGTCACGCTGCGCTGGTAGGGGTTGTCGGTCCGGGCGCCCTCGGGCACGGGCTGGCCGAGCTTGAAATACCGGACGAACTGGCCGATCGCGCGTGCGAGCAGCGCGACGCCGACCACGGTCAGTACCAGCGACACGATGATCGCGGCGAGTTGCATGGGGGCTCCTCGGGCCTGCGAGGGGTTTCGTCGGGGTGACCTGTCGTTTTTACGGTTCCCCGAAATTACTAAGCGGTAACTTATGCAGTCCGTCTGAGACTACCCTCATCCTCCGCCGCACTGTAGCCGGGTCGGCAGTGATCTGAATCGCTGAGGGTTGCCTCAGGAGCGGACCGGATCCGGTCGCGATCCGCCCTGCGTGCCGCCGCCGTCCCGATGCCGGTTCCGTCGCGAATCTCGTCGTCCATCCCGTCGTGTTATTCATACCGAAATGTCATAGTCCCGCCTAACTTATATCCGTGCTCTACGGGATCACCGCCGCCGCCACCGCCCTCGTCCTCACCGCCGTGCTCGCCGCCGCCCTGCGGGCCCCCGCCCTGCGGCTGCGGCTGGTCGAGCGGCGCCGGCAGCGGGACGTGCCGCTGTCCGGCGGTTTCGCCGTCGTGCTCGTCACCGGGCTGGTCGTGGGGGGTGGCGAGTGGCTGGGGGTCGCGCCGTCCGCCGACGGGACTCGGGGAGTGCTCGTCGCCGCGGGTGCCGTCGCCCTGCTCGGGCTCGCCGGTGACGTGCTGCGGTTGCGGCGGCGGGTGCTGGCCGCCGGTACGGCCGTGGCGGCGGCGTGTGTCGTGCCGTACGGGGAGACGGGGCTGGGGACCGGACTGCTGGCCGTCGTGTGGATCGTGGCGGTGGTGTTCGGGTTCCGGGGGCTCGATCACGCCGACGGGCTGGCGGGTACGGTCGGGGTGGTCGCCGCCTTCGGGGCGGCGGCCTGTGCGGCCGTCGAGGTGATGGACGGGATCGCGGGGCTGATGAGCGTGCTGGCCGCCGCGCTGACCGGCCTCCTTCTCCACAACTGGCACCCCGCGCGGGTGGCGCTGGGCGGCTGCGGGTCCATGGCCGCGGGGTTCGTGATCGCCGTGGGGACCGTGTACGCCCGGGCCGGGTTCGGGTTGGGGGAGAGCGCGGGTGTCCTGTTCGCGCTGACCGCGGTGGTGGCCGCCGATGCCGTCCTCGTGCTGGCGTCGCGGCGGCTGGGCGGGCGGAGTGTCGCGCGCAGCGGGCCCGACCATCTGGCGCACCGGCTGCGGCGGCTCGGGCTGACCGCGCCGGGGGCGAGTCTGCTGCTGGGAACCGGGGCGTTGTCCGGGATGCTCGTCGGGGTACTCGCGCATGCCGGCTGGATCGGGGCGGGCGCCCTGTGGTGGGTCGCGGGAGGGACGCTCGTGGTGGTGTTCACCCTCTCGCGTGTACCGGTGTACAGCCCTAGACGCAGCGTATCGACGCAGGTCAGAGCGCCATTGCGCGTAAGGAACGGATAAGAGTTGAGCCTGCTCGACTCAGCTCTGTTGACCGGTGGGGGGCCGTCGTGCACACTTGAGTCCGTTCCACTCAAGTCAGCTGGAGGAATCAACCATGGCACGTGCGGTCGGCATCGACCTGGGCACGACTAACTCCGTCGTCAGCGTTCTGGAGGGCGGCGAGCCCACCGTCATCACCAACGCCGAGGGCGCCAGGACCACGCCGTCCGTCGTCGCCTTCGCCAAGAACGGTGAGGTGCTCGTCGGAGAGGTGGCCAAGCGCCAGGCGGTCACGAACGTGGACCGGACCATCCGCTCCGTGAAGCGTCACATGGGCACCGACTGGAAGATCGAGCTCGACGGGAAGCCCTTCAACCCGCAGCAGATCAGCGCCTTCGTGCTCCAGAAGCTGAAGCGGGACGCCGAGTCCTACCTGGGCGAGAAGGTGACCGACGCGGTCATCACCGTCCCGGCGTACTTCAACGACTCCGAGCGCCAGGCCACGAAGGAGGCCGGCGAGATCGCCGGTCTGAACGTGCTGCGCATCGTCAACGAGCCGACCGCGGCCGCCCTGGCCTACGGGCTCGACAAGGACGACCAGACCATCCTGGTCTTCGACCTCGGTGGCGGTACGTTCGACGTCTCGCTGCTGGAGATCGGCGACGGTGTCGTCGAGGTGAAGGCCACCAACGGTGACAACCACCTCGGTGGTGACGACTGGGACCAGCGCGTCGTCGACTACCTGGTCCAGCAGTTCCAGTCCGGCCACGGCGTGGACCTGGGCAAGGACAAGATGGCCCTGCAGCGTCTGCGCGAGGCCGCCGAGAAGGCGAAGATCGAGCTGTCCTCGTCCACCGAGACCTCGATCAACCTGCCCTACATCACCGCCTCCGCCGAGGGCCCCCTGCACCTCGACGAGAAGCTCACCCGCGCCCAGTTCCAGCAGCTGACCGCGGACCTCCTGGAGCGCTGCAAGACGCCGTTCCACAACGTCATCAAGGACGCCGGCATCTCCATCAGCGAGATCGACCACGTCGTCCTGGTCGGCGGCTCCACCCGTATGCCCGCCGTCGCCGAGCTCGTCAAGGAGCTGACCGGCGGCAAGGACGCCAACAAGGGCGTCAACCCGGACGAGGTCGTCGCCATCGGCGCCGCCCTGCAGGCCGGAGTCCTCAAGGGCGAGGTCAAGGACGTCCTGCTCCTCGACGTCACCCCGCTGTCCCTCGGCATCGAGACCAAGGGCGGCATCATGACCAAGCTCATCGAGCGGAACACGACGATCCCGACCAAGCGGTCCGAGATCTTCACCACCGCCGAGGACAACCAGCCGTCCGTGCAGATCCAGGTCTACCAGGGCGAGCGCGAGATCGCGGCGTACAACAAGAAGCTCGGGATGTTCGAGCTGACCGGTCTGCCGCCGGCGCCCCGCGGCGTCCCGCAGATCGAGGTCTCCTTCGACATCGACGCCAACGGCATCATGCACGTGACCGCGAAGGACCTGGGCACGGGCAAGGAGCAGAAGATGACCGTCACCGGCGGCTCCTCGCTGCCGAAGGACGAGGTCGACCGCATGCGCCAGGAGGCCGAGCAGTACGCGGAGGAGGACCACAAGCGCCGCGAGGCCGCCGAGTCCCGCAACCAGGGCGAGCAGCTCGTCTACCAGACCGAGAAGTTCCTCAAGGACAACGAGGACAAGGTCCCGGGCGAGATCAAGACCGAGGTCGAGGAGGCCGTCGCCGAGCTGAAGGAGAAGCTCAAGGGCGAGGACTCCGCCGAGATCCGCACCGCCACCGAGAAGGTCGCGGCCGTCTCGCAGAAGCTCGGCCAGGCCATGTACGCGGACGCCAATGCGGCCCAGGCCGCGGGTGGTCCCGCCGGTGACGCCGGTGCCGCCGGTGGTGCCAAGGCCGCTGACGACGACGTCGTCGACGCCGAGATCGTCGACGAGGACCGGAAGGACGGTGCCGCGTGACGGAGGAGACCCCGGGCTTCGACGAGCAGCAGCCCGACGTCCCTTCCGGCGCCACCTCCGAAGACGCCGAGCCGAAGGCCGCCTCCCCCTCCGAGGAGGAGGGGGCGGCCCCGGCCGGGGACACGGGCCAGGACGTGGCTCTGGTGGCCCAGCTGGACCAGGCCCGCACGGCGCTCACCGAGCGCACGGCGGACCTCCAGCGCCTCCAGGCCGAGTTCCAGAACTACCGCCGCCGGGTCGAGCGTGACCGGATCGCGGTCAAGGAGATCGCCATCGCGAACCTCCTGACCGAGCTCCTGCCCGTGCTCGACGACATCGGCCGCGCGCGGGAGCACGGCGAACTGGTCGGCGGCTTCAAGTCCGTCGCCGAGTCGCTGGAGAGCACCGCGGCGAAGATGGGCCTGCAGCAGTTCGGCAAGGAGGGCGAGCCCTTCGACCCGACGATCCACGAAGCCCTGATGCATTCCTACGCACCGGACGTCACCGAGACGACGTGCGTGGCGATTCTGCAGCCCGGGTACCGGATCGGCGAGCGCACCATCCGCCCCGCGCGGGTGGCCGTGGCCGAACCCCAGCCGGGGGCGCAGACGGTCAAGGCGGACGAGTCCGCCGACGCCGACGACAAGGAGAGCGGTGGCCCGGACGAGGGCTGACGTCATAGACGAAGGGAAGGAGGGGCGTCGAGGATGAGCACCAAGGACTTCATCGAGAAGGACTACTACAAGGTCCTCGGCGTCCCCAAGGACGCCACCGAGGCCGAGATCAAGAAGGCGTACCGGAAGCTCGCCCGCGAGAACCACCCGGACGCCAACAAGGGAAACGTCAAGGCGGAGGAGCGCTTCAAGGAGATCTCCGAGGCCAATGACGTCCTCGGCGACCCCAAGAAGCGCAAGGAGTACGACGACGCACGCGCCCTCTTCGGCAACGGCGGCTTCCGCCCGGGGCCGGGCGGCGCGGGCGGCTCCTTCAACTTCGACCTGGGCGACCTCTTCGGAGGCGGCGCCCAGGGCGGCGGCCAGGGGGCCGGCGGCTTCGGCGGCGGTCTCGGTGACGTTTTCGGGGGCCTGTTCAACCGCGGCGGCGCGGGCGGGCCGGGGACGCGTACGCAACCCCGGCGCGGCCAGGACATCGAGTCCGAGGTCACGCTCAGCTTCACGGAGGCGATCGAGGGCGCGACCGTCCCGCTGCGCATGTCGTCGCAGTCTCCCTGCAAGGCCTGTTCGGGCACCGGCGACAAGAACGGCACGCCGCGCGTGTGCCCGACCTGCGTCGGCACCGGGCAGGTCGCCCGGGGCAGCGGCGGCGGCTTCTCCCTGACCGACCCCTGCCCGGACTGCAAGGGCCGCGGCCTGATCGCGGAGAACGCCTGCGAGGTCTGCAAGGGCAGCGGCCGGGCCAAGTCCTCGCGGACCATGCAGGTGCGCATTCCCGCAGGCGTCAGCGACGGCCAGCGGATCCGGCTGCGCGGCAAGGGAGCGCCGGGCGAGCGCGGCGGGCCGGCGGGTGACCTCTACGTGGTCGTGCACGTCGGCGCCCACGCGGTGTTCGGCCGCAAGGAGGACAACCTCACGGTCACCGTCCCGGTGACCTTCGCCGAGGCGGCCCTCGGCGGCGAGGTGCGGGTGCCCACCCTGGGCGGCCCGCCCGTCACGCTGAAGCTGCCGCCGGGCACGCCCAACGGGCGTACCATGCGCGCCCGGGGCAAGGGCGCGGTCCGTAAGGACGGCACCCGCGGCGACCTGCTGGTCACCGTGGAGGTGAGTGTTCCGAAGGACCTGTCGGGGAATGCTCGTGACGCACTCGAGGCGTACCGAGAGGCGACCGCGGGTGAGGATCCGCGGGCGGATCTGTTCCAGGCCGCGAAGGGAGCATGAGTCAGATGGACGGTCGTCGGCGCAATCCGTATGAACTGACCGAGGAGACCCCGGTCTATGTCATCTCGGTGGCGGCCCAGCTGTCCGGCCTGCACCCGCAGACCCTGCGCCAGTACGACCGGCTGGGTCTGGTCTCCCCGGACCGCACCGCCGGCCGGGGACGCCGCTATTCGGCCCGTGACATCGAACTGCTGCGCACCGTCCAGCAGTTGTCGCAGGACGAGGGCATCAACCTGGCCGGTATCAAGCGCATCATCGAACTGGAGAACCAGGTCGCCGCGCTCCAGGCGAGGGTGGCCGAGATGCAGGACGCGCTCGACGGCGCGGCGGCGGCGATGCGCCAGCGCGAGGCCGCGGTGCACGCGTCGTACCGCCGCGACCTGGTGCCGTACCAGGAGGTGCAGCAGACCAGCGCGCTGGTGGTGTGGCGGCCGAAGCGGCAGCAGCAGTCCGACTGACGCGCGTACGCATGTGAAGGGCCGGGAGTCGACTCCCGGCCCTTTTCGCGCGCTTTGCAGGTCTTGCCCTGGTTTCGCGGGGTCTCCCGTGGATGACCGGGTGGTGTACGCCACTTGAAGGTGATTCCGCAGAGTCTTCACAACGCTTGCGGAGCGTGGTGTTGCCATCTCGTTAAGTGGTTCCGCTTGACGCTGGGGGCGCGTCCGCGTTGGCTTTTCAGTCACATGGGCCGCAAAGCTGTGCCCACGTCCGAATCACACGTGAAGTGAGCTCCCGCATGCGTCGTCCTCTCTCCATATCCGTGGCAGCCGCCGCGATGTCCGTCACGCTCGCCGGCTGCGGCGTGCTCAACGCGACGGGGAGCAGTGACGACGCGAGCCCGGCCAAGGGCAACGACATCACCGTCGGACTGCTGCTGCCGGAGAAGGCGAACACGCGCTACGAGAACTTCGACTACCCGATCATCAAGACGAAGGTCGAGTCGCTCACCAACGACAAGGGCCGCGTCGAGTACGCCAACGCCGAGGCGAGCGCGGACAAGCAGGCGAGCCAGCTTCAGCAGATGATCGACGACCGGGTCGACGTGATCCTGCTGGACGCCGTCGACGCCAAGGCCATCGCGAGCGGCGTGGAGAAGGCCAAGGAGGCCGGCATCCCGGTCATCGCCTACGACAGGCTGGCCGAGGGCCCGATCGACGCGTACATCTCCTTCGACAACGAGCTGGTCGGCGAGGTCCAGGGGCGCTCCCTGCTGGAGGCCATCGGTGAGAAGGCGAGCCTCTCCGACAAGATCGTCATGATGAACGGCTCGCCGACGGACCCCAACGCCAAGCAGTTCAAGGCCGGGGCGATGTCCGAGCTGAACGGCAAGGTGACGATCGCCCAGTCCTTCGACACCACGGACTGGAAGCCGGAGAACGCCGAAGCCAACATGGTGAAGGCCATCGCGAAGATCGGCAAGGGCAACATCGCGGCGGTGTACTCCGCCAACGACGGCATGGCGGGCGGCATCGTCAAGGCGCTGGGGGCCGCGGGCGTGACCGAACTGCCGCCGATCACCGGGCAGGACGCGGAGCTGCCCGCGGTGCAGCGGATCATCTCCGGTGACCAGTACATGAGCGTGTACAAGTCCTACCCGCAGGAGGCGGAGAACGCCGCGGAGATGGCCGTCGCCAAGGTCCAGGGCCGCGACATCCAGTTCGCCGCCCTCACCCGCGACAAGGTCGACAGCCCCACCGACAAGGGCATTCCGGCGCAGCTCGTGCCGGTGGTCGCGCTCACCAAGGAGAACATCAAGGACACGGTGGTCGCGGACGACATCTACAAGCTGTCGGACATCTGCACGGCCGAGTACAAGGCGGCGTGCCGGGCGATCGGCCTGAAGTAGCCGCCCAGAGAGGCGGGTTCACCACCCCTGGTTTTCCGCTGCGACCGGAGCCGTGACAGGACCTGCGACAGGACCTTCGACCGGACGAACCGAGCCCGGAGATACCGGTGCGTACCGGTGGCTTCCGGCGGTCGTCGTGCGGGGAGCCGTGTTGCGGAGCACGTCCGGTCCGCGCATAGTTGCGCTGCGGAAAGGCGGCGATACCGGGGGTGGGATGGGCGATGGCCGGGCACGGGGCGGATGAGCATCCCCATGGTGCCGACCGGCTGTGCGAGACCGGGGATCGCGTGTATTCCCGGGCCGTACGGCGCGGCCGGGTGCCGCGCCGGGACGCGGAGCCGGTGCCCTGCCTGCTGGAACTCGCCCTGCTGCACCCGGACCCCGACGACATGGACTGGCTGGTGCCGACCTCCCCGCAGGAGGTCATGACCCGGCTGCTGCGCGGGATGTACGACGAGGTCAGCGCGAGCCGGCGGCGGGTGGGTTCGGCCGTCGCGGCCGTCGAGCGGTACGCGGGGCTGGGCCACCGGGTGCGGCCGGCCGCGCCGGCGGCGGAGGGCCCGGCGATCCGGGTCCTGGACGGGCTCGCCCGGATCCAGGCGGCGATGGACGAGGCGACCCAGGCGTGCACGGCCGAGGTCCTCACGGTGCAGCCCGGCGGCATCCGCCGCGAGGCGGAGCTCTCCGAGGGGCTGCACCGGGCGCTGGCGCTGCGCGGCCGGGGCGTGCGGATGCGGGACCTGTACACCCATGTCGCCCGGCACGGGCAGGGGTTGCTGAACTACCTGGAGCTGATGGGCGACGCGGTGGAGGCGCGCACACTGGACGAGGTGATCGACCGGCTGATCCTCTTCGACCGGACGGTGGCGTTCATCCCCGCCAACTCCGACCGCACCATGGCCCTCGAACTACGGCACCCGGCGATCGTCGAGTACCTCGTCACGGTCTTCGAACGGCTGTGGCGCCTCGCCATCCCCCTCACGGCCCCGCTCCCCGATACGGGCATCGAGGGCATCTCCCACCGGGAGCGGTCGATCGCGGCGCTGCTGGCGGAGGGGCATCAGGACGCCGTCATCGCGGAACGGCTGGGCATAAGCGTCCGGACCTGCCGGGCGCACATCGCGCGGCTCTCGGAGACGCTGGGGGCGGCCAGCCGTACCCAGCTCGGCGTGCGCATCGCCCAGGCGGGCCTGGACGGCCCGCCCCCCTCGGCCGCGTCCCCGTCCCTCAGCGTGCCCGATCCAGGATCCCGGACCGCCCGATGAGGTAACCGAGCTGCGCCCTGCTCCGGCTCCCCAGCGTCGCCGCCAGCTTGGCGATGTGCACGCGTGCGGTACGGATGTTCATCCCCAGCCGGTCGGCGATGACGGCGTCGGTGTGGCCTTCGACGAGGAGGGCGGCTATGGCGTGCTGGCGGGGGGTGATGCCGTCGTGGGAGGGCTGGGGGGCGGCTTCGGGGAAGACCGGTGTGGCGAGGCGCCAGAGCCGGTCGAAGGTGGTGGCCATGTATCCGACGATGGCGGGGTGGCGGATCTCCAGGGCCACGCCGTTGCCGTCGGCGGGGATGAACGCGACCTCCCGGTCGACGATGATGAGCCGGTCGGTGATCTCGTCCAGCGCCCGCGCCTCGATGTCTCCCGAGAGCCGGTCGTGGTAGGCGACGGTCGTGGGGGAGTGCCGCAGGGTGTGCGGGTAGAGGGTGCGGATACGGCCGCCGCGGTCCAGCAGCGCCTGGTCGCGGCGGATGGCGACGGCGTAGGCCGCTGCGACTTGTTCCCTGGGCAGGCCGGTGCGCGGCTGGATCGTGAGCAACTCCCGGGACGCGTCCGCCAGGGCCTTCGTGAGGGCCTCGTTGATCCGGCCCTTTCCGCTGAGGAGCCGGAGTGTCGGGGTGGCGTCCGCGACCGCGCGGTGCCCTTCGAGGTCCATAAGCGGTTCGAAGGCGGCGGCCAGCCGTTCCTCCCGCCGGCGTTCCTGGGCGATCCGTTCGCCGGAGGTCCGCAGCAGCCGGTGGAGGGCGACGGCCGGCGCGACGGGCTCCAGCCGATGAAGGTCGTCGACGGCGGGTTGCAGCAGGCCGAAGTCCATGAGACACGGCGCGGCTCGGGCGGCATCGGCCGTCACATGGCCTTCACGCAGGGCCTGTTCGTACAGCCCCGCCCCGCCGGGGCACACTTCCTCCGAGCCGTGCTCCGGGTGTGGCACGGACGTCACTCGGGACTTCCTCCGGTTCCGTCGTCCTGCTTGAGCATCCCGGACCGCGCGATGAGGTACCCGAGTTGGGCTCGACTGCCGCTGCCCAGGGCCGACGCCAGCTTGGCGATATGGGCACGGCAGGTGCGGACGTTCATGCCGAGGCGGCGTGCGATGGCCTCGTCCACGTGGCCCTCCACCAGGAGCTTGGCTATGGAGTGCTGGATCTCGGTGATGCCGTCGGACGCCACCTCGTAGGGCGCGCCGGTGCTCATCGGAACCGCGCGGTCCCAGAGGTACTCGAAGACCTTGATCAGGTAGCGGACGAGCCCGGGATGACGCAGTTCCAGAGCCACCTGCTGGTCGTCGCGTGCCGGGATGAACGCGACGGTCTCGTCGCAGATGATCAAGCGCTCGACCAGCTCGTCGATGGTGCGGTACTCGACCTTCCCTTCGGAGAGGCGGGCGACGTAGGCCAGCTTCTCCGGGTTGTAACGAGCGGTGTGCTGGTACAGGCTCCGGACC
Organism: Streptomyces sp. NPDC126510; assembly: GCF_040302345.1. Lineage (NCBI taxonomy): Bacteria > Bacillati > Actinomycetota > Actinomycetes > Kitasatosporales > Streptomycetaceae > Streptomyces > Streptomyces sp. NPDC126510. Next base: position 88,348 of record NZ_JBEORR010000005.1, on the reverse strand, counting down.
TTCACGCCACGATCGATGAGGGGCTTGTCCCGCTCCAGGCTTCGCAGCAGGCTCCGTTCGGAGACACGGTCACTGGGCTGCACGGTCAAAAGCTCCGTCCGGCACTGGGCGGTGGCGAGGTTGAGCGCCGCGTTGATGCGCTCCCCGCCCTCCAGCACGGTGATGGAGTCGCTGGTGGCCGTCGCCTGCATGCCCATCGCCATGAACGGCTCGAAGGTGTCCGCGAGCTGTACGGACAGACGCCTGCGTTCGGTGATCTCCCGCTCGAGGGGGTGCAGATGCTGTGCCAGCGCGAGCGCCGGGGGCACCGGGCGCAGCCAGGCCGGATCGTCGGGATCGGGGTGCAGGAGAGCGAGTTCGACGAGGCAGGGAGCTGACTCCACCTCAGCGCGCGCCACCCGTCCGGTGCGCAGAGCTGTGGTATAGAGACGACTCCCTGCTTCACACAGCTCGGTAATCGGGTGGGTATGCGCACCCTTAGTCCGATTAGCGCCCAAATCTCCACCCCCCAGGGTCCTGAACATGCAGGAACATGATGCATCGATTGTGTGGCCATGACGTGCCCGAATGAGCCATCGTCGTACTCGACGGGGGAAAAGGGGACCTTCAAGTGAGGACGAAGCCGACTATGCGTAACAAAATGCTTCGCTCGGTGCTTGTCGCCGCCTTCTCCGCCGTTGTAGCCCTCGGTGCACTGAGTGGCTTCTCCGATGAGGAGCGCGAAACCCGGGCGAACACGCAGTGGCCGGCGGCGGTTGCGAGCGTCGCAGCAGCTACGGACAACACCCAGTGGCCGAGCCCCGGCGCCGGCGGGGCGGGGAGCTGACGTGACCACTCCACCCGACGACCGCTCCTTCCGCCGTGAAATGGCCACCGCCTACCGCTCCGGCTGGCACTTCATCGACCTGGTCACCGCCATCCCCCACAGCGGTGACTCGTTGATGGTGACCGTTTTCGGCGAGCCGGTGGTCGTCACGCGGGACGACGACGAGGACGTACGGGCTTACCGGTGTCTGCGGCGGCCTCGGGGGGCGCCGCAGCCAGTGCGATGTGCCGTACGGTACGGAATGATCTTTGTGAACCTGGACCAACGGGACCACCGGCAGGTGGAGGCCGACGCTCCCGTCCCGAGGACCATCTCTGCCACCCCCCGCAGTGCCTGACGCGATTCCCCCGTCGTAACAGATCGCTCAGGTGCTTCCCCCCGCAGCGGCGTCACCGTGACCTGAACACGGTGACGCCGCTGCAGTTTTCAGGGATATTTCCGGGTATCGGCATGATCCGGCGGTGGCCGGATCCAATCGATCACCGGTGTGGATATTCACTTCGGTCAACCTCGCCCCATCGCCCGGGTCAGGTGAATCTCGATCACCACGCGTGACGGGTTCGGTGACGGGGTCCTGCCGTAGCGCTCCGCGTAGCGCCGCTCCGCCTCGGCGACCCGGTCCCGCTCCTCGTGGACGAAGGCCCGGCCCTCCAGCGTCGCCCAGCGGCGGCCCTCCACCTGGCAGACGGCCACGGCCGCCCCCTGCTCCCCGGCGGCCCGTACGTACCGCACCTTCGCGCTCGCCTTGTTGGTGATCACCCGAGCCAGACGGGCCTCGGGATCGTATGTGACCCCGACGGGTACCAGATGCGGAGTGCCGTCCGGGCGGGGAGTCGTCAGGGTGCACAGGTGCCGCTCCCGCCAGAAATCGAGATACGACGGGTCCGGAGCGCCGGGGTCCACGGAGTACTTGGTCGCCATGCCCCCGGAACTTAGACCCCCGATCCTCCCGGAACCGTCCTTGAGTGCACTAGACTCAACTTTGTGCAAGCCGTTCGGGTCAGTGCAAGGAGGAGAACGCGAACGTGGACGCCGAGCTGACCAACCGGAGCCGGGACGCGATCAACGCTGCCAGCAACCGGGCCGTGACCGAGGGACACGCCGACCTCACCCCTGCCCATCTGCTGCTCGCGCTGCTCCAGGGACAGGAAAACGAGAACATCACCGACCTGCTCGCCGCGGTCGACGCCGACCAGGCCGCCGTACGCTCCGGAGCCGAGCGCGTGCTCGCCGGGCTGCCGAGCGTGACCGGGTCGACCGTCGCGCCGCCCCAGCCCAACCGCGAGATGCTCGCCGTCGTCGCCGACGCGCAGGCCCGCGCCAAGGACCTGGGCGACGAGTACCTCTCCACCGAGCACCTCCTCATCGCCCTCGCCGCGAAGGGCGGCGCGGCCGGCGAGGTGCTGTCGAAGCAGGGGGCCGACGCCAAGAAGCTCCAGGCCGCCTTCCAGAAGACGCGAGGACAACGACGCGTGACCACGGCCGACCCCGAGGGGCAGTACAAGGCCCTGGAGAAGTTCGGGACCGACTTCACCGCCGCCGCGCGGGAGGGCAGGCTCGACCCCGTCATCGGGCGGGACCAGGAGATCCGGCGGGTCGTGCAGGTGCTGTCGCGCCGGACCAAGAACAACCCCGTGCTCATCGGTGAACCCGGCGTCGGCAAGACCGCCGTCGTCGAGGGCCTCGCCCAGCGGATCGTGAAGGGCGACGTGCCCGAGTCGCTGAAGGACAAGCGGCTCGTCGCACTCGACCTGGGAGCCATGGTCGCGGGCGCCAAGTACCGGGGCGAGTTCGAGGAGCGGCTCAAGACCGTCCTCGCCGAGATCAAGGACTCCGACGGGCAGATCATCACCTTCATCGACGAGCTGCACACCGTCGTGGGGGCCGGCGCGGGCGGCGACTCCGCCATGGACGCCGGGAACATGCTGAAGCCCATGCTGGCCCGCGGTGAGCTGCGCATGGTCGGTGCCACCACTCTCGACGAGTACCGCGAGCGCATCGAGAAGGACCCCGCCCTGGAGCGGCGCTTCCAGCAGGTGCTGGTCGCCGAGCCGACCGTCGAGGATTCGATCGCGATCCTGCGCGGGCTCAAGGGCCGCTACGAGGCCCACCACAAGGTGCAGATCGCCGACAGCGCGCTCGTCGCCGCCGCGTCGCTCTCCGACCGGTACATCACCTCCCGCTTCCTGCCCGACAAGGCCATCGACCTCGTCGACGAGGCGGCCTCCCGGCTGCGCATGGAGATCGACTCCTCGCCCGTCGAGATCGACGAACTCCAGCGCGCCGTCGACCGGCTCAAGATGGAGGAGCTGGCGATCGGCAAGGAGACCGACGCCGCCTCCCGCGAGCGCCTGGAGAAGCTGCGGCGCGACCTCGCCGACAAGGAGGAGGAGCTGCGCGGCCTCACCGCCCGCTGGGAGAAGGAGAAGCAGTCCCTCAACCGCGTCGGTGAGCTGAAGGAACGCCTCGACGAGATCCGCGGCCAGGCCGAACGCGCCCAGCGCGACGGCGACTTCGACACCGCCTCCAAGCTCCTCTACGGCGAGATCCCGGCCCTGGAGAAGGAGTTGGAGGCCGCCTCGGAGGCCGAGGAGGAGGTCGCGAAGGACACCATGGTCAAGGAGGAGGTGGGCTCCGACGACATCGCCGACGTCGTCGCCGCCTGGACCGGCATCCCCGCCGGGCGGCTGATGGAGGGTGAGACGCAGAAGCTGCTGCGCATGGAGGACGAGCTGGGCAAGCGGCTCATCGGCCAGACCGAGGCCGTGCGGGCCGTCTCCGACGCCGTACGGCGCTCCCGCGCCGGGATCGCCGACCCGGACCGGCCCACCGGCTCCTTCCTCTTCCTCGGCCCGACCGGCGTCGGCAAGACCGAACTGGCCAAGGCCCTCGCCGACTTCCTCTTCGACGACGAGCGGGCGATGGTCCGCATCGACATGTCGGAGTACAGCGAGAAGCACAGCGTGGCCCGCCTCGTCGGCGCCCCGCCCGGTTACGTCGGCTACGAGGAGGGCGGCCAGCTCACCGAGGCCGTACGCAGGCGGCCGTACTCCGTCGTCCTGCTGGACGAGGTGGAGAAGGCGCACCCCGAGGTCTTCGACATCCTGCTCCAGGTGCTGGACGACGGGCGCCTGACGGACGGCCAGGGCCGCACGGTCGACTTCCGCAACACGATCCTGGTGCTGACGTCGAACCTGGGCAGCCAGTTCCTGGTCGACCCGCTGACCAGCGAGACGGAGAAGAAGGAGCAGGTGCTGGAGGTGGTGCGCAGCTCCTTCAAGCCGGAGTTCCTCAACCGCCTGGACGACCTGGTCGTCTTCTCGGCGCTGACCAAGCCCGAGCTGGAGCGCATCGCGAAGCTCCAGCTGGAGCGCCTGGCCAAGCGGCTCGCCGAGCGGCGGCTTACCCTCGACATCACGCCCGAGGCCCTGGCCTGGCTCGCGGAGGAGGGCATGGACCCGGCGTACGGCGCCCGGCCGCTGCGCCGCCTCGTGCAGTCCGCCATCGGCGACCGGCTCGCCAAGGAGATCCTGTCCGGGGAGATCAAGGACGGCGACACGGTCCGGGTGGACCGCTTCGAGGACGGGCTCCTGGTCGGACCGGCCACGGGCAAGACGCTGTAGGACCGTCCCCGGTCACATCGTGAACGCCGAGAAGCGCACCAGCGCGGTCTCGGCGTTCTCGTGCTCCACCCTCACCCGCACCACGTGCGCCTCCGCCGTGCCGGGGAGACCGTTCTCGTGGGTCACGTCGAGGCAGAGCGCCCCGCAGGCGCCGCCGCCCGTGCGGGGCGCAGGGGCGTCCGGGTAGGTCTCGCGCAGCCAGTCGCGGACGTCCTCGCGGGGCATCCGCAACACCGCCGAATACGAGGTGTCGATGCCCCGCTGCACGGTGCAGTCGTGGGCGCGGGCGTGCGCGGGGCGCTCGGCGGCGCCGAAGGCCAGGGCCTCGGTGCAGGGGACCGTCGCCGCCGCGCCCCTGCGGGCGTCGTCGAGAGGCTCGTCGTCGTCCGACCAGGCCCACAGGAAGAGGCCGGTGATCAGCACGCCGAGGACCACCACCGGCAGTGCCAGGAACGGCAGGACGATGCCCCACCGGGTATGACCTCTGTCCGCTGCCCGCATGTGCACAGCCCCCTTCGTCGGCTGCTCAGGAGGACGGTTGCGGGTACCCGGAGGTTGCAGTTGACCGGATCGTGTCAGCCCTGGGCTGACAGGCTCTGTCGGGGCTTGCCACCCCCCTCCCCGCATGGGGGAGGATGGCGGAATCCGTACGAAGGGAAATTCACGGTGACCATCGACCCGTCCTCGATTCCGAACTTCGGGGGCCAGCCCGAGCCGCAGCCCGGCGGCCCGGCCGGCCCCGTCGTCCCGGATCAGGACCTCGTGAAGCAGCTCCTCGACCAGATGGAGCTCAAGTACGTCGTCGACGACGAGGGAGACCTCGCGGCGCCGTGGGAGCAGTTCCGCACCTACTTCATGTTCCGGGGAGAGGGAGACCAGCAGGTCTTCTCCGTGCGGACGTTCTACGACCGGCCCCACGAGATCGAGGCCAAGCCGCAGATCCTGGAGTCGATCGACGACTGGAACCGCCGGACCCTGTGGCCCAAGGTCTACAGCCACACCCACGACGACGGCACGGTCCGCCTGATCGGCGAGGCCCAGATGCTGATCGGCATGGGCGTCAGCCTGGAGCACTTCGTCTCCTCGACCGTCAGCTGGGTGCGCGCGGCGATCGAGTTCGACAAGTGGCTCGTCGAGCAGCTCGGTCTCGAAGAGGAGATCAACGAGGCGGAGAAGCCCGAGGACGACGAGTAGGTCCCCCGCCGGGGCCCCTGCGGCGCGTCGGCGCGTACGAACGGGTACGCGCTGTACGCGCCGTCTGCTTTTTGCGGGGTGAAGGCCGGGCGCGACCGTTCCCGAGGGAACCGGATTCCGGTCGCCGTCCGCCTTGCGGGCTCACCGGGCCCTTGCCCACGAGAGTCCGGCGGGCCGCTGACCTCCTGAAAGAACCGGGGGAAAGAACTACCCGCCCACCCTCCCTCCCGACGCCGGAAGGCGGGCGTCACCCGTCCGAGTGACCGGCTTGCAGCGGCGGGTAACGGGCCGTTACGTTCACCGCGACAACCGCAAACAGATACGGCCCCCGGCCGGGACTGCAATCCCGATCGAGGGCCTGACCGATCAGGAAGTGAACGCCTTCCCGATGGATGACTCGCAGTCTAACGCGCGCCTGCGCGCCGACGCCGGAGTTCCGACCTCCGGCGTGATCCATGTACGCACCCGGCTGACCGCCGACTTCACCGTGATCTCCAACGCCCTCGCCCAGCGGCGCGGCAGCGCGGTCACGATCGGCGTCGCGGCGTACATCGCCTCCCTGCCCGACGGCTCCTCCGTCACCATCACCGCCCTGTGCGAGCACTTCAGCGAGGGCGAAATCCTCATCTCGCGAGCGCTCAGGGAGCTCGAAGCGGCCGGATACCTGGAACGCCGCCGTGAGCGCATGCCCACCGGCCAGGTCCGCACCCGCACATACTTCTACGACGTCCCCGGCGGCGACGCCCCGGAGGACCCGCCTGAGCCGCCGAAGCCGCGCCGGGCCCGGACTGCCGTCCGGGAGACGCCCAGACGGGACACGGTCCCCGCTCCCGGTGTCGAGGAGCCCGGAAGCGCGGTGCTCGGGCCCGGTCTGGAGGAGCTCGGAAGCGCGGTGCCCGTACTCGCCGACGCGGCCCCCGAGGCCGTCGCCGTACTGACCTCCCTGCGCCGGGTCGACCCCCGACTCGTCCTCTCCGCACAGGAGGCCGCCCGACTGGCACCGGCCGTCGCCGAGTGGCTGGAGGCCGGTGTGGGGCCGCGGGAGATCACGGAGTTGCTGACCCTACGGCTCCCGGACCGCTTCCGGGCCCGCCCGGCAAGCGTCCTGGCCTTCCGCCTCCGCGAAACCCCGCTGCCGGTGCCGCCCCCTGCGCCACTTCCGTCTGACGTGGGGCGCCCGGTCGTGCTGCCCTTCCAGACCTGTGACGGCTGCGAGCGCGCCTTCCGCGCCGAGGAGCCCGGACACTGCCGAAGCTGCCGGGACCGCCTCACCGAAGAGCCTCTGCGTGCGGCCGGCTGAGCCGGTGAGCGATCTGGCGATCCCCAGCCCGGGGCGGACACCCGCCGACGAAGGACTCCCCTGTAGCAGTGATCGAAGTCCGTGAATTACGACTCGGGCAGCGAGTGCGCCTCGGCGATCGCGTGCTGGAACGGGCCGGCCGAGACGTACGTCTCTCGCGGTACTGTGCAGCGAGTGCGGCCGGCCCGGGGATTTCCGGAGGTGGGAATTCCGGAGGCGCGCTGATATCACCGGTGCCGGAATCGTGCAGAGCCTCGCTGAGGAGAATCGTTGAGCGCGCGCATCCTGATCGCCGAAGATGACGAAAAACAATCTCGTCTCATCCGGATTTATCTGGAACGGGAAGGAAACGCCGTGCAGGTCGTGGCCGACGGCCGGGCAGCGCTGGAACGGGCGCGTTCGACGGGGCCCGATCTCATCGTTCTCGATGTGATGCTGCCGCTCGTCGACGGACTCGACGTATGCCGCATCCTGCGTGCCGAGGCCTGCGAGGTACCGATTCTGCTGCTGACCGCGCGCAGCACCGAGGAGGACATGCTCCTCGGCCTCGACCTGGGGGCCGACGACTACCTCACCAAGCCGTACAGTCCCCGCGAACTCACCGCACGGGTACGGGCCCTGCTGCGGCGCTCCAGGAAAGCCGGCGCGGCCGGGAGCGAGGTGCTGCGGGTCGGCGCGGTCGAGCTGGACACCGCCCGCTTCGAGGTCCGGGTGGCAGGCCGGCCGGTGGCGCTGACCTCCAAGGAGTTCTCGATACTGGAGGCTCTGGCCCGCGAGCCGGGGCGGGTGTTCACCCGGGCCCGGATCATCGAGCGCGCCTTCGGCTTCGACAGCGACGTACTCGAGCGCACGGTGGACGCCCATGTGCGCAACCTGCGCCGGAAGCTGGGGGACGACCCCGCCCGGCCGCGCCACCTGGAAACCGTGTACGGCCGGGGATACCGCCTGGTGGACGGCTCGGCGCCCACCCGAGCGCGCGCGGGGTCCTGACCGGGGTCGATCAGCCGGCGTCGGCCGACGGCCCGGTCGTGGCCAGCGTGACGGTGAAGGCCGTGCCGACGCCGACGGTGCTCTCCACGGCGATCGTCCCCTGGTGGTCGGTCACGATCTGGCGGGCGATGGACAGCCCCAGGCCACTTCCACCGGTGGCGCGGCCCCGTGCCGCGTCCGCCCGCCAGAAGCGGTCGAAGAGATGCGGCAGGTCCTCGGCGGGTATCCCCTTTCCGGTGTCCCGCACCTGAACGGACGCGAGATCGCCGCGCCGGGCCAGCGCCAGTGTCACCGTGCCGCCCGGTGCCGTGGCCCTCAGCGCGTTGCCGACCAGATTGCCGACCACCTGGCGCAGTCGGTCGGCGTCGGCGACGACCTCCACAGATCGCGGCGCCTCCAGCCGCAGCGCGACACCTGCCGCGTCGGCCTGCGCACGGTGAGCCGTGCCGGCGGCTTCGAGGAGCTCGCGCAGGTCGACGCGCACCCGGTGGTAAGTGAGCGCACCGGCCTCGGCCAGCGCGAGATCCTGGAGGTCGTCCACGATCCGCTGCTGCAGCAGCGCCTCCTCGTGGAGGGAGTCGAGCAGCTCGGGGGTCGGCTCGACGACGCCGTCCCGCAGGGCCTCCAGATAGCCGCGCAGATTGGCCAGCGGGGTGCGCAGCTCGTGGGCGATGTCACCGGTGAGGCGGCGCTGGCGTTCCTCGCCGGCCTGTATGGACTCCGCCATCCGGTTGAAGGCACGGCCGAGTTGGGCGATCTCGTCCCGGCCGGAGACGGGCACCCGCCTCCCCAGGTCTCCCTCGCCCAGCCCCCCGGCGGCCAGGGTCATGGCACGGACCGGGCGCAGCACCGCCCGGCTCAGGAGCAGGGCGCCGAGCACGGCGGCGAGGGCGACGCCCCCTGCGACGGCCATCGTGGGTGCCGCGGCCAGGGCGGGCGGGGACTCGTCCCGGACGCCGAGACGGATCACCAGGCGTGGCGGGGCGGCGGAGCCCACGCGCTCGTTGAACACCCGCTGCAGGCAGGTGGTGAGCTGCTGCTCCGACTCGCATGTCCGAATCACCTCGAGGTCCTTCGGAGTCTGCGGGTCCGGTTCGCCTTTCGGCTCCTCGCACTGTTCCGTCCGGCGCTCCGTGCTGATCCGCGGCACGCCGGTGTCGTCCGGCCGGACCGTCACGTCGGCCCCCGCCCGGGTCAGGCAGGCCGCGTACACGGCTTCGGCGCGGTACTGGGCGATCGCGGTCGCCGTCAGCTTCATCGAGGTCCGCGGTAGCTGTCGCGCGGGTATCCGCAGGAGGGGGCGCGGGTCGACCAGCACGGGCGGTTGGTTGCTCACCGGGCGGGGGGCACGGCCCTCGAGCGCGTCGGAATCGGCGAGCAGGACGTCGTTCTCGGTGGCGACCCGGATGCGCTGGCCGGTGTCCTTGGCCAGGCGGCTCACCGTCGGCGAGAGGCCTTCCCAGGTGCTGTGCGCGAACCCGTACGCGCGGAGGTCGCCGGTGATCCGGGAGACCTCCTGCCGTCCCGCGGTGACGCTCTCCTGGACCTGGCGGTTCGCCTGACGCAGGGTCAACCAGCCGGTGGCGGCGGTGGCGGCCATCGCGACCAGCATCAGCAGGCCGAGTACCCGAAGCCGGAAGCTCATCGCGCGCCACCCCGCCCATCTGGCAGGACGTCTGTGCCCAACGGGACTCGGATGTTCGTCAAGGGGGCGCTTCCGGCCGAAACGACTGTGGAGTGGCGCATTTCCTCTTCCGGTGTTTTCGGTCTCTCATGGACATTAATCGGACGGTTGAGGGCGGAATTATTTCTTCAGTGTCTTTTCGGCTGTGATCGTACTGACGCCACTTGCGCACCGATTGGTGCTGTGGTCGCTGTTTCGCTCAGGTGTCGTCCAGCGGTCTGGGGAAGCAGCGCCAACCGAGAACGCATTCATGGGGGTTCAAAAGTGAAGCGTCGAATCGCAGCTGTCGTACCCGCCCTGGCGGCGGTGGCCATGGCCGTCCCGCTCGCCCTCTCCACCCCGGCCACCGCGGCCGCGTCCTGCGGCAGGACCGCCTCCGACATGGACAGCAGCGCCTGGAACAGGACGGCCAACGGCGCCAACGAGAGAAGCGGATCCAGCACCAGCTGTGCCAGCAACGGCATCGCCTACAACACCCACCGCCTCGACTACCACTGCTACACGCGCATCGGCAACACCAATGAGACCTGGACGTACCTCCGGAACGACACCACCGGTACGTCCGGCTGGGTCCGCGACGACCTCCTGAGCGACGGCGGCAGTCTCGTCTACTGCGGCTTCTAGCACGCCCGCCGGCATCTACGCGAGAGTGCCGGCCAAGCAGGACTGATGGTGCGTCAGGGGCGGTCTCGCCGAGGCCGCCCCTGACTCGTACGACGGACGGGCCGCTCAGGAGCCGGACAGGGCCTCCGTCGGTGACAGCCGGCTCGCCCGTACCGCCGGATACAGTCCGGCGATCATGCCGATGACCAGGGTGCAGCCGATCCCCGCCGCACTCGCCCACACCGGGACGACCGTCGGCCAGTCGCGGCTGAGGGCGTAGACCGCCGTGATCACCGTCCCCAGCACCGTTCCGCCGAGGCCGCCGATGAGCGACAGCAGCAGCGACTCCGTCACGAACTGGGTCCGGATCTGGCCGCGGGTCGCCCCCAGCGCCCGGCGCAGGCCGATCTCGGGGCGCCGCTCCAGCACCGAGATGACCATCGTGTTGCCGACCCCGACGCCACCGACGAGCAGCGCCACGCCACCGAGGCCGAGCAGCAGCCCGGTGAGCGCCGACTCGGTGGCCTCGCGGGCGGCGAGCGCGTCGGAGGGCCGGGAGATCCGGACCTGTCCCGGTTTCTCGGGGTACGCCGTGGCCGGCAGCACGCCTCGTACCTCCGCGATCTGGCTGTCCTCGGCGCGGACGTAGACCGTCGACGGATGGCCGTCGAAGCGCAGGTACGTCCGGGCCGCCGGCCAGCCGACCAGCGCCGCGCTGTCGAGCTCCGGCGCGAGCGGTACGGGATCGAGGACGCCGACGAGGGAGAACCAGCGGCCGCCGAGCCAGACCCGGGTCCCCGGTGTGTACACGTCGAGCCGGCCCGCGGCCGTGGAGCCGAGCACGACCGCGGGGTACTGCTCGGTCGCGGAATCCAGCCAGCGGCCCCGGCGGACGTGGCCGCCGACGGCCGGGAGCAGGTGCCTGTCGGCCGCGAGGACCTCGAGGGAGCCGGTGCGTCCGATGGCGATGTGCTCATTGCGGTAGATGTGCGCGTCGGTGGCGCCGGTGGCGGCGATCTGCTGCACGGGTGGGATACGGCCGATCATCGCGACGGCCTCGTGGGGCAGTTTGGCCTTCGTGCCGTCGAGTGAGTCGCCGGGGGCGACCCGCAGCAGGTTGGTGCCGAGCGCGTCGAGTCGGCGGTCCACCTCCGCCCGGCCGGAGCCGGAGATTCCGACCACCGCGATCATGGCGGCGACGCCGATCGCGATCCCGAGCGCGGAGAGGAAGATCCGCAGCGGACGAGTCCGCAGCCCGGTCCCGCCGAGCCGCACGATGTCCTGAGGACCGAGGCGGGCGGCCCGCAGTCGGCCGCCCGCGCCACCGGCGTCGTCGCCCGCCCGTCCGCGGCCACGTCCGCCACCCCTGCGGGGGCCGGACGGCGGGGTCGCGGGGGCGTCGTCCATGGGCGGGCCGTTCGTCGTGACGTCGGTCATCGGACCGCCTCGTCCGGCGCGGCATCGGTCGCGGTGTCCGCCACCACGCGGCCGTCGCGCATCTCGATACGGCGGGGCAGCACGGCCGCGATCTCCCGGTCGTGGGTGATGATCACGACCGTGGTCCCGGCGGCGTTCAGCTCGCGCAGCAGACCGAGTACGGCCTCTCCCGAAGCGGAGTCCAGGTTGCCGGTCGGCTCGTCCGCCAGCAGGACCGCCGGTTCGCCGATCACCGCCCGGGCCACCGCCACCCGCTGGCGCTCGCCGCCGGACAACTGGTGCGGGAGGTGGTGGACGCGGTGGCTGAGGCCGACCCGTTCCAGCGCCGCCGCCGCGCCGGCCCGGCGGCGGCGCAGCGGTACTCCGGCGTACAGCAGCCCGTCGGCCACGGAGTCCAGGACGGGAACCCCCACCGCCAGATGGAACTGCTGGAAGACGAAGCCGATCCGGGTGGCCCGCAGCGCCGACACCTCACGGTCCGTCAGCTTCGCCACGTCGTGGCCGTCGACCAGCACCCGCCCGGCGGAGGGCCGATCGAGGCTGCCCATGAGGTTCAGCATGCTGGACTTGCCCGAGCCCGACGGGCCGACGACCGCGACGAGTTCGCCGCGCCCGATGCGCAAGGTCACGTCCCGTACCGCCGCCACACCACCGGGGTACGTCTTGGAGACCGCGTCGAACTCCACGACCGCCGATGCTCCGCTCACTCCGGGATCCTCACGTTCATGCCCTCGCGAACCGCGCTTCCGCTCACTTCCACCCGGCCGTCCGCGAAGAGCCCGGTCTTCACCGCGACGAACCGGCCGTCCGCGGTCTCCAGGCCGTGGCCGCCCTCGGCCAGGGCGACCAGCGCGGCGACCGGGACGGTGAGGACGTCCGCCCGCTCCCGCCCCACGTACTCGACGGTGACCGGCGCGCTCTCCAGCCGTCCCACGGACTTCTGGTCCTTGACGGTGATGGTCACCGGAACCGTCGGTGCCGCGGGGCCGTCCTCCCCGCCTCCCCCCTCGGGCGCGGTCGCGCTCTTCCCCACCGAGGCCACCTCGCCCTTCACCGATTTCCCGTCGGGCAGCCCGATCGTGACGGCGGCGCCGCGCACGGCCCAGGAGTCCTCCGCCGCCGAGGCGTTGACGACGACCTTCCGAGACGTACCGGTGTACGTGAGGACGTCATCGGTGGCGGGCGAGCCGAGCCGGACACCCGCGTGGCCGATCCGTACCTTGCCGGCGGAGTAGACGACGTCCCCGATGCCGACCGTGCCGGTCTGGGGAAGTCCGAGGGATCTCTGCCAGCGCTTGACCGCGCGGGCGGTGAGGTCGGTGAACTCCTCGTCGACGGTGAAGCCGGTGTAGCCGAGAGCGGCGAGATTGCTCTCGAACTGCAGTACGTCCATGCCGCGCAGCGTGCGCCCTGTCCCTCCGGCCCCGGCGCCGCCCGGCGTCGGTGATCCGGAGGGGGCCGGTGATCCGGAGGGGTCCGGATCACCGGAGGTCTCGTCCGTGCGGCCCTGGTCACCCGAGCCCTCGGCGTCCCCCGCGGGGCCGGAATTCTGCCGGGTGCCCGCGGCCAGGCCCAGCTCCCGGTACATCGGCAGCGTCCCGTACAGCAGCACCACCGGCCGGTCGTCGACGCGCAGCAGAGTGCCGCCGCGCTTCACGGTCGTGCCCTCCGCGGGCAGCCAGGTCACGGTGCCCGTCGCCTTGACGGGCAGCGGTATCTCAGTGCCGTATCCCAACTGGCCGTCCACCGTGGTGCGTTCGGTCAGTGTGGTCCGGGTGACCGGGACGGTGGAGCCTGAGCGGGGCGGGGCGGAGGAGCCCGCCTGCGACCCGCCTCCGCCGAGGCCCAGCGCACCGACCACGGCGACTGCCGCCACGACGACCAGAGCCGACGCCACCAGGACCGTTCGGCGTCCGCGCCGACCGCGCGGCGGCGGCGCGGGAGCCGCCCCGTGCTCGTGATCGGCCTGCACAACCGTCTCCGCCATCGTCAGCCCTTGCCCGCGGGCTGGTCCGCCGGGTCACCGATGATCGGAGCGCAGACACGGGTGGCACGCTTGGCTCCCGCCGACGTCTGGTTCCACTCGGAGCCCTGCGCGGTCCCGTCGGGGCCGGGATCGGGGAAGTCGGGGGCGCCGTTCTTCTGCATGCAGTCGGCGTAGTCACGCTTGACCTTGATCTGCTCGGGGGAGAGCGTGGGCTGGTTGGCGTTCTCAAGGCTCTCGGGGACGGCCGCCTTGAGCGAGGCGCACTTCTCGGAGGCGTCCAGGAACTTCGTGTTCTTCTTCAGCGCCGCGTTGTCGCCGAAGTCGACCTGCCCCTTGGCGTCCGGGTCGGGGGCGTCGACCCCGTTCTTCCGCAGACAATTCACCCACTCGCGCTGGGCGTTGACGTACGCGGCCACGTCGTCGCCGCCACTCGGCGCGGTCGTCTTGCCGGATGCCCTGTCACCGCCCGCGGTCGGGACCTTCGGGGTGTCGCCCTCGTCCCCGCAGCCGGCCAGGGTGATCGCCATGACCGACGCCGTCACCACGGCCATCAGCACCCGGTTCGTCCTCATCGGTTCTCCCGCCTCCTGTCGCGCCCGGCCGCGGGCGCGGCAGGCCTCCCGACCGTAGGCCGGAGGTGATGAAGAACCTTTGAAGAACCTGTCATCCGATCATGCGGCACCCCCCTGGGCGGGCGGAGCCCCTGCGGCCCGAGCTACGACTTCAGGCGCTGCACGGCCTCCTGAAGTACCTCTGTCCGCTTGCAGAACGCGAACCGCACGAACGGCGCGCCCGCCTCCCGGTGGTCGTAGAAGACCGCGTTCGGGATGGCGACGACTCCCGCGCGCTCCGGCAGCGCGCGGCAGAAGGCGAAGCCGTCGCTCTCCCCCAGGGGGCGGATGTCGGTGGTGATGAAGTAGGTGCCGGCCGGCTTGAAGACCCCGAAACCGGCCTCCGCCAGGCCGCCCGCCAGTAGGTCCCGCTTGGCGAGCATGTCGTCGCGGAAGGCGGTGAAGTAGCTGTCCGGGAGGGCGAGCGCCTCGGCCACCGCGTACTGGAACGGCCCTGAGGACACGTACGTCAGGTACTGCTTCGCCGACCGGACCGCCGTGACCAGCTCCGGGGCCGCCGTCACCCAGCCGACCTTCCAGCCCGTGAACGAAAATGTCTTCCCGCTGCTCGAAATGGTGACCGTGCGCTCCCGCATCCCCGGGAACGTCGCCAGCGGCACGTGCTCGGCGTCGTCGAAGACCAGGTGCTCGTACACCTCGTCCGTCACCACGAGCAGGTCCCGCTCCACCGCCAGCTCGGCGACCGCGGCCAGCTCCTCGCGGGTCAGGACCGTGCCGGTGGGGTTGTGCGGGGTGTTGATCAGCAGCAGCCGGGTGCGGTCGGTGACGGCGTCGCGCAGCTCGTCGAGGTCGAGACGGAACCGGCCCTCGTCCTCCTGAGCGCGCAGCGTGACCGGTACCCGGCGCCCGCCGGCCATCGCGATGCACGCGGCGTAGGAGTCGTAGTACGGCTCGAAGGCGATCACCTCGTCGCCGGGCTCCACCAGCGCCAGCAGGGCGGCGGCGATGGCCTCCGTGGCGCCGGCGGTGACCAGGACCTCCGTGTCGGGGTCCCAGGCCAGGCCGTAGCGGCGCTGCTGGTGGGCGGTGACCGCGGTGCGCAGCTCGGGGACGCCGGGGCCCGGCGGGTACTGGTTGCCGAGGCCGTCCCGCAGCGCCCGTACGGCGGCCTCCCGGACCTCCTCGGGACCGTCGGTGTCGGGGAAGCCCTGCCCGAGGTTGATGGCGCCGGTGCTCAGTGCGAGGGCGGACATCTCGGCGAAGATCGTCGTCCCGAACTCGGCGAGCCGGCGGTTCAGGAGGGGGCGCGCGCTGGAGGTCATACCGGTCATCCTGCGCCGAAGCTCTGGAGTTCCTCAACTCTGTGTTGGGCCGGAAGCGGGGAGGGCATCACCGCTTCACGCAAGAGCGAGGCGCCCACGGGGGGCCGCTTCGGGGGACATGGAAGGAGGGTGACGCCATGATCGTCGGCATCATCCTGGCGGTGGTCGGAGTCGTCCTGGTCGGGGCGCTGGTCTCCAAGGCCCGTGGGGGCGGTTCCCGGGGGGCGACACGTCGCGGGGGGTGGGCGTCCAGCGGTTCGAGCAGCAGCGGCGCCGGCGGCAGCTGGTGGGCGGGCGGGGGAGACTCCGGCTCGTCCGGCGGCGGGCACCACGGCGGACACTCCTGCGGCGGCGGCTCGTCCTGCGGAGGCGGGTCGTCCTGCGGGGGTGGTGGCGGTGGCTGCGGCGGCGGAGGCAGCTGACTGACGCCGGCGCTCCTCACGACGGGGGAGCCGCATCCACCGAACGCGGGGTCCGCACCTGGGGCGGGCCCCGCGTTGTCATGCCGAGGGGGCGGCGGGACGCTGCGGTCAGGGGGGAGCGGGCCCTGCGGCCAGGGGGGTGGGGTCAGCGGGCCCTGCGGCCAGGTGAGCCAGGGGACGGGACCGAGGGCCGGGGACCGAGGGCCAGGGGAGCCAGGGGCACGGGACCGGGGGCACGGGACCGGGGGGCAGGGGGCAGCGGTGCCCGGACGGACGATCCGTCGAATTCCTGTCGGGTGGCTTCGCGCGGCTGTCCGCAACATCCCATGTCTGTAGGACAACTCGCGCCCGACCTGGTGCGACTCGGGCAACTTCGCGTCCCGAACGGCCCTTTCGGGATCTCGCCGGAATCCCGGGCACCCCCTTCGTCCCGGCTGCGGGCGTGAGCCACGGCGCACCGGCGCACGCCTCCCCGGCACCGGCGCACGCCGTGGTTGAACAGTTGAGCTGTGGAGCCCTCTGAGGGATGGAAACCCTACGAACTTGGGTAAAAACGCTGTGGCGGCGCCATCGTTCGTGATTCCCTCTAAGTCACCGACGCAGCCCCTCGGACGATCTGCGGACACCTTCCCGAAACCGGCCGACCGGGCTGCCCCGGGCCGACATCCCCCGGTGCCGTGCCACCGGGGCGCAGCGGACCCCACTCCCTCTCCTTGTGTGCTTGCGGAGCCGATCCATGCTCACGACCCTGAACACCTCCTACACCGACACGCGCGCGGCCGATCTCGCGTGGGCCCTGGGGCGCGAGCCGCTTCCCGCACTGGCCGCGCTCGACCTCGAACTGGCGGGCACCAAACTGCAGTTGCGGCTCCTCGGCGCGTCCCACCAGGTCCTGCTGGAGGAGGAGCGGGGCATCTGCTCGGAGACGGTGGCGTGCATCGCGGGCAGCAGCACCCCGCTTCCGCTCGGCGTCGCGAAGCGGGTGAACGACTGGGAGTACGAGTTCGCGGCCCGCGTCGAGGTCCTCTCGCCCGGCTCCTTCGCGGGCCGCGCCCAGGAGTTGCTGGCCCTCGTCTCCGACCATCCGCACGGTCTCGTCGGCGTCTTCCCCGGCAGCCCCTACGCCTTCACGGCCCTGCTCGCCCAGCATCACGAGGGCCAGGTCCACTGGCGGACCTGGCACGCCTATCCGCAGGACGGGCAGTTGGTGGCGACCCGCACGAGGGTGGGCGTGCGCGTGCCGGCTGCGGCGCTCGTCAACTGACCCCGGCGCGAAGGTGACTTACCTCGGCACTCCGCTGCCCGGCTGTCGCCCGGCCCGCCGCACCGCGTGCTGCGAACCGCATCCCGTACCGATGCCCGTCCCCGGTAAACCAGCACCACACGTGTGGGTGACGTACCGCGGTCGAGGTGTGACGTAACGTCGCAGCGTGATCGAGCCGCACGCGCCCGCCCCGCCCGGTTGCCCGCCGCCCTGGAGCGCCCCGGGCGGCCCCGGCGGCCCGGCGCGACTGCCCGTACGGCCCGGCACCGGACGGTTCCTGGTCCTCGCGGGCGTGTTCGTCTGCGCGGCCTGCGGACTCGTGTACGAACTGGAACTGGTCGCGCTCGCCTCCTACTTGATGGGTGATTCCGTCACGCAGGCGTCCGTAGTGCTCTCCGTCATGGTCTTCGCCATGGGCATCGGCTCCCTCGCCGCGAAGCGGCTGCGCCCGCTCGCCGCGGCAGGCTTCGGTGCCGTCGAGGCCACCCTCGCGCTCGTCGGCGGGTGCAGCGCGATGGCCCTGTACGCGGTGTTCGCCTGGACCGGCGACTGGGGCGGGATGTGGGCCAACGGGCCGCGCTGCCTGCTGGTCGCCTTCTCCCTGGCCACCGGACTGCTCATCGGCGCCGAAGTCCCGCTGCTGATGGAGATGATCCAGAGAATCCGCCGCCAGGACGCGGGCGGCGCGGTAGCCGACCTGTCCGCCGCCGACTACGTCGGCGCCCTCGTCGGCGGTCTCGCCTTTCCCTTCCTCCTGCTGCCGTTACTCGGGCAGTTGACCGGCGCGCTGCTCACCGGCGCGGTCAACGCGGTCGTCGGCGGTGCGCTGGTGCTCGGCCTGTTCCGCCGGGACCTGACCCGGCGCGCCCGCTGGCTGTTGCTGGTCGGCAACGCCCTCGTCCTCGCGGTCCTCGCCTCGGCCGCCGTCCTCGTCGACGACTTCGAACGGGCCGCGCGGCAGGCGGTGTACGGCGACGACGTCCGCGTGGCGCTGCGGACCGAGGTGCAGGAGGTCGTCCTCACCGGCGGCACGAGCGGGCGGTCCCTCGACCTGTTCCTCGACGGCCGGCTGCGGGTCAGCGGACGCGACGAGCCGCGTTACCACGAGGCCCTCGTCCACCCCGCGATGAGCGGACCGCACGCGCGCGTGCTCATCCTGGGCGGCGGGGACGGCCTGGCCGCGCGCGAGGTGCTGCACCACCCCGGAGTGGACCGGGTCGACGTCGTCGAACTCGACGCCGAGGTGATCCGCCTGGCCCGCACCGACCCGGCCCTGTCCGAGCTCAACCGGCACGTGTTCGGCGACCCGCGCGTGCACGTGGCGACCGACGACGCCTTCGGCCGGCTGCGCGGAGCGAATCCCGCGACGTACGACGTGGTCGTCTCGGACCTGCCTGACCCGGGGATCACCGCGAGCACGAAGCTGTACTCGCAGGAGTTCTACGGCCTCGCGCGGCGCGTACTGGCCCCCGGCGGACGGCTCGTGGTGCACGCGGGGCCGGTCACGTCCGGCCCCCGGGCGTACTGGACGGTCGAGGCGACCCTGCGCGCGGCCGGTTTCCGCACCGCCCCGTACGGCACGAGCGGCCGCCACACCGATGTCGCGGCCGGGCCCGACCGCACCCCCGCCGACCGCTCCCGGGCGCCCCGCGACTGGGGTTTCGTCCTGGCCGCCCGCACGGACCCGCGACTGCGGCTCGACCCGGACGGCCCGCGGTCCCGAGTCCTCACGGAGGCGTCCCTGGCCGCGGGGGAACGGGCGGCGCGCAGGACGCGGATCACGGGATTGCCGGCATCGACGCTGGTGCACCCGCGCTACTGAGGGACGGGGCCGTCCTCGGGTGCCCGCCCTGCCGGGGCCGTCCTCGCGGGACTCTCCTCGTGGAACCCGCCCGGCGGGCCGGGAGGATACGCCTGGTGGGGGTGGATCGAGGGGTGAATCCCTCAGCCGGGGGTGCGTTCCGCGCTGTGCTGGGTAGAGTCCGTCGACATGGAGCACGAGGTGTTCGTTCCGGTTCCGGCCGAGCGGCTGAGGGAGGTGCTGGACGACCCCGCGCGGGTCGCCCGGGCCGTTCCCGGGCTCCAGCAGGACGCCGGCGCCGAGCCCGTCGCCGGGCGGCTGAAGATCCGCGTCGGCAGCCACTCCGTCACCTACCGGGGTGCCCTGCGGGTGTCCCGGCGCGAGGGTGCGTACGTCGTCGAGGGCGAGGCGGAGGAGTCGCGCGGCAGCGGCTCGGTCGAGCTCGTCCTGCGGATCACCCTGCGTGAGGCGGAGGGCGGCTGCACGGTCGTGTACGACGGCACGGCCACCGCGGACGGACGGATCAGGGACCTCCCGGCGGACGCGGTGGAGGGGGCGGCCACCCGGCTGCTGAACCGTTTCGCGGAGCACCTGGCCGCGGCGGTCACGGACGCGGGTGACGCAGACGCACGGGCGGAGGCCGAGGAGAAGGCCTCCACCGACCCCGGTCTCACCGAGGAACCCCCGGCCCCCGAACGCCCCTCCGCCTTCGGCGCCGATACCCCGCCCACCTCTCCCGCACCCGTGGACGACGCGGACGACGAGGACGATGTGGACGACGAAGACGACGACGAGGACGACGACATCGCCGAGGCGGCGCACGCACGACGGACCATGATCGGACGCAGCGCCGAGGAGGTGGACCACGCCCCGCCCCGGGGCCGGTACGCCCCCGTGCCCGCGCCCCAGACCGTGACGGCCCCGGCCCCGCTGCGCTGGGCGGCCCCCGCGGCGGCCCTCGCCCTGGCATCGGCCATCGTGGCGGTCCGCGCCCTACGCAGACGCCGCTGAACCACCGGCGGCCGGACGGGACAACCCGGCGGCGGGACCCGATCGCCCCGGCAGCACCTGGCGGCGGGGCCGGACTGCCCCGGCAGGACCCGGTGGCGGGGCCGGATTGCCCCGGCAGGACCTGGCGGCGGGGCCGGACTGCCCCGGCAGGACCCGGTGGCGGGGCCGGACTGCCCCGGCAGGACCTGGCGGCGGGGCCGGATTGCCCCGGCAGGACCTGGCGGCGGGGCCGGACTGCCCCGGCAGGACCCGGTGGCGGGGCCGGACTGCCCCGGCAGGACCCGGTGGCGGGGCCGGACTGCCCCGGCAGGACCTGGCGGCGGGGCCGGACTGCCCCGGCAGGACCTGGCGGCGGGGCCGGACTGCCCCGGCAGCACCCGGCGGCCGGACCCGTCCGCCCCGGCGCGCAGGCCGAAGCGGCGCGCAACCGGTGAGGCCCTCTTGATCACCGCAGTAGGGTCGTCCCGTGAGTGACGAAGACATCACGCTGACCGCGGGTGACGCGGAGGTGACCGTGCAGCCGGGCAACGGCGGCCGGGTCGGAGGACTGCGGATCGGTGGCGTCGAACTGCTGCGCCAGGGTGAGCGCTTCGGCTGCTTCCCGATGGTGCCCTGGTGCGGCCGGACCCGGGACGGACGGTTCCTGGACGGCGCCGAAGTGCGGCAGCTGCCCCTCAACGCCCCGCCCCACGCCATCCACGGCACCGTCCGCGACAGCGCCTGGCGCACCGCCCGGACCAGTACGGACGAGGCCGTCCTCACCTGCGAGCTCGTCGACCCCTGGCCCCACAAGGGCCTCGTCACCCAGATCGTCGCCCTCACCGAGGACGCGCTGACGCTCACCATGTCCGTCGAGACGTACGACTCCTCCTTCCCGGCGCAGATCGGCTGGCACCCCTGGTTCAACCGGAACCTCGGCGGCCAGGACGTCACCCTCGACTTCCACCCCGCCTGGCAGGAGGAGCGCGGCGCGGACCACCTGCCCACCGGCAACCGCCTCGACCCGAAGCCCGGCCCCTGGGACGACTGCTTCGGCATGCCCGGCGGCGTCGAGGCGACCCTGACCTGGCCCGGTCAGCTGGAGCTGAAGGTGACCAGCGGTGAGGAGTGGGTCGTCGTCTACGACGAGCAGCGGGAGGCCGTGTGCGTGGAGCCGCAGACCGGCCCGCCCAACGGCCTCAACACCCTGCCGCACCTGGTCACGCCCCTGGAGCCGCTGGAGGCCAGCACCACCTGGAGCTGGCGCCGCCTCTAAGCTGGGCGGCATGACGGACACACGCGGCGCGCTGCTGCAGCAGATCAAGGACAAGGCCGTGGTGCACGGCAAGGTGACCCTGTCGTCGGGTCTGGAAGCCGACTACTACGTCGACCTCCGGCGCGTCACCCTCGACGGCGAGGCCGCGCCGCTGGTCGGGCAGGTGCTGCTCGATCTGACCGCCGAGCTGGAGTTCGACGCGGTCGGCGGGCTCACCATGGGCGCCGATCCGGTCGCCGCCGCCATGCTGCACGCGGCCGCCGCGCGCGGGAAGCGCCTGGACGCCTTCGTCGTGCGCAAGGCCGCCAAGGCGCACGGCCTGCAGCGACGCGTCGAGGGCCCGGACATCGCCGGCCGCCGCGTGCTGGTCGTCGAGGACACCTCCACCACCGGCGGTTCCCCGCTGACCGCCGTCGAGGCCGTGCGCGAGGCCGGGGCCGAGGTCGTCGCCGTCGCGACCATCGTCGACCGGGCGACCGGCGCCGCGGAGAAGATCCAGGAGGGCGCCGGGGTGCCGTACCTCTTCGCCTTCTCGAAGGACGAGCTGGGCCTCGACTGACCGGGGACTGACCAGGGCGTGGACGGTGGCCTGGACCTTCCGGCCAAGTCTGGAAAGATGGGGCCGACGATGACGTCGCACCCCAAGGTCTAGGTCAGGGCCGTTAGACACAGCAGTACGTCAACCCGCAGATACAAGGAGCGGACGCATGCCCATCGCAACTCCCGAGGTCTACAACGAGATGCTGGACCGGGCGAAGGCAGGAAAGTTCGCCTACCCGGCCATCAACGTGACCTCCACCCAGACCCTGCACGCGGCCCTGCGTGGTTTCGCTGAGGCGGAGAGCGACGGCATCGTCCAGATCTCCACGGGTGGCGCCGAGTTCCTGGGCGGTCAGTACAGCAAGGACATGGTCACCGGCGCCGTCGCCCTGGCCGAGTTCGCGCACATCGTCGCCGAGAAGTACCCGGTGAACATCGCGCTGCACACCGACCACTGCCCGAAGGACAAGCTCGACGGGTACGTACGTCCGCTCCTGGCGCTCTCCCAGAAGCGCGTCGAGGCCGGTCTGAACCCGCTGTTCCAGTCGCACATGTGGGACGGCTCGGCCGAGACCCTCGCCGACAACCTCTCCATCGCGCAGGAGCTGCTGGAGCAGGCCCGCGCCGCGAAGATCATCCTCGAGGTGGAGATCACCCCGACCGGTGGCGAGGAGGACGGCGTCACCCACGAGATCAACGACTCCCTCTACACCACGGTCGACGACGCGATCCGCACCGCCGAGGCCCTCGGCCTCGGTGAGAAGGGCCGCTACCTGCTCGCCGCGTCCTTCGGCAACGTGCACGGCGTGTACAAGCCGGGCAACGTCGTCCTGCGCCCCGAGCTGCTGAAGGAGCTGAACGAGGGCGTCGCCGCCCAGTACGGCAAGGCGTCGCCGTTCGACTTCGTCTTCCACGGCGGCTCCGGCTCCACGGAGGAGGAGATCCGCACCGCCCTGGAGAACGGCGTCGTGAAGATGAACATCGACACCGACACCCAGTACGCGTTCACGCGCCCGGTCGCGGACCACATGTTCCGCAACTACGACGGTGTCCTGAAGGTCGACGGCGAGGTCGGCAACAAGAAGACCTACGACCCGCGCACCTGGGGCAAGCTCGCCGAGGCGTCCATGTCCGCGCGTGTCGTCGAGGCCTGCGGCAACCTGCGCTCCACCGGCACGAAGATCAAGTAGTCCCGGTCCGCTCGCACACGGAAGAGCCCGGCATCTCCTGAGGTGCCGGGCTCTTCCGTATGCTCCCTGCATGCCCGATGTCCGGTTGGCTTCCCCGCAGGGCAAATGGGTCCTGCTCACCACCGTCCTCGGCTCCAGCATGGCGATGCTGGACTCGACCGTCGTCAACGTCGCCCTGCCGCGCATCGGCCGGGACCTCGACGCGAGCCTGTCCGCCCTGCAGTGGACGGTCAACGCGTACATGGTCACGCTGGCCGGGCTGATCCTGCTGGGCGGGGCGCTGGGGGACCGGTTCGGGCGGCGGAAGGTGTTCGTCGTCGGCGTGGTGTGGTTCGCGCTGGCGTCGCTGCTGTGCGGGATCGCGCCGAACGTGGGAGTGCTGAACGCCGCGCGGGCCCTGCAGGGGGTGGGCGGCGCGCTCCTGACCCCCGGGTCGCTGGCACTGATCCAGGCGTCCTTCCACCCCGACGACCGGGGGCGGGCGGTGGGCCTGTGGTCCGGCTTCGGCGGGATCGGGGCGGCGGTCGGGCCGTTCGTCGGCGGCTGGCTGGTGGACGGGCCGGGCTGGCGGTGGGTGTTCCTGCTGAACGTGCCGGTGGCCCTGGTGTGCGTGCCGGTGGCCCTGCGGCACGTTCCCGAGTCGGGCGACCAGCAGGCGCACGGGCGGTTCGACGTGCTCGGGGCCGCGCTGGGGGCGCTGGCGCTCGCCTTGGTGACGTATGCGCTGATCGAGGCCGGTGAGGGCGGGGTGGTGGTGGCCGTCTCGGCGGTGGCCGGGCTGGCCGCGGCCGTCGCGTTCGTGCTCGTCGAACGGCACCGGCCCGATCCGATGATGCCGCCGGACATCTTCGCGTCCCGGCAGTTCACGGCCGTCAACCTCGTCACGCTGTGCGTGTACGCGGCGCTCGGCGGGTTCTTCTTCCTCGCCGCGCTCCAGCTCCAGGTCGTCGTGGGCTACTCGGCCCTCGCCGCCGGTACGGCGCTGCTGCCGACGACCGTGCTGATGCTGCTGCTGTCCGCGCGCTCCGGGGAACTGGCCGACCGCATCGGGCCGCGGATCCCGCTGACGGTGGGGCCGCTGCTGTGCGCGGGCGGGATGCTGCTGATGCTGCGGGTCGGGCCGGGGGCGTCCTACCTCACCGACGTGCTGCCGGCGCTGCTGGTGCTCGGGCTGGGCATGGTCACGCTGGTGGCACCGCTGACGGCGACGGTGCTGGGCTCGGTGAGCGTGGTGCGCGCCGGGCTGGCCAGCGGCATCAACAACGCGGCGGCCCGGGCGGCGGGCCTGATGGCGGTGGCGGCGCTGCCGCTGCTGGCGGGCATGGGGGAGGAGGCGTACCGGGAGCCGGCCGCCTTCGACACGGCGTTCGGAAAGGCCATGGGGTGGTGCGCGGGGGCGCTGGTGGCGGGGGCGCTGATCGCAGCCGCGGCGGTCCGCAGGCCGCCCCCGGACTGCAGGCGCCCGGAGTGCCTGCGGCATGCCGGCGTGACGTCACCGCCACTGGAGGGCGATCCGGTACGCAAGAGGTTGCCGTCCTAGAACCGGTAGGCAAGAGGCTGCCGTCATAGGAGGTGCCCGGCCTGACATGGGAGGCGCCGCGCACGTCCTAGAACCGGTAGGCAAGAGGCTGCCGTCATAGGAGGTGCCCGGCCTGACATGGGAGGCGCCGCGCCGCCCGGCCGTGCTGCATGCTTTCGGGCCGCCCGGCCGTGCTGCATGCCGTCGGGCCGCCCGGCCGTCGGGCCGTCGGGGCACCGTCCGCCCAGCCGCCGCCGGGCCCGGGCCCCCGTCGGGCGGTGGAGGCGGTCCTCTCGCAGGACCCGGCGCGGCCCGCCGCGGAAGTCGTCCGGTCGATCCCCCCCGCCCGCTGCACCGCAGTGGGCGGCATGGCGCAGACTTGGACCCATGTCCATTCACGAGAACCTTCTCGGGGGCCCTCCCCCGACCCATCTCCCCGACGACCCCGGGCCGCGGGAAATGCTCGCGTCGGGTGCCGCGTCCGTCGAGGTCGCCGGTGCGCACCCCACCTCCTCGCTCGCCTGGGCGCAGCTCGCCGACGAGGCGTTCGAGCGGGGCGCGGCCGTGGAGTCCTACGCGTACGCCCGCACGGGTTACCACCGCGGCCTGGACGCGCTGCGCCGCAGCGGCTGGAAGGGCCACGGCCCGGTGCCGTGGGAGCACGAGCCGAACCGCGGCTTCCTGCGTGCCCTGCACGCCCTCGCCCGCGCCGCGCAGGCCATCGGCGAGCAGGAGGAGTACGAGCGCTGCTCCCAGTTCCTGAAGGACTCCTCGCCGACGGCGGCGCAGGTCCTGGGCTGACACACGGTCCGTGCACGCGAGGCCCGTCCCCGAAAGGCGGGCCTTGCGGTTTCGGGGGACGATTGCGCAAGATGCCCTCGGGGACCGGGGCCCCCGTGTCGGATTCGGCAGGGGCGGACCGCTACCCGGAGTTATACGCAGGAGACAGCGATGTCCCACGAGGCTCACGAGCCCGAGACCCCGCATCTCGACTTCCACGGCACGACGCCGTACGAGGACTACGTCAAAGCGGATGTCCTCACCCACCTCCAGCACACCCTCTCCGACGATCCCGGAGAGATGGTCTTCCTGGTGACGACCCAGGTGATGGAGCTGTGGTTCACCGTCATCGTCCACGAGTGGGAGACGGCCGCAGGCGCGCTCAGGGGTGACGACATCCCCACCGCCGTCGCCGCGCTCAAGAGGTCCGTCCGCGAGCTGGAGGCGCTCAACCACTCCTGGAAGCCGCTCGCCCAGCTCACGCCGGCCCAGTTCAACTCGTACCGCAGCGCGCTCGGCGAGGGCTCCGGCTTCCAGTCGGCGATGTACCGGCGCATGGAGTTCCTGCTCGGCGACAAGTCCGCGTCCATGCTCGTCCCGCACCGGGGCGCACCGCGGGTGCACGCCGAGCTGGAGAAGGCACTGCACGAACCGAGCCTGTACGACGAGGTCGTAAGGCTGCTGGCGCGGCGCGGGCACGACATCCCGGAGGCCGTGCTGCGGCGCGACGTCTCGAAGCGCTACGAGCCGTCGCCGGAGGTGGAGGCGGCCTGGACGGCCGTCTACTCGGGCGACGAGAGCGACGAGGTCGCGCGGCTGGGCGAGGCGCTGAGCGACGTCGCCGAGCTGGTGTGGCGCTGGCGCAACGACCATCTGGTCGCCACGCGCCGCGCGATGGGCGCCAAGACCGGCACGGGCGGTTCCGCCGGGGTGGCCTGGCTGGAGAAGCGCGCGCAGAAGAACGTGTTCCCCGAGCTGTGGACGGCGCGGTCCTATGTCTGACCTGGCCATCGTGGCGGAGAAGCTGGACGCCGTCGACGAACTGGGCGGCAAGCGGGCCGAGTTCGTCCTCGACACTGCGTCTGATCATGCGGCTGACGCCGCGGGGGTCTACCTCGACGGCAACTCCCTCGGTGCGCTGCCGGCCGTGGTCCCCGGCCGGGTCGAGGACGTCGTACGCCGCCAGTGGGGCGAGCTGCGCATCCGGTCCTGGGAGGAGAGCGGCTGGTGGACGGCGCCCGAGCGGATCGGCGACCGGATCGCCCCGCTGGTCGGGGCGGCGCCCGGGCAGATCGTCGTGGGCGACTCCACGAGTGTCAACGTCTTCAAGGCACTCGTGGGCGCGGTGCGGCTGGCCGGGGAGGGCCGTGACGAGCTCATCGTCGACGCGACGACCTTCCCCACCGACGGGTACATCGCCGAGTCCGCCGCCCGTATGACCGGCTGCACCCTGCGGCCCGTGGCACCCGCGGACGTGCCGGGCGCGCTGGGCGAGCGCACCGCCGCCGTCCTGCTCAACCACGTCGACTACCGCACCGGCCGGCTGCACGACCTGCCCGGACTGACGGCCGCCGCGCACGAGGCAGGGGCGGTCGCCGTCTGGGACCTGTGCCACAGCGCGGGCGCACTGCCGGTCGGGCTGGACGCGCACGGCGTGGACCTCGCGGTCGGCTGCACCTACAAGTACCTGAACGGCGGGCCCGGTTCACCCGCGTACCTGTATGTGCGGCAGGAGCTGCAGGACCGTTTCGACTCGCCGCTGCCCGGGTGGAACTCGCACGCCGAGCCGTTCGGCATGCGCCCCGGCTACGAACCGGCCCCCGGTGCCCTGCGCGGCCGGGTCGGCACGCCCGACATCCTCTCCATGCTCGCCCTGGAGGCGGCCCTGGAGGTCTGGGACGGGGTGTCGGTCGAGGCGGTGCGGGCCAAGTCCCTGGCGCTGACGGACTTCTTCCTTCAGTGCGTGGCGGCGTATGTGCCCGAGGGCCGGGTGGAATGCGTGACGCCGGTGGCGCACGCGGAGCGGGGCAGCCAGATCGCGCTGCGCTGTGATGACGCCGGAGACGTGATGAAGCGGCTGATCGAGCGGGGTGTGGTCGGCGACTTCCGGGCGCCGGACGTGCTGCGCTTCGGGTTCACACCGCTGTACGTCGGGTTCGCCGACGTGGAGCGGGCGGCGCGGGTGCTGGCCGAGACGCTGGCCTGAGCGGCGGCGGGGCCGGGACGCCCCTGAGGTGTCCGGCCCCGCGGCGCCCGTCCGGTCTTCACCGAGCGTCACATCCCGGTGTCACCGCACGTCACGCGCCTGGTACCGTCCCGGCCAACGGCCGGCCCCTCAACAGGGCCGCCGCGTACGGGACATCGCTGGAGGGTTGGAGCATGACGGACGACGTCGCAGCAGCACGGGCCGCTGCCGAGGAGGAGTCTGCCTTCTCCCACGCGCCCGTCGACCCCGACGCCACCGCGGCCTACGGCGACCACCCGGACCAGGTGATCGACTTCTACGCACCGCGCCGGGCGGGCGGCCCGGGGCCGGCTCCGGTCGTCGTCGTGCTGCACGGCGGGGCCTGGCGGGCGCCGTACGACCGGCGTCACATCAGCCCCTTCGCGGACTTCCTCGCCCGTCGCGGCTTCGCCGTGGCCAACGTCGAGTACCGGCGCGGCGGCGACGGCGACTCCGTCGCGGGCCGCTGGCCCGACACCTTCGACGACGTCGCCGCCGCCCTGGACGCCCTTCCCGCGCTGGTCCGGGAGATGCTGCCGCAGGCCGACCCGCGCCGTACGGTCCTCACCGGCCACTCGGCGGGCGGGCACCTCGCCCTGTGGGGCGCCGCCCGGCACGTCCTGCCGCCCGGCTCGCCCTGGCGCAGCGGCAGCCCGGTGTCGCTGCGCGGCGTCGTCGCCCTCGCCCCGATCGCGGACCTCGCGATCGCCGACAAGCTGGACGTGTGCGGCGGCGCTGCACGCCAACTCCTGGGCGGGGACGAGCACTTCGCCGAGCGGCAGCCATACGCGGACCCGGCGCTGCTGCTGCCCACCGGGATCGCCACCACCCTCGTCCAGGGCCGTGCGGATCAGGACGTGCCGCAGGCGGTCGCCGAGTCGTACGCGGAAGCGGCGGCCAAGGCCGGGGAGATGGTGGGCGTGACGCTGCTGGAGGACGTGGGGCACTTCCCGCTGATCGACCCGGCGGCGGACGCGTGCGCGGTCGTCGTGGAGGAGATCGCGCAGCTGGCCTGGTGAGCACCGCCGCGCGGCCTTCGCCGACGACGCCCTTGGCGGGCCCGTAGGAGCAGGCCCCGGTCATACCCGTAGTACCTGAGAGCTACGCCGCAGGTGAGTTCCCGGGCGGGACGCGGTCGAGGTCGCCCGCTCCGTAACTTCCCTTTCACGCAGACCCGATGGCCGGGTGCGCTGGAGGGGGACGACCATGGGGTCCGCACCGAAGTACCGCCGTGGTGGCGGCCGTGCCGGCGGCAGACGCCGCGTCGGCGGAGGGCACCGCGCCGGCCGATGGTGCCGCGCCACGCTCGCCGCCCTCGTCACGGGTGCGGTGGTGCTCCCCCTCTCCGCGGCCGTACGGCCGCAGACCCCGGCCCCGGCCCCCGCCCGGCTCGCACCGCTGCGCGCGTCGACGCTCGGCGAGGCCTACGCGGCCAACCGGGCCAACGCCGCCGAGGCGGCCCGCATGGCGGCAGCCGATCACGACCGGGACCGCGCCGCCACGGACCGTCACCTGGCCTCTCCGGAATACCACTTGCTGCACTTCGACGGCCGCGGCTCCGGCCGGGTGACGGAGGTCCTCGGCGACCTCGCCCGGGCCGACCGCATCGCCGTCCTGGTCCCCGGCTCCGACACGAGCCTCGACACCTACGGCCGGTTCCACGCGGCGGCCGCCGCCCTGCACCGGCAGCTCGCCCGGCAGGCCCCGGCGGGCACGCACACAGCGGTCGTGGCCTGGCTGGGCTACGAGACGCCGGGGACGGTCAGCGCGACGGTCACCACGACCGGCAGGGCGGAGCAGGCGGCCCCCCGTCTGCGGGCGCTCGTCGCCGACCTGCGGACCGTCGCGGGCCCCGGACCGCGCATCTCGCTGCTGTGCCACTCGTACGGCTCGGTCGTCTGCGGCCGATCCGCCGCCGGGCTCGCCGTCGACGACATCGCGCTCGTCGGCAGCCCCGGCACCGGCGCGGACACCGCCGCCGGACTGCACACCCGGGCCCGGGTCTGGGCGGCCCGCGGCGGTGACGACTGGGTGGAGCACGTACCGCACCTCAGCGTGGACCTGTTCGGCACCAGCGTCGGCTTCGGCACCGACCCCGTCACCCCGGCGTTCGGCGCCCGGGTGTTCACGGCGGGCGACGCAGGCCACAGCACGTACTTCGAGCCCGGCTCGACCTCCCTGACCAACCTGGCCCGGATCGTCCTGGGCGAGACCAAGGCGGTGACCCATGACTGACATCGGCGTACGCGCCGTCCGGCAGGCAGCACGCCGAGGCGCCGACCGCGTCGGCGCGGCCACCCCGCCCGGTCGTGACCGGGCCGTGGACGCCCTGCGGGCCGCCGCCGTCCTCGGTGTCGTCCTCGGGCACTGGCTCGTCACGGCCCTGGTGTCCGACGGCCGTACGCTGCGCACGGCGAGCCCGCTGCAGCACATGCCGTGGCTGGCCCCCGTCTCCTGGACGTTCCAGACACTCGCCGTGTTCTTCCTGGTAGGCGGCCATGTCGCCACCCGCAGCCATGCCTCGGCCCGGGCCCGTGGAGTCCCGTACCGCTCGTGGCTGACGGCCCGGCTGTCCCGGTTGTTCAAGCCGGTCGCCGCCGTCCTCGGTCTGTGGACGGTCGCCGCCGTCGCGCTGCTGCTGTCGGGCACCGAGTACGGCACGGTCCGCACGCTGGTGAAGCTCGCCCTGTCCCCCCTGTGGTTCCTCGTGGTGTTCGCCGGCCTGACGGCGGCCACCCCGCTGCTCGCCCGGCTCAACCCGCTCTGGCCGCTGGCCGTCGTGCTGCACGTGGACCTTGTGCGCTTCGGCCTCGGCGGCCCCGCCTGGCTCGGCTGGGTGAACGTGGCGGCCGGCTGGATGGTGCCCTACACCCTGGGCGCGGCCTGGGCCCGGGGCGAGCTGGAGCGCCGCCGCGCGGGCTGGATATTGCTCGTGGGCGGTGCGGCGGCGACCGCGGGACTCGTCGCGTGGGCCGGCTATCCGGCCTCGATGGTCGGAGTCCCGGGCCAGGCCATGTCCAACCTG
Source organism: Streptomyces sp. NPDC126510 (assembly GCF_040302345.1). Taxonomy (NCBI): domain Bacteria; kingdom Bacillati; phylum Actinomycetota; class Actinomycetes; order Kitasatosporales; family Streptomycetaceae; genus Streptomyces; species Streptomyces sp. NPDC126510. Next base: position 57,779 of record NZ_JBEORR010000005.1, on the reverse strand, counting down.
TATCCGCCGACCCTGGCCGTCGTCACGTTCGGCCTGGCCCAGTGCGGTGGCGCCCTGCTGCTGCGCGATCGGCTGCGGCACGCGATGCGCCGGCCCGTGGCGTGGGCGGCGGTGGCGGTCGTCAACCTCTTCGCGATGACCGTCTTCCTGTGGCACCAGACGGCCCTGATGGCCACCACGGCCACCGGCCTCCTCGTCGGCCGGCTTCCGGGGCTGCACACCCGGCCCGACGACCTCGGCTGGGTCGGGGCCCGGCTGCTCTGGCTGCCCGTGTTCGCGCTGGCCCTCGCGGTCTGCTGGGCCGCCTTCCGCTCTTTCGAGCGAGGCGGCGGCCGGGGCCGCAGGTCGCGGGTGGTGCGGGCGCACCGTCCGTCCGACCGGGGCTCGGCGGCGAAGGCGCGCCATGTCTAGGCTGGGCCGTGTGACGGACACGGGGGTGGGCCGCGCGCTGCGGGCGCGCGTCGGGGGCTGGCTGCGGATGCTGCGCCAGGACCTGTGGACCGTCCGGGTGGACCCGCTGCCGCCGTCCACGTGGCTGCGCTGGCTGCCGCACGGGCTGGTGTGCCTGGCCGCCTTCGGCATCACGCTCGGCGACGCCGCCCAGCTCAACGACAACGGGCATCTGGACGCCGTGTACGCCTTTCTGCTCGCGCTTGGGCACGGTGTCGCGGTGCTCCTCGCGATGTGGCGGCCGGTTCCTGCCTGGTGGCTGTCCACGGCCGTCACCGCGGTGACCGCCGTCTCGGTGTACGCCCGGATGGAGCCGGAGTACTCGTTCACCTGGCCGTGGACCGCGGCCGGGATCATCGCCCAGCTGCTCGTCATGCTGTTGCTGGCCCTGCGGGTGCCCACCCGGGTCTCCGCGGAGGCCCTCGCCGTGACCGTGCTGGTCACCCTGCTCCTTGAGGAAGGGGCGGACTCCGGCACGCGGTACCAGTCCACCGGCGTGCTCGCACTCTCCCTGTTCACCGTCGTCGTGATACTCGGCACCGCCCTGCGCGGCCGACGCGAGGCCCGCGCGCAACTCGTCGAGCAGACCACCCTCACCGCCGAGGAACGCACCCGGCGCACCCTGCTGGAGGAGCGCAGCCGCATCGCGCGGGAGCTGCACGACGTCGTCGCCCACCACATGTCGGTCATCTCCATCCAGGCGCAGGTCGCCCCGCACCTGGTGGAGAACCCGCCCGACGAGCTCAGGGAGAACCTCGCGGGCATCCGGCAGAACGCCCTGGAGGCCCTGACCGAACTGCGCCGCGTGCTGGGCGTGCTGCGCTCGGAGCATCCCGGGCCGGGGGAGCCGTTCGCCGACGCGGGCGACGAGAGCACACCGCACGCCCCGCAGCCCACGCTCGACCGGCTCGACGCGCTGGTGGAGAACACCCGGGCCGTCGGCCGCGAGGTCGTCACCGACATCACCGGCGAGCGGCGCCCGCTGCCGCCCGGCGTGGAGCTGTCGGCGTACAGGATCGTGCAGGAGGCGCTGAGCAACGCCCTGCGGCACGCGCCCGGCGCGAGGATCACGGTCCGTCTCGCCTACGAGCCGGACGGCCTGGAGGTGGAGATCGTCAACGGCCGCCCGACCGGGCCGCCCCCGCCGTCGACCGGCGCGGGACACGGACTGCTCGGCATGCGGGAGCGGGTCGCGATGCTCGGCGGCACCATGACGGCCCACCCCTGGCACTGGGACGGCTTCAAGGTCACCGCCTTCCTCCCGGACACCCCGCCCGCCGGCACCCCGGGCACCCACCCACCCACCGCACCCCGGAGAAGGACCTCATGACGAGCGGCACCGGCGAACCCATCCGGGTTCTGATCGTCGACGACCAGGCGATGGTCCGGCAGGGCTTCACCGTGCTGCTCGGCGTCCAGCCCGACATGGAGGTCGTCGGCGACGCGAAGAACGGTGAGGACGGCGTCGCCCTGGCCGCCGAGCTCGCCCCGGACGTCGTCCTGATGGACATCCGCATGCCCGGCATCGGCGGCATCGTGGCGACCGAACGCATCACCGCCGCCCACCCGGACATCAGGGTGCTGGTCCTGACCACCTTCGACCTCGACGAGTACGTGTACGACGCGCTGCGTGCCGGAGCCTCCGGGTTCCTGCTGAAGGACGCCTCGTCCGAGCAGCTCGCCGAGGCGGTCCGGGTGGTCGCGGCCGGGGAGGCACTGCTCGCCCCGGTCATCACCCGCAAACTGATCGCCGAGTTCTCCCGGCTCGACGGCAAGCCCCGCGCCCCGCTGAAGGAACGCGTCGGCGATCTGACCGAGCGGGAGACGGAGGTGCTCTCGCTGATCGCGCAGGGCCTGTCGAACGCGGAGATCGCCCGGCACCTGTTCGTGGCCGAGCAGACCGTGAAGACCCACGTCGGCAGGATCCTGGTGAAGCTGGGCCTCAGGGACCGGACGCAGGCGGCGGTGTTCGCCTACGAGTCGGGTCTGGTGCGGCCGGCGGGGTACTGAGGGGCGGCGCGGCGACTCCCCGTAGTACCTGAGGGGGACCCTGTGGAACCCCTCTCACTGGGGACGACCGGGGCCCGTGGCGCGCTTACCGTTCTGTACGTGACCGAGACGACTCACACACAGACGATGCCGCCGGGGGACGGGGCCGGGCCCCGCAGCCCGGAGTACCGGGTGGCGGTGGACTCCCTGCGCGGACTGCGCCAGGACCTCCTCCACGACGCCTTCGCCTACCGGCCGCTGCCGGGCCGGCGCACGGACGGGTGGTTCGCCCGGCGGCTGCCGGGGCGGCTGCGGGAGTACGTGACCTGGACGCCGCACGCCCTGATCGTCGCGGCGGCCCTGATCGCCACGGCTTTCGCCACCGTCGACTCCGGTGGGCCCGCCGCGCTGATGGGCCTGTTCTGCGCGGTCCCGGTGCTGCTGACCATGGTGCGGCCGGTGGGGGCGTTCTGGGCGTCCATGCTGTCCACCCCGCTCGTGGCCGTGCTCGGCAGCCGCTGGTTCGAGTGGCCGTGGGCGGCCGGCAGCTTCGTCAGCCATCTGACCGTGCTGACGGTGGTGGCGATACGCACCAGGCCCCGCACGGCCGGGTGGATGTGGGTGCTGACGGCGCTGTACGCCATCGTCGCGGACAGCGGCATCGGCCCGAACGACGTGTACGGCAGCAACACCGGCGCCATGCTGATCCTCTCGGCGCTGATCCTGCTCAGCGTCACCGTCTGGCACATCCGCCGCAACGCCGAGCAGGAAGTCACCGCCCAGCAGACGGTCACCGCGCACGAGCGCTCCCGCCGCACCCTGCTGGAGGAGCGCACGACCATCGCCCGCGAGCTGCACGACGTGGTCGCGCACCACATGTCGGTGGTGGCCATCCAGGCGGAGGCCGCGCCCTACCGGGTGGACAACCCGCCGCCGGAGCTGGAGAAGGCGTTCGCCACGATCCGGGAGAACGCGGTGGCGGCCCTGACCGAACTGCGCCGCGTCCTGGGCGTCGTCCGCGCCGAGGACTACGAGGCCCCGGACGCCCCGCAGCCCACGCTCGCCGACCTGGACGGGCTGCTGGCCAACGTGCGGGAGGCCGGGCTGGGCGTCGACAAGGTGGTGACCGGCGCGGTGCGCGAGCTGCCGCAGGGCGTGGAGCTGTCGGCGTACCGGATCGTGCAGGAGGCGCTGAGCAACTCCCTGCGGCACGCGCCGGGCGCGACCGCCCGGGTGGAGATCGGGTACGTGCTCGGCGGCCTGGGCCTGCGCATCGTCAACGGCCCGCCGCCGAACCCGAGCCTGATCAAGCCCTCGCCCGGTGCGGGGCACGGCATCACGGGCATGCGGGAGCGGGTGTCGATGCTGGACGGAGAGATGACGGCGGGCCGTACGGACGAGGGAGGCTATGAGGTGGCGGTGTTCCTGCCGGTCGCCCTGCCGGACGAGGGCGACTCATGACCATCCGGGTGTTGATCGCGGACGACCAGATGATGGTGCGCGAGGGCTTCTCGGTCCTGCTGAACGCGATGCCGGACATCGAGGTCGTCGGCGAGGCGGTGAACGGCCGGGAAGCCGTCGCCAAGGTCCGCGAGCTCGCCCCGGACGTGGTGCTCATGGACATCCGCATGCCCGAGCTGAACGGCATCGAGGCGACCCGCGAGATCGTCGCCGCCGACGGCGCGGCCAAGGTGCTGGTACTCACCACCTTCGACCTCGACGAGTACGTGTACCAGGCGCTGCGCGCGGGAGCCTCCGGCTTCCTCCTCAAGGACGCCTCGGCCCGCCAGCTCGCCGACGGGGTGCGTGTCGTGGCCTCGGGGGAGGCGCTGCTCGCGCCGTCGGTGACCAGGCGGCTGATCACCGAGTTCTCCAAGCTCTCCGAGAAGCCGGCGCTGATGCCCTCCGCGCAGGCGGCCTACGGGGATCTCACCGACCGGGAGACGGAGGTGCTGGTGCTCATCGCGCAGGGCCTGTCGAACTCGGAGATCGCGGAGCGGCTGGTGGTCGCCGAGTCGACGATCAAGACCCACGTCAGCCGGATCCTGGTGAAGCTGGGCCTCAGGGACCGGACACAGGCGGCGGTGTTCGCGTACGAGGCACGGCTGGTGACGCCGGGGTGACAGGGGGCTGCCGCCCCTGGTCAGAGTGGGGGGTGGCGGGCTAGCGTCCGTTCATGGCAGCTGTCTCCGACCTCGGGTTCGACCCGTGGGACCCGGCGTTCCTCGCCGACCCGTACCCCGCTTACGCCGACCTGCGGGCCCAGGGCCGCGTGCGGTACTTCGAGCCCACGAACCAGTGGCTCGTCGCGCACCACGCGGACGTCTCGGCCCTGTTGCGCGACCGGCGGCTCGGGCGGACGTACCAGCACCGGTTCACGCACGAGGACTTCGGCCGCACGGCGCCCCCGCCGGAGCACGAGCCGTTCCACACGCTGAACGACCACGGGATGCTCGACCTGGAGCCGCCGGACCACACCCGGATCCGCCGCCTGGTGTCGAAGGCGTTCACCCCGCGCACGGTGGAGCGGCTCAAGCCGTATGTGCGGGGCCTGGCCGACGACCTGGTGTCCGACCTGGTCGCGGCGGGCGGCGGCGACCTGCTGAAGGACGTCGCCGAGCCCCTCCCGGTCGCGGTGATCGCCGAGATGCTCGGCATCCCGGAGTCCGACCGGGGCCCGCTGCGCCCCTGGTCGGCGGACATCTGCGGGATGTACGAGCTGAACCCCTCCGAGGACGCCGCGGCCCGGGCCGTCCGCGCGTCCGTCGAGTTCTCCGACTACCTGCGCGAGCTGATCGCGGCGCGCCGCAAGGAGCCCGGCGACGACCTCGTCTCCGGGCTCATCGAGGCCCATGACGAGGGCGACCGCCTCACCGAGCAGGAGATGATCTCCACCTGCGTCCTGCTGCTCAACGCCGGTCACGAGGCCACGGTGAACGCCACGGTCAACGGCTGGTACGCGCTGTTCCGCAACGAGGATCAGCTGGAGCAGCTGCGCGCGGACCACACGCTGATCCCCTCCGCGATCGAGGAGCTGATGCGCTACGACACACCGCTGCAGCTGTTCGAACGCTGGGTCCTGGACGAGATCGAGATCGACGGCACGACGATTCCCCGGGGCGCGGAGATCGCGATGCTGTTCGGCTCCGCGAACCACGACCCCGAGGTGTTCCGCGATCCGTCCGCCCTCGACCTGACCCGCACCGACAACCCCCACATCTCCTTCAGCGCCGGCATCCACTACTGCATCGGCGCACCGCTGGCCCGTATCGAACTGGCGGCGTCGATGGGGGCGCTGCTGGAGATGGCGCCGACCCTGCGGCTCGCGGCGGAGCCGGTGCGCAAGCCGAACTTCGTGATCAGGGGGCTGGAGGGGCTCAGCGTCGTGGTCTGAGCCGCCGGAGCAGGGCCCAGGCCGCCAGGGCGGCGGCGGCCCCGCCGAGGACCGCCAGCGGCAGTTCGGCGTAGAGCACGCTCCAGTCCGGGGCCGCCTCGAACCGCCGGAACCGCCCCCGGACACCGACGGCCCACACCGCGAGTCCCGCGCCCGCCCCGAGCGCGGTGGTCAGACATCCCGCTGCAGCCTGCGTACGTTGTCCCATGCCCGGCATGGACGTACGCGGGCCGCTGCCAGTTCCGGCCGCTGCTCAGGTCGACATGTCGCGGCGGCGCAATCCCGCCAGGCCCGCGGCCACCAGCACCACCGCCACCCCGGTCAGCACGGACACCGGACCCCACTCCAGGGACCCGCCCGGCAGCTTCGGCAGGTGCCCGAACGGTGAGACGTCCAGCACCGCCTGCGGTACGTCCAGCGCGGGCCCGACCCAGCCGATCAGCAGCACCGCCCCGGCGACTCCCCACGCCGCCATGGCCGCCCGGGGCAGGGCCCCGTGCAGCAGCACCGCCACCCCGCCGACCACCCACACCGCGGGAAGCTGCGCCAGGCACGCCCCCAGGACCGGGCCGGTCTGCCGGCCGTGGCCGACGGCGAAGCCCAGCCCGGCCAGCAGCATGATCAGGGCGGCGCCGCCGAAGGCGATCACCAGATGCCCGGCGGCCCACCGCAGCCGCCCCACCGCGTTCGCCAGCACCGGTTCCGCCCGGCCGGAGGTCTCCTCGCCGTGCAGACGCAGCACCGAGGAAACGACGTAGAGCGCGGCGACCAGGCCGAGCATGCCGATCATGGAGGCGAGGAACGCGTCCGTGAGGCCGGACTGTCCGCCCATCCGCTCGATGATCCGCCGGGCGTTGTCGTTGTCGCCCACCAGATCCGCCGCGCCCTCGGCCAAACCGCCGTAGACGACGCCGGCGAGGAAGAATCCGATGCTCCAGCCCAGCACACCGCCCCGCTGCAACCGCCAGGCCAGGGCCCCCGCGCTGTCCAGGCCGCCGGACGCGGGGCCGGGGCGGGTCGGCAGGAAGCTCATGCCGAGGTCCCGGCGCCCGGCCAGGGCGTAGGCGGCCCCTGCCTGGAGGGTCACCGCCCCGGCGAAGAGCGCGAGCACCCACCAGCGTTCGCCGGCGTAGGGCCGCAGGTTCTCCAGCCAGCCCAGCGGCGAAAGCCAGGTCAGAACCGACGAGCCGTCGTCCGTCCCCGAGTCGCCCGCCGCGCGCAGCACGAAGGCGACTCCGAGCGAAGCCGCCGTCAGGCCGCGGGCCAGCCGCGCGCTCTCCGTGAGCTGCGCGACGATCGCGGCCATGGTGGCGAAGACCATCCCGACCCCGGCGATCCCGAGCCCGAGGGCCAGGGCCCCGGCCGTGCCCTGTCCGGCCAGACCCACCGCCACCAGCAGCGCCAGTACGGCGTTCGTGACCGCCGCCGCCAGCAGGGCCGCCGTCGGGGAGGCCCGGCGGCCCACCATCCCCGACGCCACCAGCTCCTGACGGCCGCTCTCCTCCTCGTCCCGGGTGTGCCGCACGACGACCAGCAGGCTCATCACGGCGGCCAGGGCACCGGCGTAGATGCCGACCCGCCAGGCCGTCAGTGCGCCCAGGGAGTCGCCGAAGACCGGTCCGACCATCGCCCGCAGCGAGGAGTTGGTCTCCATCTGCCGGACGAGGCCCGCGCGATCGGCGGGGGTGCCGTACAAACCCTCCAGGGTGCCCGGCATGGACAGGACCATCAGCGCGTTCACCGCGATCCACACCGGGATCAGCAGCCGGTCGCGGCGCAGGGCGAAACGCAGCAGCGTGCCGGTGCCGGCCAGGTGGCGTGAGCTGCCCGGTCGTACCGCGAACGCCGTCATCGGGCCACCGCCCGGTCCGTCTCGGCCGTCTCGGCCGCCTGGTCCTGGTAGTGCCGCAGGAACAGCTCCTCCAGCGTGGGCGGTGTCGACGTCAGCGACCGCACGCCCGACTCGGTCAGCGACCGCAGGACGGCGTCCAGCCGGTCGGTGTCGACCTGGAGCCGGACGCGGTGCCCCCGCACCTCCAGATCGTGGACGCCCGGCAGCGCCGACAGTCCGTCGGCCGGGCCCGCGAGCTCGGCGACGAGGCTGGTGCGGGTCAGGTGGCGCAGGTCGGCGAGTGAACCGCTCTCGACCGTACGGCCGCCCCGGATGATGCTCACCCGGTCGCACAGCTTCTCGACCTCGCTGAGGATGTGGGAGGAGAGCAGGACCGTACGGCCCCGGTCGCGCTCCTCCTCGACGCAAGCCTGGAAGACCTCCTCCATCAGCGGGTCCAGGCCCGAGGTCGGTTCGTCCAGGATCAGCAGGTCCACGTCCGAGGCGAACGCGGCGACCAGGGCGACCTTCTGCCGGTTGCCCTTGGAGTAGGTGCGGCCCTTCTTGGTGGGGTCGAGTTCGAAGCGCTCGACCAGTTCCGCGCGGCGCCTCGCGTCGAGCCCGCCGCGCAGCCGGCCGTAGAGGTCGATGACCTCGCCGCCGGACAGATTGCGCCACAGCGTCACGTCCCCGGGGACGTAGGCGATCCGGCGGTGCACCTCCACCGCGTCCGTCCACGGGTCGCGGCCGAGCACCTGCGCGGCGCCCGAGTCGGCGCGCAGCAGGCCGAGCAGGACTCGGATGGCGGTGGACTTCCCGGCGCCGTTGGGTCCGAGGAAGCCGTGCACCTCGCCTGTGGCGACTTCCAGGTCGAGCCCGTCGAGAGCATGCGTCCGTCCGAAGGACTTGTGCAGCCCGGAGACGGTGATGGCCTTCGTCATGCTTCAGAACGTACGCTTCTTTCAGAAATTTGTGAAGTTAAGGAACGGTGTGAAGCGCGGATAGGATGAGTCCCATGAACGGATCAGCCCGAAGCGGCCGGGACCCGCAGGCGGTGTCGAGGTTCGTGGAGTCCTTCGCGGCACAGCTCGTCGAGGCGGGAATGACGCGCATGCCCGCCCGGGTCTTCGCCGCGCTGCTGTCCTCCGACGAGGGCTCGATGACCTCCGCCGAGCTGGGGGAACAGCTGCGGATCAGCCCCGCGGCGGTGTCCGGGGCGGTGCGCTACCTGGCCCAGACGCACATGGTCTCGCGCGAGCGGGAACCGGGCTCGCGCCGGGAACGCTACCGGGTGCACGGCGACCAGTGGTACGAGGCCCTGACCAACCGCGAGAACGTCATGAAGCGCTGGGAGGGTGCCCTGCGAGAAGGCGTCACCAGCCTCGGCGCCGACACCCCGGCCGGCCGCCGCCTGGGCGAGACGCTCGCGTTCTTCGAGTTCCTCGAGGGGGAACTCGCCGCGCTGATGGAGCGCTGGCGGGCCCACCGGGAGAAGACATTCGGCCCGGAGTGATCACCTGACTACACTGGGTGGCGGATGGCTCGCATCCAAGGGGAGGGCGCATCATGACACTCATGGCAGAGCGACCGGTGATCAGCGGCACCGAGCCCCGAGGCGACTTCGAGGAGCTCCTGGGCCTCCTCGACGAGCTGAACGTGCCCAACGGCTACAAGGCCGAGATCGTCAGAGGGAGCATCGTCGTGTCGCCGTGGTCGAAGGGGTACTACCGCCGCGTCATGCGGCTGGTGTGCAGCCAACTGGAGCCGCATCTCCCCGAAGAGCATGTGATCGAGCGTTCGCCGTTCCTCTACGTCTTCCCGGAGCACCAGCGGGCCTTCGGGCCGGACATCCACGCGGCGCATGAGCGTGTCTTCGAGACCACGAGCACCCACCTCGACGGCGAAGCCCTGTCCCTCGTCGCCGAGCTGACTTCCCCCTCCACCCGTTCCGACGACCTGACCGACAAGGTCGGCGTCTACGCCAAGGCCGGCGTCCCCGTCTACCTGATCCTCGACATGCAGGAGCGGCAGGCGGTCGTCTACGGGTCCCCGTCGGGGAAGGGGTACGAGCTGCGCCTCTCCAAGCCCTTCGGTGAGAAGCTCGACATCCCGGAGCCGTTCGGCTGCACCCTCGACACCGCCGGATTCCTGCCCCCCGGTGGCTGATTCACGGCCCCGCCGGCACCGTCAACCCCCACGCGCCCTCCCGCACCACCCATGTCCGGGTCCGCACCGGCCCCGACACCACCGTGTCCGCGCGGTAGCGGAAGTGCGCCCCGGACACCGTCACCGTCCGGCCCTGTGCCAGCAGCGGTGAGGCCTCCGCGCCCACCGACACCGGTCTGACCTCCACCGACGCGACCCCCGCCGCGGCCGGTGCCACCGACACCGCCTCCACCGGCTGGTCCAGATCGACGAGGGTCTCCCCGTCCACCTCGACCCGCAGCCGGGACGGCCCAGGCTCGGGCGCGGTGGCGAGGCGGGAGGGGCGGCCCGCCGGAACCAGGCTCCGCACCAGGTACTGGCAGGTCCGCAGCCAGGGCCGGCCCGGCACGTCGTCCGGATCCGGCGCGGCCTCCGTGGCCGCCCCGGCCGGTGCGGGCCGCAGCGGCGGTATGCGCAAGGTGCCGAGCACCACCCCGTCGCTGTCGTCGACCATCAGGTCCATGCGCCGCTCGACCCCGTCGAGCACCGCACGCGCCGCCGCCACCGTCCCCGTGGGTATCCCCAGCGACCGGGCCAGGGACAGCGCGCCCCCGACCGGCACCACCGACAGCGGGCATCCGGCCAGCTCCCGGTGACGGTGCAGCAGCGCCACCGCGCGGAGCAGGGTCCGGTCGTCGCCCACCACCACCGGTCGCCGCGAGCCCCGCCGGGCCAGCGCCCGGGCGAACTCCTCAGGCCCGTCCGGCAGGCACAGCTTCATGCCCGCACCCGCGCCGAGCACGTCTTTCGCGATCCGTACGGACTCGCCGTCCGACCTACGGGCGACCGGGTCGACCACCACCAACAGCTGCTCGGACGTCGCGGAAGTCGCCACCTCGGCCATGCCTCGCTTCCTCGGGTAGCATCTTTGTGCAAGAGCCCCTTGCGCTATTGCGCCAGGGGCTTCGTCTATTCCGGGGCATCCGGTCCGACGGTTGGCGGCCAACGGCGGTCGCGGTGCACGCGGCTGCCATTCTCCGCGTTCGCCCTCGACCATGGACATGCCCCGCCCGGAAGGGGTGTACGCGCGTGCCCGCACTTGTGCTGCTCGGTGCTCAGTGGGGTGACGAAGGCAAGGGAAAGGCCACCGACCTTCTCGGTGGCTCCGTGGATTATGTGGTGCGCTACCAGGGCGGCAACAACGCCGGCCACACGGTGGTCGTCGGTGACCAGAAGTACGCACTGCACCTCCTCCCTTCCGGAATCCTGTCTCCCGGCTGCACGCCGGTCATCGGTAACGGTGTCGTCGTCGACCCGTCGGTCCTGCTCTCCGAGCTGAGCGGTCTGAACGAGCGTGGCGTCGACACGTCCAAGCTCCTCCTCAGCGGAAACGCGCACATCATCACGCCCTACAACGTGACGATGGACAAGGTGACCGAGCGCTTCCTCGGCAAGCGGAAGATCGGCACCACCGGGCGCGGCATCGGCCCGACCTACGCCGACAAGATCAACCGCGTCGGCATCCGCGTGCAGGACCTGTACGACGAGTCGATCCTCACGCAGAAGGTCGAGGCGGCCCTCGACGTCAAGAACCAGGTCCTCACCAAGCTCTTCAACCGGCGCGCGATCGCCGTGGAGCAGGTGGTCGAGGAGCTGCTGGCCTACGCCGACAAGCTCGCGCCGTACGTCTCCGACACCGTCCTGGTGCTCAACCAGGCGCTGGAGGACGACAAGGTCGTCCTGTTCGAGGGCGGCCAGGGCACGCTCCTCGACATCGACCACGGCACCTATCCCTTCGTCACCTCGTCGAACCCGACCGCGGGCGGCGCCTGCACCGGTGCCGGCGTGGGCCCGACGAAGATCAGCCGGGTCATCGGCATCCTCAAGGCGTACACGACCCGTGTCGGCGCCGGTCCGTTCCCGACCGAGCTGTTCGACGAGGACGGCGAGGCGCTGCGCCGGATCGGCGGCGAGCGCGGTGTCACCACCGGCCGTGACCGTCGCTGCGGCTGGTTCGACGCGGTCATCGCCCGCTACGCGACCCGCGTGAACGGCCTGACCGACTTCTTCCTCACCAAGCTCGACGTCCTCACCGGCTGGGAGCAGATCCCGGTCTGCGTGGCGTACGAGATCGACGGCAAGCGCGTCGAGGAGCTGCCGTACTCGCAGACCGACTTCCACCACGCGAAGCCGGTCTACGAGATGCTGCCGGGCTGGAGCGAGGACATCTCCAAGGCGAAGTCCTTCTCCGACCTGCCGAAGAACGCCCAGGCGTACGTGAAGGCGCTGGAGGAGATGTCCGGCGCCCCGATCTCCGCGATCGGAGTGGGCCCGGGCCGGGACGAGACGATCGAGATCAACTCGTTCCTCTGACAGGCCCCGACCTCCGCCGGCCGCCCCTCGTGCACACGGGGGGCGGCCGGCGTTCTGTCGCCGGGAGACTTCCCGGGAACGGGCATACGCTGAAGCCATACCCCCCATGCGCGTCGGCCGGAGAAGGTGAGTGCGATGCGCGTACTGCTCAAAGCGTCCATGGACACGGAGAAGGCCAACGAGGCCATCCGGAACGGCACCCTGGGGAAGCTGATCCAGGAGTCGATGGAGCAGATCAAGCCCGAAGCGGCGTACTTCACCACCGACCACGGCAAGCGCACCGCCTATGTGGTCTTCGACATGCAGGACAGCTGGCAGATGCCGGTCATCAGCGAGCTCTTCTTCCTCCAGCTGGACGCGGAGATCTCCTACACACCGGTGATGAACATGGAGGACGTGCAGAAGGGCCTCTCCCAGCTGGGACGGTGATCCGCAGACTCAGCTGAAGACGATCATCGACCCCTGGGCCAGACTGCGGGTCACGGCCGCGTGCAGTCCGAGCCAGACGTGCCGCTCACGGGCGAACGGGCTCGGATCGTACGGGGCGGGAACGGCGGGTTCCTCCAGCTCCGTCGGGGCGAGCGGCGGCTGGGGGGCCGCCGGCGGGTTGGCCGGGTCGATCCCGATGGCCGGGGCGACCACCTCCAGCTCCCGCAGCAGGGCGTGCGAGGAGCCCAGCGGGCCCCCTCCGGCGAGGAGGTCCTCGTCGGCGAGCGGCCCGGGGAAGTCGACGGGGACGTAGGCGCCCGCGTGGTCGTAGTGCCAGACCAGGTGCGACTGCTGGGCCGTCGACTCGAACATCTCCAGCAGCTGCTCGTAGTCGCCGCCCAGCTCGTCCACCGGCGTCACCGGCAGGCCGCACACCTGGAGCAGATAGGCGCGGCGCAGGAAGTGCAGCGCGTCGTAGTCGAAGCCCGCGACCGGGGCGACCTCGCCGGACAGACCCGGCATGTACTGGTACACCGGCACCGGTGGCAGACCGGCCTCGGCGAGCACCTTGTTGTATTGCGCGAGTTCCTCGGCGAAGGGATTGTCCGGCGTGTGGCACAACACGTCGACGAGCGGTACCAGCCACAGGTCACAGGCCAAAGAAGGCTCCTCGCTCAGCGCGGTCGTCGGGTAGCACGGTGGTCAAGAAGGGTAGCGGTGCGCCGCGGTCACGGCGCCCGCCGTGCATGTCCCATACCCATACGGACAGCCGCGACGCGGGTCATCCGGTGGCGAGCCGCTCGATCAGGGTGAGCGAGTGCGTGTTGTACGCGGCGATGATCGCCCGGGCGGCGTCGTTGTCGCGGTCGATCAGGGCGTCGACCAGCTGGGTGTGACCGGCCCACAGTTCGCCGCGCAGATCGGTGAGCCGGCGCAGGTGCTGCACCGCGCAGACCCAGGTCTGCACGCGCAGCCGGTTCAGGAAGTCGGCGAGGTAGGGGTTGCCGAAGCAGGCGCCGAGCTCGCGCCAGAAGCGCAGGTCGTATCCGATGAGGACGCTGAGATCACCGGCCGCGGCCGCCCGCTGCGCTTCCTCGCCGCGCCTGCGGACCCCGGCGACCAGGGCGGCGGACCGGGGATCGTCGGGCCGCACCGCGCCCGGGCGCCCCTCCGTCAGCGCGAGGAACATGCCCTCGATGACCAGCCCGCGCGCCTCGATCATGCCGCGGAAGTCGTCGACCGAGTACTCGTGGACCCGGAAGCCGCGGTGCTGGTCGGCGTCGAGGAGCCCCTGCGCGGAGAGGTCGACGAGCGCCTCGCGCACCGGCGTCGCGGACACCCCGTACTGCTCGGCGATCTCCTTGACCGTGAACTCCTGCCCCGGCTGGAGCCGCCCGGCCAGCACCTCGTCACGAAGCGCGGCGGCGATCTGCTGTCGCAGGGTGCTGCGCGTCACGGCGCCGTTGCCGGAGCTGGCGGGCATGGTCAGGGCGTCTCCCTCGTCGCGTTCGGGTGGCGTGCGCGTATATGTATGTCTACGAGCACGCCACCTTACGCGTTCGAATGAGGCGCGAGGATGTCGGTTACTGACGGGTTTACAGGTGTTTACCGTGGGTGCCCGGTGTCTACCGGGTGTGCTCGTCCGCCACCGAGAGAGCCGCGTCCAGCACCGCCAGGCCCTCCTTGAGCTCGGCCTCGCTGATGTTGCAGGGCGGCACGACGTGCGTCCGGTTCATGTTCACGAAGGGCCACAGCCCGCCCTTCTTCGCGGCGGCGGCGAAGGCGGCCATGGGGGCGTTCGCCTCACCGGCCGCGTTGTACGGCACCAGCGGCTCCCGCGTCTCGCGGTCGCGCACCAGCTCCAGCGCCCAGAACATGCCGGTGCCGCGCACCTCCCCGACGCTCGGGTGCCGCTCGGCGAGCGCCCGCAGCTCCGGTCCGACGATGTCCGCGCCGAGCCGGGCCGCGTTCTCGACGACGCCCTCCTCCGCCATGACGTTGATCGTCGCCACCGCCGCCGCGCACGCCAGCGGGTGCCCGGAGTACGTCAGACCGCCGGGGTAGGGCCGCTTCCCGAACGTCTCCGCTATCGCGCCGGAGATCGCGACACCGCCCAGCGGCACGTAGCCGCTGTTCACGCCCTTGGCGAAGGTCAGCAGGTCGGGGGTGACGCCGAACAGGTCCGCGGCGAACCATTCGCCGGTCCGGCCGAAGCCGGCCATGACCTCGTCCAGGACGAAGACGATCCCGTACGTGTCGCACAGCTCGCGCACGCCCGCGAGGTAGCCGGGCGGCGGGACCATGATCCCGGCCGTGCCGGGGATCGTCTCCAGGATGATCGCCGCGATCGTCGAGGGTCCCTCGAAGCGGATCGTCGTCTCCAGGTGCTCCAGCGCCCGCGCGCACTCCTGCTCCTCGGTCTCCGCGTAGAAGCGGGAGCGGTACGGGTAGGGCGCCCAGAAGTGCACGACCCCGGCCGTGCCGCTGTCGGAGGCCCAGCGGCGCGGGTCGCCGGTGATGTTCACGGCCTGCTGGGTGCCGCCGTGGTACGAGCGGTACGCCGAGAGCACCTTCGGGCGGCCGGTGTGCAGACGGGCCATCCGGATGGCGTGCTCGACGGCGTCGGCGCCGCCGTTGGTGAAGAAGATCTTGTCCAGGTCGCCCGGGGTCCGCTCGGCGATCAGCCGGGCCGCCTCCGAGCGCGCCTCGATCGCGAAGGCCGGGGCGAAGGTCGTCATCTTCGCCGCCTGCTCCTGGATCGCGGCGACGATCTTCGGGTGCTGGTAGCCGACGTTCGTGTAGACGAGCCCGCTGGAGAAGTCGAGGTAGCGGCGGCCGTCGTAGTCCCAGAAGTACGACCCCTCGGCACCGGCGACGGCGAGCGGGTCGATGAGCTCCTGAGCGGACCAGGAGTGGAACACGTGGTCACGGTCGGCGGCCTTGACGGCGGCGCCGGCTTCGGGGTTCGGCTGAGGGGTCATGCGGGCGAGCGTAGGCACGGTCGGCGGGGGCGGGAAATCGGCGTCGTGTGTGAGGTCTGGGGGTTTCCGCGACAGGTTGTCGACGGGAAGGTGTCACGCGAGGGACCTATTGACAACCTGCTGTCTATTCGACAGCATGTTGTCATACAGGGAAGCCGAGGAGGAGCCATGAGCCGCAAGCCCGTCCATCTCGCCGTCTACGACACCCTCGCCGACTGGGAGACCGGCCACGCCACCGCCCACCTCGCCCGCGCCGGCCACGAGATCCGCACCGTCGGCCCGTCTGCGGACCCCGTGCGGAGCACCGGCGGACTGCGCATCCAGCCCGACCTGGCCCTGGCGGACCTGCGCCCCGAGGACAGCGCGCTGCTGATCCTCCCGGGCGCCGACCTCTGGGACACCTCGGACGACCTCGCCCCCTTCGCCCGCACGGCCCGGGCCTTCCTCGACGCGGGCGTCCCGGTCGCCGCGATCTGCGGCGCCACCGCCGGACTGGCCCGCGAGGGCCTGCTCGACGACCGCGACCACACCAGCGCGATCTCCTTCTACCTGGCCGCGACCGGCTACGCGGGCGGCGGACGCTACGTCGACACCGACGCCGTCACAGACGCCGGACTGGTCACCGCGGGCCCGACCGAGCCCGTCGCCTTCGCCCGGGAGATCCTCCGGCTGCTCGGCGTCCACGACGGCGAGGTGCTGGACGCCTGGTACCGGCTGTTCCACGACTCCGACGCGGCGGCCTACGGGGTGCTGGAGAAGGCCGGGGCGCTGTGAGCCGGGAACGTCAGGACCTGCTCAGCGGCAGCGCCCTCGGGGTGTTCCGGCTCAACGGCCAGTTCCTCGCCGTCGCGGAGGAACTGGCCCGGCCGGCCGGCCTCACCGCCGCCTGGTGGCAGGTGCTCGGCGCGGTCCTCGGGGAGCCGCTGCCCGTCTCCGGCATCGCCCGCGCCATGGGCATCACACGGCAGAGTGTCCAGCGCATCGCCGACCTGCTCGTCGGCAAGGGGCTCGCCGAGTACCGGCCGAACCCCGCGCACCGCCGCGCCAAGCTCCTCGCGCCGACCGAGGAGGGGCGGGCGGCGATCGCCCGGATCGACCCCGGGCACGCGGCGTTCGCGGACCGGCTGGCGGAGGCGTTCGGGGAGGAGGAGCTGGCGGAGGCGGTGCGGATGCTGGAACGGCTGTCGAAGGTGCTTGACCAGGTGGGTCCGCCTGTTACGGAACCGTAGGGGTTGTCCAGGCCGCCCCGCCCCGGCCCCGCACTATTCTCGGTCTGTTGCTCACGTGTGGGGGGAAAGGCGGCTGAGCGATGGAGAAGCTGGGGCCGGGGGATCCGCAGCACATCGGTTCGTACCGGTTGTTGGCGCGGCTCGGTGCGGGGGGTATGGGGCACGTGTACCTGGCCCGCTCCGGGCGGGGCCGTACGGTCGCCGTGAAGCTGGTCCGTGAGGAGCTCGCCGCGCAGGAGGAGTTCCGGGAGCGGTTCCGGCAGGAGGTGCGGGCCGCGCGCAGGGTCGGCGGGTACTGGACGGCGCCGGTGCTGGACGCCGACACCGAGGCGGCCGTGCCGTGGGTGGCCACCGGGTACGTAGCCGGGCCGAGCCTGCAGCAGGTCGTCGGGCACGACCACGGGGCCCTGCCCGAGCGGTCGGTCCGCATCCTCGCGGCCGGGCTCGCGCACGCGCTCAAGGACATCCACGCGGCCGGCATCGTCCACCGCGACCTCAAGCCGTCCAACGTGCTGGTCACCATCGACGGCCCGCGCGTCATCGACTTCGGCATCGCCCGCGCCCTGGAGACCGTGACGGACGGCGGGCTCACGCGCACCGGCGCGCTCGTCGGGTCGCCCGGCTTCATGGCGCCCGAGCAGGTGCGGGGCGACCGCATCACCCCGGCGTGCGACGTGTTCTGCCTCGGCTCGGTCCTCGCCTACGCCGCCACCGGCGCCCTGCCCTTCGGCAGCGCCAACAGCGGCGTGCACGCCCTGATGTTCCGCATCGCCCAGGAGGAACCCGACCTGGAGGGCGTCCCGGAGGGCATCGCCGACCTCGTCCGGGACTGCCTGCGCAAGGACCCCGCCGCCCGGCCCTCCCTCGACCGCGTCCTGCAGCGCACGGGCGCGGACGACACCGTCTCCGACGGCCGCGCCCTCGACCCCTGGCTGCCGAGCGCCCTGGTGGCCCAACTGGGGCGGCACGCGGTGCGGTTGCTGGAGACGGAGGATCCGGAGGGCGATGCGGGGCAGGCCCGGCCCGCCGCCGAAGGGGCGCCGGGCGGTGGCACGGGCGGCTCCGCCGCGCGTCCGGCTCCCACCGGCCCGCAGCCGGAGAGCGGCGCCGCGAAGCAGCCGGGTCCGGTCCCCGCGGGCGAGTCCGACCCCGGGCCGACCCCCGAACACGCCCCCGCCGCCGACGAGTCGGCACCGCGCCCGGCGCTGCCCCCGGCCCCCGCGGCAGCGCCCGCGGTGACCCCCGGCCCGCCCCCGCCGGGCCTGCCGGCCCCGCAGGGCGACGGGCCGTCGGTGAACCATCTGCCCACCATGGCCGCGTCCCAGCGGCCCCCGGGCCCGGGCGCCCCGCCCCACCCGCAGCCCCAGCCGCCCCCGTACCCGGCGTACGGCTACCCCCGGCAGCACCCCCAGCCCGGCGCCCCGGGCGTGGCCCCGCCGCACCCCGCCTACGGGGGCCTCGGCTCCACCCCGCCGTACGGCCCGCCGCCCTACGGCACGACCCCGCCGTACGGCCCCCCGCAGCCCCAGCCGCCGCGGGGGGAGGGCCGTTCCACCGCGCTGCTCGTGGTGATCGCCCTGGTCGTCGCGCTCGCCGCGGGCGGGTCGGTGTACGCCCTGATGCAGGGCGGCGGCGACGACCGGGCCGACGACGGCCGCGGCGGCACGCAGAGCACGGGCCCGGCCCCGACCACCCCGGGCCCGTCCCCGACGACCTCACAGCCGGACACCTCGCCCTCCCCGGCGGACGGCACGATCCCGTCCGGATACCTCGGCACCTGGACCACGACCATCGACAACGCCGACGGCGAGCACAGCCGTTCGCTCACCCTCCAGCAGGGCGATCCGGGCGGCACGGTCCTGTCCCTCGTGGCCGACGGCCCGACCAAGGGCGGCGGCACCTACCACTGCGTCTTCGAAGGGCGATTGACCGCGGAACCCGGCACCGACGGCGCGCTGCAGATCGGCCCCACCACCGTCAAGGTCGGGCAGCCGCGCACCGCCTGCACCCCGGGTGCGGCCACCGAGGTGACCCTCCTCCCGAACGGCACGCTGGAGCGCGTGAACACGAGCAGCGGGGAACGGCTGACGTACACCAAGCGGTGACCGATGCCGAGCCGGGGACGACCTCGCGGACGTTCTCGGTCAGCTTGTCGGTGGCCGAACGGCCGGTGAACTCCCTTCGCCCGCCGCAGCGTCGGACCTCAGGCACCTTCGGGCCGGCGGCAACGGGAGCGGCCCGAGCCGATGCCGCTCACCTCGGCTCGGGCGGGCGCTGGCGGGGCATGTTCGGCCGCGTCCCGCCGTGCGGGGGCACCGTGAACCGCCCGTTCACCCCCACCTCGGCCCCGCGTCCCGGCGCCGGGAACACCACCGCCTGCAACCCCGCCGGCGCGGCGATCCCCGCACGGAAGTCCCCCATCCAGTCCGCCGTCTCCACCCGGACCAGCTCCGTCAGGTCCTCGGAGAACCTCCGCAGCACTCCGAGGCACCGCTCGGCGGCCTCCCCGGCCGTCCCCTCCGCGGGGCCCAGCACCTCCCGCACGCTCTCCGCCGCCCAGTCGAACTGCAGAGCCTGCAACCGCCGCTGCACGGCCTGCGCGGTGGCCACGTCCCGCATCCACCCCGACGTCACCCCGAAGTACCGGTCGGCGGCCACGCACGCCGCCCCCAGCAGCAGCGCCAGACACCCCCAGGGCGCGATCCCGCCCGCGACCCCGGTCAGATCCAGCAGTGGCAGCGCGACCCCGGTGACCGCCCCCGCCGCGGCACCGCAGCGCAGCACCCGCGCGCACCGCCGCTTCCACACCCGGTCGGCGAGATACCAGGCCGCCGTCCGCAGCGCCCCGCGCTCCACCCACCGGTACAGCTCGTCCAGCCGGACCGCCGGCTCGCCCCAGTCCCCGAGCGGGAAGACCCGCCCGGTCAGATCGCCCGGCCGCAGCCCGGCCGCCTGCTCGCCCCACCCGTCCTGAGGCGGCCCCTCGGGCTGCATCTCCGGCTGACCCACCCGGCACTCCTCACTGACCACGAATGACCACGTACGGTTCACTCACCGATCACGCTGCGCGATGGACGAAACCCGTATCCGGAACGCGCCCGACTCTTCCTACCTCCCAATGGGTGGCGAAGGCGTAGCTTTCGCCTCTTTTCCGCCCGGAAGTATTCCTTGATCAGGTATAGGGCGCGAGGGGGACTCACTCGAAAGAGTGCTGGGGCGACGGCAGCCCCGACCACGTAGGCTCGTGCCGAACGGGAAAACCCGTACCGAGCAAGGAGCTGATCGTGATCCCCGGTGGTGGCCAGCCCAATATGCAGCAGCTGCTCCAGCAGGCCCAGAAGATGCAACAGGACCTGGCGCAGGCGCAGGAGGAACTGGCGCAGACGGAGGTCGACGGGCAGGCGGGCGGCGGTCTGGTGACGGCCACCGTCACCGGCGCCGGCGAACTGCGCGCGCTGAAGATCGACCCGAAGGCGGTGGATCCGGAGGCCGCGTCCGCCGAGGAGACGGCGGAGACGCTCGCCGACCTGGTCGTGGCGGCCGTCCAGGCGGCCAACGAGAACGCGCAGACGCTCCAGCAGCAGAAGCTTGGCCCGCTCGCGCAGGGCCTGGGCGGCGGCGGCATTCCCGGCCTGCCGTTCTGACCCGGCGCACCGCCTTCCTCGGACAGGCGGCAGACAACTACGGTACGTACGGGACGGTACGCACCGACTCCGAAGACCCAGGAAGGGCAGTCCGTTGTACGAAGGCGTGGTCCAGGACCTGATCGACGAGCTGGGACGGCTGCCCGGCGTCGGTCCGAAGAGCGCCCAGCGGATCGCCTTCCACATCCTGCAGGCCGAGCCGACGGACGTACGGCGTCTCGCACAGGCCCTGATGGAGGTCAAGGCGAAGGTCCGCTTCTGCGCGACCTGCGGCAACGTCGCACAGGAGGAGCTGTGCAACATCTGCCGCGACACCCGCCGCGACCCGGCCGTCATCTGTGTGGTCGAGGAGCCGAAGGACGTCGTGGCGATCGAGCGCACGCGTGAGTTCCGGGGCCGCTACCACGTCCTGGGCGGCGCGATCAGCCCGATCGACGGGGTGGGCCCCGACGACCTGCGCATCAGGGAGCTCCTGACGCGGCTCGCCGACGGCACAGTCACCGAGCTGATCCTCGCCACGGACCCGAACCTGGAGGGCGAGGCGACGGCGACGTACCTCGCCCGCATGATCAAGCCCATGGGCCTGAAGGTCACCCGCCTGGCCAGCGGCCTCCCGGTGGGTGGGGACCTGGAATACGCGGACGAGGTCACCCTCGGACGCGCCTTCGAGGGGAGACGACTCCTAGATGTCTGACGCCACGCTGCACGCGACCGACCAGAACCCGGACGACTTCGCGGTCCAGATCGCGGACCAGATCGAGAGCTTCCTGGTCGCCGTCACGGAGGTCGCCAAGGGCGACGAGCCGGAATCGGCCGTGCCCTTCCTCCTCCTGGAGGTCTCCCAGCTCCTCCTGGCCGGCGGCCGCCTCGGCGCGCACGAGGACATCGTGCCCGACGAGCGCTACGAACCCGACACGGGCCCCGAGGGGGACGTCGACGAGCTCCGCGAGAACCTGGCCCGCCTGCTGGACCCGATCGACGTCTACTCCGAGGTCTTCGACCCGTACGAGCCCCGCAAGGCCCCGGTGCCGGCCCGTATCTCCGACGACCTCACGGACGTCATCACGGACCTGCGCCACGGCATGTCCCACTACCGGGCGGGCCGCACCACGGAGGCCCTGTGGTGGTGGCAGTTCTCCTACTTCTCCAACTGGGGCTCCACCGCCTCGGCGAGCCTGCGGGCCCTGCAGTCGGTCCTCGCCCACGTCCGCCTCAACCAGCCCCTCGCCGAACTCGACGGCCTGGACACGGACCAGGGCATGGGCGACGACACGCTGGAGATCGAGGCGGGCCGGGTGATGGCGGAGGAGATCGCCGGGCCGCTGGGCATCCGCCCGGCCACGTAGTCGCCTCCGGTTCCCCTCACCTGCCCACGGCGGCGGCCAGGGCTTCCCCGCCGACGTAGGGGGCGGTCGGCGTCGGCTCGCTGTACCACCTGAGCGGCCAGGTGTTTCCCTCGAGGGCCGGGATCCCGATGTAGGTGACCGTGACCGTACGCGGGTCCCGGCCGCCCAACTGCTGCACGCCGAACGGCCAGTCGCGCCTCCGTACCGCCCCGGGGGCGAGCAGGAAGTACACCCACCGCGGCCCGCTCGCCTCGCACACGATCGGCCCCGCGTTCCCGTCCGACACCTCGACCAGCCACTCGGCGACCAGCTCCCCCCGCACGCCCTCGACCCGCACCGCGTCGAAGTGCACACCCGCCACGTGGAGTTGATGACCTGCCGCCGGAACCCACTCAGGGCGGTGAATCGCGTTCGTCATGGCCACACTCTGATGCCCGCTCGGCTACGGTCGGTAGCGACTGTGGTGGTACACACGCTGGTGTAACCGTCGGAGGTGGGCGCTGTGCCGGGCCAGTACAACTCCAATTCCCAGCCGCCGGTCGCCTGGCGCTACAGCGGCAACCAGCTGAAGCGCTGGCGCACCAAGGCAAACGTCAGCCGTGAGGAACTGGCCACCGCCGCCAACTACTCCCTGGACACGATCAAGTCCATGGAACAGGGCGTCCGCATGCCGACGCCCCGAGTTCTCGACGCGGCTGACGAGCTGTGCCGGGCGGAGGGCTTGCTGAGCGCGGCCAAGGAGTACCTGCAGAGGGAGAAGTTCCCGGCGCGGGCGCAGGACTTCATGGAGAGGGAGCGGGAGGCGATCAGTCTCTGGTGGTACGAGGCCATGTACATCCCCGGCTTGTTGCAGACCAAGCGCTACGCACAAACACTCATCGAGAACCATGTTCCGCCCCTGGACGCGGAGACGACGGAGGAACGGATCACCGCCCGCCTGGAACGGCAGGTGATCCTCACTGAACGGAAGCCGCCGGTGGCCCTCTGTTTCGTCATCTACGAGGCGGCACTGCGCAGTTCGCAGGTGGACGTGGAACAACTGCACCGCCTGCTGGAGGTCTCCCGGCTGAGGAACGTCGTGGTACAGGTCCTGCCTTTTGAAGGAGCCATCACCGCGGCACTTCTGGGACCCCTGGTGCTGCTGGAAACGCGTGATCACGAGCGTTTCGCCTACGCCGAAGGCCAGTTGGGGAGCGAAATGACGGCCGAACCAGGGGCTGTCAGCCGCGCCACGGAGCGGCTTAGCATGATCCGCGCGCAGGCTCTCAGTCCGGACGAGTCCGTGCGTTTCATCGAGCGGATGGTGGATCAGTCATGAGTGACCAACTGCGCTGGATCAAGTCGAGCCACAGCGACTCCGAGGGCGGCGCCTGCCTCGAAGTCGCCCGGTCCGCAGCGGTCCACATCCGCGACTCCAAGACCCCCGCAGGCCCTCAACTCCACGTCACCGCGCCTGCCTGGGCGGCGTTCGTCGCAGCGGTTCAGCCGTTGAGCCGTAGGCCACTGAACCGCTGAGGATCAGATCCGTACGGCCGTCCCCGTCACGCCGATGCCCGTGTCCGGTTCCGCCGGGACCGTCACGGTGATCGTGCCGGGGCGCCCCAGGTCCGCGCCCTGGTGAACCGTCAGGGTCGCAGGGATCGGTACCAGGCCGAACTCGCGCAGGTAGCCGCCGAACGCGGCCGCCGCCGCCCCCGTCGCCGGGTCCTCGACCACGCCGCCGGGCGGGAAAGGGTTGCGGGCGTGGAAGACGGTGGGGGACTCCCGCCAGACCAGGTCGATCGTGGTCCAGTCCCGGCGGGCCATGAGGGCGGTGAGCGCGGCCATGTCGTAGTCCAGGTCCGCCAGCCGCTCGCGGCTCGCGGCGGCGATGACCGGGTGCCAGGCCCCGGCGAAGGCCACCCGGGGCGGCAGCGCCGGGTCCAGGTCGCCGGCGGACCAGTCCAGGATCGCCAGCAACTCGGCGAGGTCGGCCTCATCGAGGGGGACCGTACGCGGGGCGACGCTCACCAGCGTCGCCACGAGGGTGCCGTCCGCCGTCCGGTCCGTGGTCACGGTGACCAGGCCCGCCGCGGTGCGCAGCAGCAGCCGCCCGGTGCCGTGCCGCTCCGCGTGCGCCACGGCCGTGGCGATCGTCGCGTGGCCGCAGAACGGCACCTCGGCGAGCGGGCTGAAGTACCGGACGTCCAGGGGGCCGTCGCCGGAGTCCACCACGAACGCGGTCTCCGAGTAGCCGACTTCGGCCGCCGTCGCCAGCATCGCCGCGTCGTCGGCGCCGCTCGCGTCGAGCACCACCCCCGCGGGGTTGCCGCCCTCGGGATCCGTGCTGAACGCCACGTAGCGCAATGTCTCCATGCCCCGACCGTATCCGCCAAGGCCCGCTCACGCCGGGTGATTTGGAGGGGCCTTGTACGTCCCCTGTACGCGGGCTGCACGGGCCCTAACCGGTGGGACGCGAGGCTGGAGTCACTTCCACCGCGGAGGACGCGGAAGGAAGCAGACTCCCCTCGATCCCACTGGAGATGTCATGGACCGCCGCCCCGCCCGCCGGCACATAGCCGTAGCCGCCACCGTCACCGCAGTCCTGGCCGCCGGCACCTTCGCCCTCGGGACCGGGGCCGCCGGAGCGGACGCGCGGAGCAAGGGGAAGGAGCACGCCAAGCCGGTGACCAAGGCGCAGGTGCTCGGGCTGTTCGACGACTGGAACGCCGCCCTGCAGACCGGCGATCCGAAGAAGGTCGCCGACCTGTACGCCAAGGACGCGGTCCTGCTGCCGACCGTTTCCAACCAGGTCCGCACCGACAGAGCCGGGATCGTCGACTACTTCGAGCACTTCCTGCGGAACAAGCCGCACGGGACGAAGGTCGAGTCCGTCGTCAACGTCCTCGACCGCGACACCGTCATCGACACCGGCGTCTACGAGTTCGCGCTCACCGACCACGAGACCGGCGGGAAGAGCACCGTCAAGGCCCGCTACACCTACGCCTACGAGAAGCAGCCGAACGGCAGGTGGCTGATCGTGAACCACCACTCCTCGAAGATGCCGCAGGGCTGAGCCGGCTCAGCCGCCGCCCCGGTGGGACGCCCGTAGCGTGATCGTCACGCACAGGCCGCCGCCGCCCGGCACGTCCGTCAGCGCGACCGTCCCGCCGTCGTCCGTCACCAGCTGTCGGACGACGGCGAGACCGAGGCCGGAGCCGGACTTCCCGGTCAGGCCCTGGCCGCGCCAGAACCGGTCGAAGGCGCGGGACTTCTCGGCGTCCGACATGCCGGGACCCTCGTCCAGGACCCGGACCTCCACGACATCGCCCCGGGGCTCCACCCGCACGGTGATCGTCCCGCCGTCGGGCGAGACCTCCAAGGCGTTGGAGAGCACGTTGTCCAGCATCTGGTCCAGATGACCGGGACTGGACAGCACGGACGGCCGGCCGTCGGTACTCCCCCCGAGCGCGATGGTGACACCGCGCTCGTCGGCGGCCGGCCTCCACACGGCGAGCCGCTCCCG
The DNA here is from genome assembly GCF_040302345.1 of Streptomyces sp. NPDC126510. Taxonomy (NCBI): domain Bacteria; kingdom Bacillati; phylum Actinomycetota; class Actinomycetes; order Kitasatosporales; family Streptomycetaceae; genus Streptomyces; species Streptomyces sp. NPDC126510. The sequence goes on along the minus strand of NZ_JBEORR010000005.1, from coordinate 32,463 downwards.
CACGATGTCCAGCAGCGGGAGCGGCTCGGCCGCCGTCACCCTCGCCTCGGCCCGGGCCAGCACCAGCAGCCCGCTGACCAGCCGGGTCATCCGGACGACCTCCGCCGTCGCCTGCTCCACGTCCTCCCGCACGAACTCGTCGTCCACGCCGTCGGCGATGTTGTCCAGGGACAGCCGCAACGCCGTGAGCGGGGTGCGCAGTTGGTGGGAGGCGTCCGCGACGAAGATGCGCTGGGCCGCGATGAGCGTGTCCAGGCGTTCGGCGCCCTGGTTGAGGGTGCGCGCCAGGGTCTGGGTCTCGGGCGGGCCCGTCACGGGGGAGCGGGCGGTCAGGTCGCCGTCGCTGAACTTGCTGGCCATGTCGTTGAGCTGGCGCAGCGGCCGGGTGAGGCGCCGGGCCACGGCGACGCCGAGCAGGGCGGCCACGCCCAGGACGAGTACGGCGAGGACCGCCCGGAAGCCCCAGATCTGCCACAGCCGGCTGGTCATCTCGCCGGTCGAGTACACGATGCGTACGGCGCCGACGACCCGGTCGGTGCCGGCCGCCCGGGCGGGCACGGTGATCACCAGCTCGGGGCCCCAGATGAAGGAGGAGCCCCAGTCCGTCGTGGGGGTGCCGTCCTTCAGGGCACTGGCCAGGGCCGCGTCCGGGGTGGGCCGCGGCAGGTCCGCGGGGCAGTTCGCCGTGCGGGTCACCTGGATCTCGTCGTCGTAGGCCGTGGCCATCTCCTCCAGGGCCCGGCAGGAGGCGGCGCGGCCGTCGCCGAGCAGCAGGGCCATGGCGTCGGCCTCACGCGTGACGGCCGACCTGGTGTCGTCGCGCAGCTGATCCGTGAGCGTGAACGCCACCGGCACGGTGAACAGCGCGATGGCGACCGCGACGAGCAGGACGTAGCTGCGGACGAGCTGACGGATCATGAGGCGGCGCCGTCTCCGCCCGCGTCCTTCGCGATCTCCAGCCGGAAGCCGACCCCGCGCACCGCCTCGACGGTTATCGCCCCGGCGAGCTTGCGTCGCAGCGCCGCCACGTGCACGTCCAGTGTCTTCGTCGGGCCGAACCAGTTCGCGTCCCAGACCGCTTCCATGATCTGCTCGCGCGACATCAGCGCCCCGGGCTCCTCGGTGAGGAAGGCCAGCAGGTCGTACTCCTTGGGCGCGAGGGCGACCTCCTCGCCGTCCAGGCGCACCCGGGCGGCCTTGCGGTCGATCGTCAGGCGGGTGCCGTAGCGGTCGGGGCCGGGGTCGGGCGTCCCCGCGGGGGTGCGGGGCCGGGTGCGGCGCATGACCGCCCTGATCCGCGCGATGACCTCCCGGACGCCGAACGGCTTGGAGACGTAGTCGTCCGCGCCGAGCTCGAGGCCGACCACCCGGTCCGTCTCGTCGCTGCGGGCGCTGATCACGATGATCGGGACGTCGCCCCGCTCGCGCAGCGCCCTGCAGACGTCCAGGCCGTCGGTGTCGGGCAGGCCGAGGTCCAGCAGGACGACGTCGCAGGGGCCCTCGTGCCGCAGGGCCGCCTCGCCCGTGGTGACCCACTCCACCTCGAAGCCGTAGCGCTTGAGGCCACGGCGCAGGGACTCGGCGACCGGCTCATCGTCTTCCACCAGGAGTACGCGCACAGCCGAACCCTAGTGCTTGAAAGTTGCGCGACCGGGACCGCGGGCTCGTGCGATTGTGACGCCGGGCACTTTTCCGAGTGGTGGGTGCCCAGATGGGCATGAGCGACTCTGGACGGGCGGCCCGAGATCTCACCATGCGATATCGCGGAGGGGTTTTTCGGACGCTCGTTAGACTGAGCCGACCGCGGTACGAATGCGTATGAGCGGATAGAGACGGATTGAGCGAGGAGCGCACGTGGGCCTTGTCGTGCAGAAGTACGGAGGCTCCTCCGTAGCCGATGCCGAGGGCATCAAGCGCGTCGCCAAGCGGATCGTGGAAGCGAAGCAGAACGGCAACCAGGTGGTTGCCGTGGTTTCCGCGATGGGCGACACGACGGACGAGCTGATCGATCTCGCCGAGCAGGTTTCCCCGATGCCTGCCGGGCGCGAGCTCGACATGCTGCTGACCGCCGGAGAGCGGATCTCCATGGCCCTGCTGGCCATGGCGATCAAAAAGCTGGGCCACGAGGCCCAGTCGTTCACCGGCAGCCAGGCGGGTGTCATCACCGACTCGGTCCACAACAAGGCCCGGATCATCGACGTCACGCCGGGCCGGATCAAGACCTCGGTGGACGAGGGCAACATCGCGATCGTGGCCGGTTTCCAGGGCGTCAGCCAGGACACCAAGGACATCACCACGCTCGGTCGCGGCGGCTCCGACACCACCGCGGTGGCCCTCGCCGCCGCCCTGGACGCCGACGTCTGCGAGATCTACACCGACGTCGACGGCGTGTTCACCGCCGACCCGCGCGTGGTGAAGAAGGCCCGGAAGATCGACTGGATCTCCTTCGAGGACATGCTCGAACTGGCCGCCTCCGGGTCCAAGGTGCTGCTCCACCGCTGTGTGGAGTACGCCCGCCGGTACAACATCCCGATCCACGTCCGGTCCAGCTTCAGCGGACTTCAGGGCACATGGGTCAGCAGCGAGCCGAAGCAAGGAGCAAAGCAGGTGGAGCAGGCTCTCATCTCCGGTGTCGCGCACGACACCTCCGAGGCCAAGGTCACGGTCGTCGGCGTGCCGGACAAGCCGGGCGAGGCGGCCTCGATCTTCCGCACGATCGCCGACGCCGAGATCAACATCGACATGGTCGTGCAGAACGTGTCCGCCGCCTCCACGGGCCTGACGGACATCTCCTTCACGCTGCCGAAGACCGAGGGCCGCAAGGCCATCGACGCGCTGGAGAAGAACAAGGCCGGCATCGGCTTCGACTCCCTGCGCTACGACGACCAGATCGGCAAGATCTCCCTCGTCGGCGCCGGCATGAAGACCAACCCGGGCGTCACGGCCGACTTCTTCACGGCCCTGTCCGACGCGGGCGTGAACATCGAGCTGATCTCGACCTCCGAGATCCGCATCTCGGTCGTCACCCGCGCCGACGACGTACCCGAGGCCGTCCGCGCCGTGCACTCGGCGTTCGGGCTCGACTCCGACAGCGACGAGGCCGTCGTCTACGGAGGCACCGGCCGCTGATGGCCGCATTCCGACAGGACGCCCGGACCGGACGGTCCGGGCGTCCGACGCTTGCCGTGGTGGGTGCGACCGGAGCCGTCGGCACGGTCATGCTGCGGATCCTGTCCCAGCGGGCCGACGTCTGGGGCGAGATCCGATTGATCGCCTCCCCGCGCTCGGCGGGCCGCAAACTGACCGTGCGCGGCGAGGAGACCGAGGTCGTCGCGCTCGCCGAGGAGGCCTTCGACGGGGTCGACGTCGCCATGTTCGACGTCCCCGACGACATCGCCGAGCGGTGGGCGCCCGTCGCCGCCGCCAAGGGCGCGGTCGTCGTCGACAACTCCGGTGTGTTCCGGATGGACCCGGACGTGCCGCTCGTGGTGCCCGAGGTCAACCCGCACGCCGTGCGGATGCGCCCGCGCGGGATCATCGCCAACCCCAGCTGCACGACGCTCTCCATGATCGTGGCCCTGGGCGCGCTGCACGCCGAGTTCGGGCTGCGCGAGCTGGTCGCCTCCTCGTACCAGGCCGTCAGCGGCGCCGGCCGCGCCGGTGTGGAGACCCTGCGCCGGCAGCTGTCCCTGGTCGCGGGCACGGAGCTCGGCGTGCACCCCGGCGACGTACGCCGGGCCGTCGGCGACGACACCGGGCCCTTCCCCGAGCCGGTCGCGCTGAACGTCGTGCCCTGGACCGGTACGGCGTGCGAGGACGGCTGGTCGTCCGAGGAGCTGAAGGTGCGGAACGAGGCCCGCAAGATCCTCGGTCTGCCCGGCCTTCCCGTGGCCGTCACCTGTGTCCGGGTGCCGGTGATCACCACGCACTCGGTGACCGTGCACGCCCGCTTCGAGGGCGAGGTCACCGTCGACAAGGCCCGCGAGATCCTCGCCACGGCGCCCGGCGTCGTGCTGTTCGACAACCCGGCGGCCGGGGAGTTCCCGACCCCCGCCGACGTGGTCGGCACCGACCCCACCTGGGTCGGCCGGGTCCGGCGGGCGCTGGACGACCCCACGGCGCTCGAACTGTTCGTGTGCGGGGACAACCTGCGCAAAGGCTCCGCGCTCAACACCGCCCAGATCGCCGAGCTGGTCGCGGCCGATGTCAGAGGTGGTTTGTAGGATCTGTGGACGACATGTGAGCCGATCGATGATCCGGACCACTTGTCCGTGGCGCTTCGGCATCAGAGGATTTACCTCCCCGCTCTCCGCAACCGCGCGAAGGGCGGGGAGCGTCTTTGCGGTCGCCCTTCGACCGTGGGAGCGCTTACAGGCGTGGGGACGCCTGGAACCGGGCGTGGGGACGTCCGTTCACATTTGGATATAAGGGAAGAGCGGGACGCATGAGGGCCATGAACGCACCATCGACTGTGCTGCCTGACGCGGGTAGACCGGCAACGGCGACGGTCGGCGTGAAAGTGATGCCCGGCACGTACAACCCTCACGGGGGTCAGCGTGTCCAACAGGCGTGGCAGAGGTACTCGACTTCAGCGCGGCGCGCGGCACGGTCCTTCGACCGCCCCGCCCAGCGGCTCTCCGACCCCGCATGGCCGGTACGCCCGGTGGCATGCCGGTGATCGCGCCCGTGCCCGCAGCGCGGCCGGCCCGCATACCCAATCAGCGTGACGGCGCAGAGGACGGCGTGGCGGCCGGAACCACCGTCGACCACCTCACCGAGACCTACCGGGCGCACTACCGCTCGCTGCTGGGTCTCGCCGCCCTCCTCCTCGACGACACCGCCTCCTGCGAGGACGTCGTCCAGGAGGCGTTCATCCGTGTCCACTCCGCCCGCAAGCGCGTCCGGGACCCCGAGAAGACCCTGGCGTACCTGCGCCAGACCGTCGTCAATCTCTCGCGCTCCGCGCTGCGCCGCCGCATACTCGGCCTGAAGCTGCTGTCGAAGCCCATGCCCGACATGGCCAGCGCCGAGGAAGGCGCTTACGACCAGCTGGAGCGCGACTCCCTCATCAAGGCGATGAAGGGGCTGCAGCGCCGCCAACGCGAGGTGCTGGTGCTGCGCTACTTCGCGGACATGACCGAGGCGCAGGTCGCCGAGGCGCTCGGCATATCCCTTGGCTCCGTCAAGGCCTACGGATCGCGCGGTATCGCTGCGCTCCGGCTGGCCATGGAGGCGTCGGCATGAGGGGTGGCGACGGCACGGGCGGCAACGGGCGCGAGGGCCCCGAGCCCGTCGAGCGCCTGGCCGAGTGGCAGGTGCCGACACGGCACGGACAAGATCCGAAGCAATCGCACGCTGGGAACGGAACTGTGAACCACGGCCCCGACGACCAGAGCCTCGACGGGCTCGACTCGGACGAGCTGGACCTGCGCTCGATGCTGCACCACGTGGTGCAGGAGGTGGAACCGCGCGACGGCACCCTGGACTACTTGCGCAAGGCGGTACCGCAGCGGCGGGCCCGCAAGCGGCAGGCCGTCGTCGGCATGGCGGCCGCCGCGCTCTTCATCGGCACGGCCGTCCCCGCCCTCGTGCACGTCTCCAACGCCACCGGCTCCGAGGCCAACCCCGCCGCCATCGGCCACACCTCACAGGCCCAGGGCGGCGCGAGCCAGGGCAAGGGCCCGGACGGCGGCGAGAGCACCGCGGGCGGCTCCTCCGGCAAGGCCGAGGGCAAGCAGAAGGGCGAGAAGAAGGAGAAGGACAAGGGCAAGGGATCCGGCGGCGCCTCCACCGGCGCCTCCCAGGGCGCCGACCCCTCCTCCACCGTCGCCGCCGGCGTCCCGGCGTGCACCGCCGCCCAGCTCGGCCCCGCCTCCGGAAGCAGCAACGCCCCCGACTCCACGGGCGCGGTCTCCGGCTCCTTCCGTGTCGTCAACGTCTCCGGCGCGGCCTGCACCGTCACCGGCCCCGGCTCCGTCAACGCGCTGCCGCAGGGCGCGGCCGACGCCGGCAAGGTCGGTTCGGCCCGGCACACCGCCGGCGACGCGGCGGCCGGTCTGCTGCCCGACCCGTCCCTGGAGGCCGCTCAGCTGGTGCTCCAGCCGGGCATCGGCTACGACGTGAAGTTCGCCTGGGTCCCCTCCGAGACCTGCCCCACTCCCGGCGGCAGTGTCGGCGGCCCCGACCCCAGCCCGGACCCGACGCCGTCGGAGGACCCGACGACCACGGCCGGCACCTCCACCGGCGGCGACACGGGCACGGCCCCCCAGCTCGTCAGGGAGGACGGCACGGTCGACGGCAGCGTGGCAGTGTCGTACACCCCGGGCACGGGCTCGGGCGGGACCTCGGTCACGGTGTCCAACGCGTGCGCGGGCACGGTGTACTGGACGGGCGTGCTGGCGGGAGCGTAGGCGGGGCACGGCCCGGCAGGGGCTGCGGACCCACCCCTCGCGGCCGAAGGCGCCACTCACTTCACGGCGGCGTCCACGGTGACGGGCTCCTCGTCCGCGACCAGACCCAGCTCCGCGTCCCGCGCGAACTCGACCTCGCGCCGCAGCAACCGGAACCACATGAAGATCACGAACCCCACGAAGGCGAACCACTCGGCGGTGTAACCCAGGTTCTGGAACGCCTTCAGGTCCAGACCCGAGTCCGGCGGCGCGGCGGCCGGCACCGCCGTCATCCCGGCGTCGCCCTTCGACAGGGTGACCCACGCGTCGTACACGTCGTACGGCACCAGGTTCACCAGGGACGCCGCGCTGATCGCCGCGGTCTGCCCATCCGGCAGGCCGCCCTGCGCACTGACCCCGTTGTCGCCGGGCGTCTCCGACGCCTGCAGGGCCCCGGTGATCGTGACCTCACCGGACGGCGGGGCGGGGGCCTTCGCCGTGGCGGCGGCTCCGGGGAGCCATCCGCGCACCACCGGCAGCGCCTCCCCCGAGTCGGTCCGCAGCAGCGTCAGCACGTAGAAGCCCTGCTTGCCGTCGAGCTCCCGCCCGGGCACCAGCAGCTGCTTGCCGTACCGCCCGCTCGCGGTGACCAGCTTCCCGGAGGTCGCCTTGTCCACCGGCAGCATGTCCTTCAGGGGCCGGGGCGCCTCGTGCCGGGCCTCGGAGACCTGCTCGGTCGCGGTGCGATGGTCCTGCACACGGTCCTCGAACCGGCTCAGCTGCCAGGACCCCATGAAGATGCAGAAGGGGATGGACAACAGCACGAAGACGTTGATCCCCCACCATCGGGGCGTCAGCAGAAACCGGTACACACCCCCACGGTACGGGGGTGTCGGGCGGCCCCGGCCCGCGGGGTCGGCAACGGAGCGGGCCCGCCGGCCGGTTCCGGACGGCCGTGAACCTCCCCGCGGTCAGCCCTTGCGCGCCCGGATCGAGTACATCAGCGGAATCCGCGGCCGGCCCTCGGGGAAGCGGAAGCAGCCGTCCCGCCGCTGGAGGTTCCCGAACCGGCGGAACAGCGACACGTCGTGCTCGTGCAGGAACTCGATCCGCAGACCCGCCGCCGCGAGCGCCGAGACGACCTCGCCGACCGGATGCTGCCACTCCACCCGCCGGCCGTGGGCGAACTCCGCACCCTCGGCCGCGTACGACCCCGCGCTCTCCTCGATCCAGGCGTCGCGGGCGAAGTAGTCGTGCACGATCCGCGAACCGGTCTCGTCGTCGAGGACGTCGGTGAGCGGGTGGAACTCGGCCAGGTAGAGGAACCCGCCGGGCGCCACCAGCGACGCGGCGGTCCGCGCCCAGCGCCCGATGTCGGGCAGCCAGCACAGCGCGCCGCCGCCGGTGTACACGATGTCGTACGACGGCTCCGGGACCGCGGCCGCCGCGTCGTACACGTCCGCCGCCACGAACGCCGCCCGGTCCGGGCCGAGACCCAGGTCCTGCGCGAGACCGCGGGCCGATTCGACAGCCGGTTTGGAGAAGTCCAGGCCGACGACGCGGGCCGCGCCGTGCCGGGCCCAGGACAGGGTGTCGAGGCCGATGTGGCACTGCAGATGCAGCAGAGAGCGGTTGCCGACCTCGCCCACCTCGGCGAGCTCGAAGTCGCGCAGGGGGTCCTGACCGGCCCGGAAGGCGTCCAGGTCGTAGAAATCACCGGCGACGTGCAGCGGGACCCGCTCGTCCCAGTGGGCGCGGTTGGCCTCGTTCCAGTCGGCGGGGGTGGGGGAGTACATGGGCGGGACTCCTGGCCTGCTCGGAGGGGGGACCGGTGGAGGTTATCCACAGGCTGGGGACCTCGCGAGCGAATTGTCGGCCGGGGCGGGCAGTATGGGGCCATGACTGAGAGCAACGGGTCCGGAGCACGCGACCGGCGGGACCAGCACGAGCAAGCGGTACAGGCGGGGCGGCAGGAGCGGATGCCGGACTGGGAGAAGCGCTTTCGGGCACCGCGGGTCTCCCTGCCCGACTGGGCGGAGGACGCGCCGGACCGCTCCCTGTTCGTCTCGAACGCGACCGGGACGTACGAGCTGTACGCCTGGGACCGGGCGACGGGCGAGCAGCGCCAGGTGACGGACCGGCCGAACGGCACGACGGACGGCGTGCTGTCCCCGGACGGAGCGTGGATCTGGTGGTTCGACGACAAGGACGGCGACGAGTTCGGCGTGTGGCGCCGCCAGCCCTTCGAGGGCGGCGCGGACGAACCGGCCGCAGCCGGACTGGGCCCCTCCTACCCGGCGGGCCTCGCCCTCGGCCGCGACGGGCGGACGGCGGTCGTCGGCCGCTCCACCGACGAGGACGGCACGACCATCCACCTCGTCCGCACCAGCGAGGACCCGATGGAGATCTACCGCCACCGTGAGTCGGCCGGCGTCGGCGACCTCTCCCACGACGGCTCGCTCATCGCCGTCGAGCACACCGAGCACGGCGACGCGATGCACTCCGCGCTGCGCGTCCTGCGGCCCGACGGCACTGCGGTCGCCGACCTCGACGACACCGAGGGCGGCACCCGCGAGCTGGGCCTGGAGGTCCTCGGCTTCGCCCCCGTCGACGGCGACACCCGCCTGCTCATCGGCCACCAGCGCCGCGGCCGCTGGGAGCCCCTGGTGTGGGACGTGGCCACCGGCGAGGAGACGGACCTGGCGCTGGAGCTGCCGGGCGACGTGAGCGCCGAGTGGTATCCGGACGGCAGCGGCCTGCTCATCGCCCACAGCTTCGAGGCCCGCAGCGAGCTGTTCCGCTACGACCTGTCCGGCCGCGCCCTCACGGAGATCCCGACCCCGCCGGGCACGGTCTCGGGCGCGACGGCCCGGCCCGACGGCAACGTGGAGTACCTGTGGTCCTCGGCGGCCGAGCCGTCGGCGGTCCGCTCCACGGCGGGCGGTGTGGTGCTCGACCCGCCCGGCATGAAGTCGCCCGGCTCGGTGCCGGTGGAGGACGTGTGGGTGGAGGGTCCGGGCGGCCGCATCCACGCCCTCGTCCAGAAGCCGGCGGGCAGCACCGGCCCGCTCCCCACGGTCTTCGACATCCACGGCGGCCCCACCTGGCACGACAGCGACTCCTTCGCGGCCGGCCCCGCGGCCTGGGTGGACCACGGCTACGCGGTGATCCGTGTCAACTACCGCGGCTCCACGGGCTACGGCCGTGCCTGGACGGACGCCCTGAAGCACCGTGTCGGCCTCATCGAACTGGAGGACATCGCCGCCGTCCGCGAATGGGCCGTCGGCTCCGGAATCGCCGACCCCGAGCGCCTCGTCCTCACCGGCGGATCCTGGGGCGGCTACCTCACCCTCCTCGGCCTCGGCGTCCAGCCCGACGCGTGGACCCTCGGCATCGCGGCGGTGCCCGTCGCCGACTACGTCACGGCGTACCACGACGAGATGGAAGCGCTGAAGGCGATGGACCGCACGCTCCTGGGCGGCACCCCCGAGGAGGTCCCCGACCGCTTCGAGGCGTCGTCCCCCCTCACCTACGTCGACCGGGTCAAGGCGCCGGTCTACATCTCGGCCGGCGTCAACGACCCACGCTGCCCGATCCGGCAGATCGAGAACTACGTCAAGCGGCTGGAGGCGCGGGGCGCGGTGCACGAGGTGTACCGCTACGACGCCGGGCACGGGTCGCTGGTGGTGGACGAACGGATCAAGCAGGTGCGGCTGGAGCTGGAATTCGCGGAGCGGCACCTGAAGGGGGTGTCGGGCGCCCGGTAGCCCGGGGGGTGTTCTTCGGCGGCTGCGGGTGGGTCGTGGCTGATCGCGCAGTTCCCCGCGCCCCTTCGGGCGCTTCGCGCCCTCGGGGCGTTCGGCGTCCCGTCACGCTCCCGCCCGCTCCCGCCGTCTGCGTCCCAGCAGCTCCGCGAGCCCCCGGCGGGTCGCCGCCAGCACCACCCGGTCCCCGGGCCCCAGCACATACGTAGGAGGCAGATCCCACACCAGCCCCGAAGCCGGCATGCGCTCCTCCCCCGGGGGCTCGGCCTCTCCCCGACGGCCCCCGGGAGGTGACGCGTTGAGCGCCAGCACCCGCCAGGCCCCGGCCCGGAACGCCTCGCCGACCGTCCGCCCCTCCAGCTGTGGATGCCCGGCCACATCCACCTCCGCGAACAGCAGCACCCGCCGCTCCACCGGGATAGCCCCGAGGATCTGCCGCCCCATCATCGCCCCGGCGAACGCCGGTGCGGCCAGATGCGACACACTCCGGCTCCGCGTCAGGGCGAACGGGTGCGCGGCCCGCAGCGTCCGGTACACGGCCGTCGCGAAGTCGTCGTCGTACAGCCGCAGCACGACCCTCAGGTCGGGCCGTACGGACCGCGCGTACAGCGACGCCTCCAGATTCGTCGTGTCCGCGCTGGTCAGGGCCAGCAGCGCATGGGCGCGGTGGATCTTCGCGGCCTCCAGCACGCCCTCCTGCGTGACGTCGCCGAGCACCACCGGTACCCGCAGCCGCCGCGCCGTGGCCAGACCCCGCGCGTCCGGATCGGACTCCACGCACACCACGGGGATGTTCAGTTCCCGCAGCCGCGTCAGCACGCGCGTCCCGATCTTGCCGAGCCCGAGCAGCACGACGTGCCCGCCGAGCCCCCGGGGCGGCTTGCGCAGCGCGGAGGCGCTGCGGAACGTGCCGAGTGCTTCCAGCACCGCCGCCAGCAGCACCGGCAGCAACAGCAACCCCACCAGGCCGGACAGCAGTTGCAGCACCTGCCGGGCGGTCGACTGGTGGAGCGCGGGATCGTTGATGCCGAAGAGATCGAGCAGCGTGATGTACGTGGCGTACAGCGGATGTTCGTCGGCCACGACCATCAGCCCGACGGCGAGCGCCAGCACACAGCCCACCAGCCCGGCCAGCGACCACCGCAGCCGCCGCGAGAACAGTGAGGCGAACGGCGGCACACCGCCCCGGCCCGCGGGCAGGGAGGGCCCCGAGTACGACACCTGCTCCAGGACGACGGTCCCGCGCCCGGTCGCCGACGCCACCGCCGCCTCGTCCGGCAGCAGGTGCGGCCCGTGCTCCCCGCTGCCCTCGGAACCGTCCGCGCCGGCCGGGTCGTTGCTCGTCGCGGACAGCAGCGCCAGGGTGCACAGCCCCGGGTCGGCCACCTCGCCCGGCCGTGGCGGCTGCCGTTCCACCGCCCGCAGCACGAGCCCTTCCGTCTGGACGACCTTGCTGGTGCCGGCGAGAGCGGTGGCGGCCAGCGCGGGCGCGGCCGTGTCGGCGTCGGACAGCACGGTCGTCGACGCGTCGAGGCCCGCTCCCTGACCGCCCCCGGCGGCGACGGCGGCGGTCTGGTCCAGCAGTTCCTCGATGTGCTGCCCCAGCCGCCGGTTGTAGAGCCGCAGTACGAGGCGGATGCGGGGGTTGAGCCGGCGGGCCGTGAGCGCGGCGCGGATGTTGGTCTCGTCGTCGTCGAAGACGAGCGCCAGCGCGGCCGCCCGGTCGGCGCCCACCTCGGTGAGCACCGCCTCGGTGATCTCCGGTGCCTCCACGACCTGTTCGTTCGCGGCCGGTTCGCCGCTCGCGCCGGTCCGGTTGACGGCCGCGTTCACGACCCGGTCCAGCAGCGCGGCCGAGGCGGCCCGGGCCCGTCCGACCACGGGCTGCCGCACCCGTCGCCCGGAGGGCGGCACGACCAGCGTGACCTGCTCGGCGTAGACGCCGCGGAGTTCGGCGGCCAGCCGGTGCGCGAGGCCGTCGTCACCGCACACGATCATGTGCGTGGCCGGATCACTCGGCTGACCTTGGTTCGGAACGCTCGCCACGAGGAGAAGACTGCCTCACCGGGCCGACCGGTTCCAGACGGAGAGGCCGTGGCGTGAACGCCCGGCCGTCGCCGCCCGTACGCAAGGGGAGGGAATGGGGCAATGCCCTCGCGCACCACCGGAGGTACCGGGCCCGTGGCCATCACGAACAGAGCCCCGCAGGACAGCGACGAGCGCGGCGACGCCGGGGAGGACCGGGGCGAAGAGACGGGACCGGGCGAGGAGACGGGACCCGGCAAGGAGGCAGGCCCGGGCAAGGAGCCGGGCCCCGGCCAGGAAGAGGCCCGGCGGCTCAACTCGCCGCTCCTGCTGACCCTTCTGCTGCTCACGGCGGTGATGTTCCAGGACCCGATCCGCGGAGCCCTGGCCGCACCCGTGATGCAGAGCTGGATGACGGTGTTCGTCGCGGTCATGGTCCAGGCGCTGCCGTTCCTGGTGCTCGGGGTGCTGCTGTCGGCGGCCATCGCGGTGTTCGTGCCGCCGTCGTTCTTCGCCCGCGCCCTGCCGAAGCACCCGGCCCTCGCCGTGCCGGTCGCGGGCGCGGCGGGCGCGGTGCTGCCGGGCTGCGAGTGCGCGTCGGTGCCGGTGGCCGGCGCTCTGGTCCGCCGCGGGGTCACACCGGCGGCGGCCCTGGCCTTCCTCCTCTCGGCGCCCGCCATCAACCCCATCGTGCTGACGGCGACGGCCGTGGCGTTCCCCGGCAACCCGGAGATGGTCCTGGCCCGTTTCGCCGCGAGTCTGCTCGTGGCCTGCTCGATGGGCTGGCTCTGGCACCGCCTCGGCCGCACGGACTGGCTCCGTCCCCCGGCCCGTGCGTCGTACGAGGGACAGAGCAAGGGCGCGGCCTTCTGGGGCTCGGTCCGCCACGACGTGACGCACGCCGGCGGTTTCCTGGTGATCGGCGCGATGGCCGCGGCGACCCTGAAGGCGGTGGTCCCGGCGGACTGGCTGGGCGTCGCGGCCGGACACCCCCTGCTGTCGGTCCTGTTCCTGGCGGCCCTGGCCGTCCTGCTCTCCATCTGCTCGGAGGCGGACGCGTTCGTGGCGGCGTCGCTGACCCAGTTCTCCCTGACGGCCCGTCTCACGTTCCTGGTCGTCGGCCCGATGATCGACCTGAAGCTCTTCGCGATGCAGGCGGGCACCTTCGGCCGCGCCTTCGCCCTGCGCTTCGCCCCCGCGACCTTCGCCCTGGCCGTCGTCGTGTCGGCCCTGACCGGATCGGTCCTGCTGTGAACCGCCTGGCCCAGACGGCCCTCCTCTTCCTGCTCGGCGCGACCCTCCTGCACGCCGGCACGACCGACCTCTACCTGCGGTACGTCAAGGAGGGTCTGCGCCCCCTGGTCCTCCTCGCGGGTGCGGTCCTGATCGCCACGGCGGCGGCCACCCTCTGGTACGACCGCCGCAACGCCCCCACGCACGACCACCACCGAGAGCCCCGCGTCTCCTGGCTCCTGACGCTCCCGGTCCTCGCCCTGATCCTGGTCGCCCCGCCGGCCCTGGGCTCCTACAGCGCGGCGCACACCGGTACGGCCCTGACGAAACCCTTCGGCTTCCCGGCCCTTCCCACCGGCGACGCACCCCTGCGTCTGGCCGTGGCGGACTACGCCGGCCGCGCGATCTACGACGACGGCCGGGCCCTCCGCCACCGCGAGCTGAAGATCACCGGCTTCGTCACCCTGGACCGCAAGGGCGCCCCCTACCTGGTCCGCATGGGTCTCAACTGCTGTGCCGCCGACGCCCAGCCGGTCAAGATCGCCCTCACCGGCAACACCCCACCGGTCCTGCGGCCGGACACCTGGCTGGAGATCACGGGCACCTACACCCCCCGCCGGACCAAGGACCCGGTCAACGACGGCCCCATCCCCTACCTCGAGGTGACGACGTCGCGGCCGGTCCCCACTCCGCACGACCCGTACGACGAGACGTGGAATTCCTGAACTACGGTGTGGGGCAGTCCTTTTGGGGTACCCGGAGAAGACCGCTGATCAGCGAGGGGTAGGCATGACCACACTCCGGGGCGAGCGCACGGCGGACCTCGGCCGACCGCTTCCGCCCGAGGCGTTCCGCGAGGAACTGGCGAAGGCCGACCACCGGGCGGGCCTGACCCTGGCCACTCTGGGCGCCGCCCTGGCCGCCCTCCTCACCGCGATCACCGCCGGTGTCATCACCCCCGCCCAGTACGCCGCGATCCCCCAGCTCCTCCTCTGGACCGGCTGCGCGGCCTGCGCCCCGTCCCTGGTCCTGCTGAGCCTGGCGAGGACGCCCCACCCGGCCCCGACCGCCGACACCCCGCCGCAGCTCCTGACCCGGACCACCCGCGTCAAGCACCGCCGGATACGGCACGCCATGACGTGGGGGGCCGCCTTCCTCGCCCTGACCCTCGCGGGGACGCTGGCGGGGGCGCTCTCCTAGACGGCCCGCCGGCTCACCGGTCCTGAGCACGGGGGCCGGACCAGCCCACCCGGCCCACGGTTTGGAGTGCGGCTGGAGTCTCGCTCGCGAAGGCATCCAGGGCCGTCGCCCGGGGGCACGGCATCTGTAACTCTCGGCGAAGAGACCGCGAACGTCTCGAGACTCGTGACGGGGAGTTCCGCATGCCCAGTGCCGTTTCCTGTACCGACCCCGCGGCCGATGCCGCCGTTTCCTCCTTCGAAGCCGCCACCGGAACCCTCCTGCGGCAGCTGGTGCTGGCGGCCGGACCGCTGACGGTGCTCCAGATCGGCTGCCCGCACGCGTCGTTCACCGCCCGGCTCGCGGCCGCGATGAGCGAGAACGGGCAGGGCCGGGTCATCTGCTGCGAGCCGGAGACCGCACGTGCCGAAGCCGCCGCGACGGCGGTGGAGAAGGCCGGACTCGGACGGTACGCGGAGGTACGGGTGGGCCGTCCCGAACGGTCGCTGGCGACCCTGCCCGGGCCGGTGGACCTGCTGCTGCTCGGCGGCCCGCCGGAGTCCTTCCTGCCGCTGCTGAAGCTGGTGGAACCCCGGATGCTGCCGGGCGCGGTGGTGGTGGCCCTCGGCGTGCGGCACGTGCCGGCGCCGTGCGCTGAGTTCCTCGCCCATGTCCGGTTCTCCGGCGGCGGCTACGTGTCGCTGCCCCTTCCCTTCGACGGCGACGGCGACGGCGGCGGCGTGGAAATGGCCGTCCGCGCCGCCTGACGCATCCGCGCCGCCCTGACGCATACGCGCCGCCCGACCGCATCCGGGCCGGCCGCCCTCTAGGAGTGCCGTGTCCCTTCGTCCGTTCGACCCGGAGTTCCTGCCCGACGGACATCCCGACAAGAAGACCGTCCCGCCCCGCGCCCGCGTGCCGCGCGTCGTGTGGCGAGGGCTGGTGCGTTACCTGCTGCTGCCGGCGTACCGCGCGCTGGTGGCCCTCGGCTCCGTGCACGTGGCCGCGCTCTGGCACCCGGAGTTCGGGCCTGCGTGCTGCCCGCCGCCGAGGGAGGAGCCGCCGCCCGGCTACAGGGCGTTTCGAGCGGGTCTTGAGAGCGGGCCGGAAGCCTGGCCGGGACAGCCCCACCCACCGGTTCCCCCAGTTCCCCCAGAGAATCGAGGAGATCTGCGATGAGCGACGTACGGCTGGTCGGCACCTGGACCACGCAGTTGGACGACGACGGCAAGGCGGTCCCCGGGCTCGTCAGCTTCTCGGCGGACGGCACGGTCGTCTCCACCCAGCTCAACACGAAGAACATCGGCCTGGGCACCTGGCGTGCCACGGGCCCGGGCAGTTTCGAGTACGGCTTCCACATCCTGGCCGCGGACCCCGAGGGCAACCACGTGGGCGAGGCGCACGTGCGGGTGTCGGGCGAGTTCGTCTCGGACACCGAGTGGCAGGGCACCGGCGGTGCCGAGTTCTTCGACCCGCAGGGCACCAAGCTGCGCGGGCACGCGGGGTCCAAGGTGACCGCCGGCAAGTTCGGCATCGACGACTGATGCGGGCGGCGGCGCTGCGGGACCGGCTCGACGGGGACCTGGTTCTGCCGGACGAGACGGGCTTCGCTCTGGCCCGGCAGCTGCAGAACACCGAGTACGACACGATCGAGCCGTACGCCGTCGCGTACTGCGCCTCCGAGCGGGACGTCGCGCTGTGCGTGCGGTACGCCCGGGAGCGGGGGGTGCGGCCGCACGTCCGGGCCGGCGGCCACAGCTTCAACGGCTGGTCGACCGGTGAGGGGCTGGTCGTCGACCTGTCCCGGATGAACCACGTCGTCGCCGAGGGGCCCGTGGTGCGGCTGGGCGCGGGCGTCCAGTCGCTGGACGCGCTGGACGCCCTGCGGCCCCAGGGGCGGCAGATCGTCACCGGCACGTTTCCCACGGTCGCCGCGGGCGGATTCCTGACCGGAGGCGGGATCGGCTGGCAGACGCGGAAGTTCGGGCTGGGCAGCGACCGGGTCGCCGCGGCGCGCGTCGTGCTCGCCGACGGCAGGACCGTACGCTGCTCGCCCACGGAGGAGCCCGACCTGTACTGGGCGTCGCGTGGTGGCGGCGGGGGCACCTTCGGGGTGGTCACGGAGTTCGAGGTGCGCTCGATCGACGCGCCCGCCATGACCGGCTTCGAGACGCTGTGGGCGTACGACGACGCCGTGGAGGTGCTGACGGCCTGGCAGGAGTGGGCCGTCGACGGGCCCGACGAACTCGGCACCTCCCTGGTCGTGCTGCCGGGCATGTTCGGGCCCGGCGGGCGTCCGGTGGTCCGGGTCTGGGGAGTGCACCTGGGGCCGGACGAGGCGCTGCGCGACGGACTGGACGAGCTCGCGGAGCGGGCCGGGTGCAAGCCGTTGAGCAGGACCGTCGGTGCACGGGGCGGGTACGCCGAGGTGATGCACGAGGCGCTGTGCGGCTCGAAGTCGGTGGCCCAGTGCCGTCGTACGGGCACCGGGCCCGAGGCCGAGGGGCACCGCCACCCGTACACCCGGCAGAGTTACCGGCTCACCGGCCGGGCCGCGACCCGGACGGAAGCGGCGGCACTGCTCGATGCCTGGGACCCCGCGCTCGACGAGGCGGGGCAGGAGCGCTATCTGCTGTGCATCGCCCTGGGCGGTGCGGCGAGCCGCGTGCCGGGCGGCGCGACCGCCTACGCGCACCGGGACGCGCGGTTCCTGGTGGGCTATCAGTTCGCCTGCCGCGAGGCGGGGACGGACCCGGCGGCACCGGCGCGGCTCACCGCCCTGGCGGACCGGGCGGCCGCGGCCCTCACGCCGCTCGCCTGCGGCTCGTACATCAACTTCCCCAGCTCGCGGGTGGACGAGGACTGGGAGACGGAGTACTTCGGCGCGAACCGGTTCCGGCTGCGCGCCGTGAAGCGGGCCTACGACCCGGAGGACTTCTTCCGGCACGCGCAGAGCATCGGCCGTGCCCCGACGACCGAGGTGGACTCATGAGGACGGATCTGCGGAACAAGGTCGTGCTGGTCACCGGCGCCTCCTCGGGGATCGGCCGGGCGACGGCCGTGGCGTACGGGGAGGAGGGGGCCAGGGTCGCGATCACGTACCACAGCGACGAGGACGGGGCCCGGGAGACGGCACGGCTGGTGACCGAGGCGGGCGGGACACCGCTGGTGGTGCGCTACGACCTCGCGGACGAGCGCCGCATCCGGGACGCCGTGGGGCGGGTCGCCGAGGAGTGGGGCGGCATCGACGTGCTGGTGGCCAACGCGGTGGTCTGGAGCGAGGCGATCCCGCGGCCCGGGCAGCCGGTGCCGCGCTTCGAGGACGTACCCGCGAAGCAGTGGCAGGAGGTGCTGCGCACGTCCGTCGACGCCGTGTTCCACACGCTCCAGGCCGTGCTGCCGTGGATGCGCGGACGGCCGTGGGGCCGGATCGTGCTGCTCGGCGCGGGGCTCGCGGACACCGGCAAGGCCGGGGCGGGGGCCTACGGCGCCGGCAAGTCCGCGCTCTTCGGGCTGATGCGCAGCCTGGCCTGGGAGCTGGGGCCGGACGGAATCCTGGTCAACATGGTCGTGCCCGGCCAGACCAGCACCGAGACGGTGCGGGCGCACGTGCCCCCGGGCTTCCTGGAGGAGAAGGGCAAGACGTTGCCGTCGGGCCGGATGTCCGCTCCCGAGGACGTGGCCCGGGCCGTCACCTTCCTCGGCTCGGCCGCCAACGGCAACACCAACGGCGAGACGCTCCGCGTGACGGGCGGCGCCTGACGGGCCGGACCGGCGTCCGGCCCCGGCCAGGGCCCCGTCGCATTCCAGGGATCTGGGAGTGCGGCGGGGCCCGCTCCGTTCCGGCCGGTGCCCGCGCCCGCTGTCGAGTTGTCCTCGACGGTGTTTCGAGAGGCCCGGGTCACCGTGTGGGGCATGGAGATTCGTAGCCTCGACGGCGATGAGCCGGCGACCATCGCCGCGTTGCTTCCCGGGTTCCGGGACACCATGAGCCTGGAACTGCCCGGGGACCCGCCGGTGACTCAGGCCCTGCTGGCACGGCTGTTCCAGCGGCGGCACGGGACGGAACGGATCGTGCTGGCCGCGTACGACGACGGCACCCCGGCCGGTGTGCTGAAGCTCGGACTCGACCGGTCGGACCCGAGCGGGCCGGGACACGGCTCGCTGTGGGTGTTCCCCGGTTTCCGGCGGCGCGGTGCCGGGCGGGCACTCGCGGCCGCGGGGCTGGCGGCGCTGCGGGAACGGGGGCGGGACCTGCTGCTGGCCGACGCTCCCAGGGCGGAGGCCGGTGAGCGGTTCGCGGCGGAGCTCGGTGCCGAACTCATCGGCGAGAGCGTGCGGCATCGGCTCCGTCTGGCCGGGCCCGCCTCAGCGGTGCTTCAGGCCGCGGCGGCCCGGCCGGTGCCCGGGTACCGGCTGGTGAGGTGGCAGGGGCCCTGCCCCGACGACCTCGTGGACTCCTACGCGCGGGCCTGGAGCGCACTGGAGGAGCGGGTCAACGGCCAGGCCAGGATCCGGCGTCCCGCAGCCGGCGACGTACGGGCGCGGGAGGCCGAGGCGGAGCGGGCCGGGCATCTGCCCCATGTCGTGGCGGCGCTGCCCGAGCACGGCACCGCGATCGTCGGCTACGCCACCTTGTTCGTGCGCGACAGCCCGATGGCGGACGGCGGCGAGACGCTGGTGCTGCCGCAGCACCGGCGGCGCGGTCTCGCCACCCGGCTGAAGAGCGAGCTGCTGCTCGGGGCAGCCCGGGAGAACAGCCGCCTCGCGCTGGTCCAGGTCTTCAACGACACCGCCGACACGGCCGTGGTCGCGCTCAACCGGAAGCTGGGCTTCGAGGCCGACTCGTACTGGTCGACCTACGCGCTCAAGGCCTGAGCGGACCGCACCCGCGCATCCGCACCGACCCCGATCCCCAGCACGACCCAGATCGAGAGCCGAGCGAGAGGAACCCATGACCACCGTGATCCCTGCCGGGCAGCGCACGCGCAACGCCGAGCTGATCCGCGAGCTGTACGGGACGCTCTACCGCGAGCGCCGCTTCGAGGAGGCGGATCGCTTCTTCCACACCGGCCACGTCGAGCACGCCCCGGCCGACTGGCGGACATCGGACCGCACGTTCCCGGCGCTGCGCGCGGACATCGACCACCTGGTGGCCGGCAACGACCGGGTGATGCTCTTCGCGACCTGGACCGGACGCTCCCGCTCGGGCGCCGAACTCCGGTTGCACACAGCCGAGTTGTACCGCCTGGCGGACGGCAGGGTCGCCGAGCACTGGAACGTGGTGGACCGCGACGTGCTGGCCGCGCACGGCGTGGACGGCGGACCGGACCGCAGCGGCCAGCCGGCCGCCCCCGGTCTGCACGGCCCGCACAGCGACACCGAGCGGGCCAACGCGGAGCTGGTGCTGGGCGCGTACCGCGACGTCTTCAGCGAGCACCGGCTGGAGCTGGCCGAGCAGTACTACCACCAGGACTACCGGCACCACAACATGCGTACGGACGCTGTGCCGGACGGGCTCGACGCGTTCAAGGCGTTCTTCGCCGACAACATCGCCGCCTTCCCCGACCTGGTCACCACCGTGGACCACATCGTCGCCGCCGACGACCGGGTCATGGTCTTCGTGACCTGGACCGGCACGCTCACCGGCGCGTGGAGCGGGGGCGGCCCGTCCGGGCTGCCTCTGGAGATGCGTACCTGCGACCAGTTCCGGATCGAGCGCGGGAAGGTCGCGGAGCACTGGGAGGTCGTGGACTACCTGGCCCTGGGCCGGGCCGGACTGCCGACCCCGTGAACCCGTGCCCGATCACCCAGAGAGGGACCCTGTGATGACCTCCGCTTCCGACCCTTCCGGCAGCGCACCCGTACTGATCGTCGGTGGCAGTCTCGTCGGGCTGTCCACCGCCGTGTTCCTGGCCCGGCACGGGGTGCGGTGCACCCTGGTGGAACGCCATCCGGGCACGTCCGTCCATCCGAGGGCCGTCGGCTACTACCCCCGGACCGGGGAACTGCTGCGCCAGGCGGGGGTCGAGGACGCCGCCGTACGGGAGGCGTCCGGCTTCGCCACGCACCGCACCCGGGCCGGAGTGACGTCGCTCGCCGGTGAGGTGCTGTTCAGCAAGGAGGAGCTGGAAGGCGACGACGACCTGGGCGATCTCACCCCGTCCCGGCTGCTCCTGCTGCCGCAGGACCGGCTGGAGCCGCTGCTGCGGGACCGTGCGGCGGAGCTCGGCGCCGACCTCAGGTTCGGTACGGAGCTGTTGTCCTTCGCGGAGGACCCCGAGGGGGTCACCGCCGTCCTCGGTGACGACACCGGCACCCGTACCTTCCGCGGCTCCTATCTGGTGGCCTGCGACGGGCCGCGCAGTACCGTCCGGGAGGCGCTGAAGGTGCCCCGGCAGGGGCGCGGGGTGCTGTCCCGTCACGTGAGCATCGCCTTCGGCGCGGATCTGCGCCCGGTGCTGGGGGACCGCCGCTACAGCGTGGTCCACGTGCAGAACCCGCAGGTCACGGGCATTCTCGTGCATGACGACAGCTTGACCGGGGGCACGCTCATCGTCGGGTACCGGCCCGAGGACGGGGAGAGCCTGGAGGACTTCACCGACGACCGCTGTGCGGAGCTGGTGGGGGCCGCGGTGGGAGCGCCGGGGGTCGAGGTGACGATTCGTTCGCGCTTCCCCTGGGACATGGCGGAGCAGGTGGCCGAGAGGTTCGTGCACGGGAGGGTGCTGCTGGCCGGGGACGCGGCGCACGTGGTGCCGCCGACCGGGGGCTACGGAGCCAACACCGGTATCGCCGACGCCCACAACCTCGCCTGGAAGCTCGCCCTGGTGGCCGGGGGCGTCGCGGGGCCCGGCCTGGTGGAGACGTACGACGCCGAGCGGCGGCCCGTGGCGGTCTACACGGCCGAGCAGGGGTCCCTCCAGCTCGCCCTGCGTTCCGGCACCGCGACCCCGGAGCAGCGGGCGGCCGTCGCGGACGCGGTGACCGTGACGTCCGGCCAGGCCTACCGTTCCGCCGCGGTGGTGGCGGAGCCGGGCGGTGCGGACCTGCCGGTGGCCTCCGATCCGCGGGCGCTGCGCGGGGAGCCGGGGACGCGGGCGCCGTACGCGGAGCTCGTGCGGGGTGGTGAACCCGTATCCACGCTCGACCTCTTCGGGCGGGACTTCGTCCTGCTGACCGGGGAGAACGGCCGGGCGTGGATCTCGGCCGCCGTCGCCGCCTCCGCCGCACTGGGCCTGAAGATCACCGCCCGCCGGGTGGTGCCGGGGACGGACGCCGGAGCGGGCACGCTGGCCGACCCGGACGGCGGCTGGTCCGAGCGCTACGGCGGTGTGCGCCCCGAGGGCGCCGTGCTGGTACGGCCGGACGGAGTCGTCGCGTGGCGGTCGCCGGGCGCGGATCCCGGGGGTGCGGAGGAAGCGGTGCTGGGGGCGGTCCTTCGGGGCGTGCTCGACCGGGGCTGAGATGCCCGTGACGCATCCACGGCTCACATGGGGGTGCGCGTAGCGGGGTGCGTCGTGGGCCGGGCCGGGGCGGCGGGGGCCGTCCTCGGCCCGGCGGCGCCGTTCGCGGCCCGCCCGGGGCCAGGGGTGCGGGGAGGCGGCTACGCGGAGCCGTCGTGCTGCAACTCGCCCACGGAGTCCACGTACTTGATCAGCAGGCGGGCGAACTCGAGCCGCTCCTCCTCCGGCCAGTCCTGCGTGATGCGTTCGAAGGCCGCGCGCTGGTGGCGGCGGAAGCGGGCCAGCGTCTCGTGCCCCTCCGGGGTGAGCTGCAGGATCGTACGGCGGCCGTCGCGCTGCGAGGCCGCACGGATCAGATAGCCGGCGGAGATGCAGTCGGAGACCATCCGGCTCGCCACGGAGGGGTCGACGGCGAGGCGCTCGCCCACGACACCCACGGTGATCTCCTGACCCTCCTGGTCGGGCCCGTCCTGCACGATGTTGAGCACCAGCGTCCTGGTGAAGTCCTTGCGGGACACCTGCTTCTCCACATTCAGCGCCTGCGCACGCCGCAGCCGGGAGAAGGCAGGACCGACGGCGTCGAGCAGATCCGCTGCCCGCGGCGGGGGCTGAGTCGAAGTGTCCATGTCCGCATTCTAAGCGAGTTGATTACGGCAGACGAGCATCTGTATGCTCTCAATCGACTGCATGACGTTAAGCATATACCTGTGAGCTAACATCTATCGCGAACATCAACCGAGGGGGAACCTCATGTCCCAGTCCGTGCCACCCGAGCACCCCGATCGCAATGTCGAGATCGCCTACGACACCGACGTCGACTTCGACGTGCTGATCGTCGGCGGCGGCCCCGTCGGCATGCTGCTCGCCGCGGAGCTCCGGATCGCCCGCGTCCGGGCGGTCGTGCTCGAGCGGCTGCCCGAGCGCACCCCGCACTCCAAGGCCTTCGGGCTGCACGCCCGCTCCCTGGAGTCCCTCGACCGGCGCGGCCTGCTCAAGAGGTTCCGCGAGGGGGCCCGCTCCTGGAACAACGGCCACTTCGCCGGCCTCGACGAGTGGGTCGACTTCTCCACCCTCGACAGCGCGCACGGCTATGCCCTGCTCTCCGAGCAGACCCGGACCGAACGGCTGCTGGAGGAGCGTGCCGCCGAGTTCGGCGCCGAGATCCGGCGAGGTCACGAGGTCACCGCGATACGCCAGGACGCCGACGGCGTCGAGGCCGAGGTGACCGGACCCGACGGCACCTACACGCTGCGCGCCGGTTACGCCGTGGGCTGCGACGGCGGCCGCAGCCTGGTCCGCCAGGAGGCCGGCATCGCCTTCCCCGGCACCGGCGGCCGGGTCACCGCACGGCTCGGCGACGTGATCCTCGCCGACCGCGAGAACGCCCCCATGGGCATGGAGCGCACCGAACGCGGCCTGCTGTTCTGCGTGCCCCTCGACGACACCTACCACCGCGTCTCCACGTTCGACTTCGAGGCCGACCGCGAGCCCGGGACGGAGCTCACCCTGGACGAGCTGACCGCCAGCCTGCGCGAGATCTGGGGCGACGACCTCGGCGCGCACGCGCCGCGCTGGCTCTCCGTCTTCACCGACTCCGCGTGCCAGGCGGACCGCTACCGCGAGGGCCGGCTGCTGATCGCGGGCGACGCCGCCCACACCCACTTCCCGGTCGGCGGCCAGGGCGTCAACCTCGGTCTGCAGGACGCCTTCAACCTCGGCTGGAAGCTGGCCGCCGCAGTGCACGGCTGGGCTCCCGAGGACCTCCTCGACAGCTACGACCGGGAGCGCCAGGCGCCGGCCCGCAAGGTGCTGGCCAACACCCGTGCCCAGATCGCGCTGATGAACCCCGACCCGTACGTCACCCCGCTGCGCGAGCTGTTCACCGACCTCATGCGCACCGAGCAGGTGAACCGGTACCTCGCCGAGATGCTCAGCGGTGTCACCGTCCGCTACGCGATCGACGGCCCCGAGCACCGGCTGCTCGGCGACTTCGCCCGCGACCTGGAACTGAAGACCGAGGACGGCGTCCGGCCCCTCCCCAAGTTCCTGAAGCGCGGCACCGGTCTGCTGCTCGACCTGACCGGCGACTCGCTGATCGGCCAAGTCCACGAGAAGTGGGCCGCGGGCGTCTCCTGGGCCGGCCGGCTCCAGCACGTCCGGGCCGAGTGCGCCGAAGAGCCGCAGCTGGCCGGTCTGCTGGTCCGCCCCGACGGCTATGTCGCCTGGGCCGCCGACCGGGACATGCCGGAGCCGCAGCTGCGGGAATCGCTGACCGCGGCCGTCAGCACCTGGTTCGGCACCGTCTGACGAAGGGCCGCGATGGCCGAAGGGGGGCACCTCCCTTCGGCCGGCACGGCACCTTCCCACCCCCCACATCGCTTGTGCACGTGAGAGGAAGCAGTGAGCAATCCCCCCTGGTCGCAGGAGTTATTGGAAAAGAGCGACCTGATCACCCCCATGGCCATCAGAGTGGCGGCCACCCTCGGACTCTCCGACCACATGGCCGCCGGAGCGGTCACGGTCGAGGCGCTGGCCCGGGAGGTGAACGTGGACGCGACCGCCCTGGGCCGTCTCCTCGGTCACCTGGTCAACGCCGGGATCTACCGCACGCTCCCCGACGGGGGGTACGAACCGACCGACCTCGGTGTCCTGTTGCGCGACGACGTCCCGCAGTCGGGCCGGGACTGGCTCCGCCTGGACGGCCCGACCGGCCGGGGCGAGGCCGCGGTGTTCCGCCTGCTCGACGCGGTGCGCTCCGGCGGGCCCGTCTACTCCGCGCTGTACGGACAGGAGTTCTGGACGGACGTCGAGGCCGACGGCGCGCTCGCCGAGGCCTTCGCCCGGCGGATGGCCGCGAGCATGCGCTGGGTCGTCCCCGAACTGCTGGCCCAAGGCGACTGGCGGGCCGTCCGTCATGTCGTGGACGTGGGCGGCGGCAGCGGTGACCTGCTCGCGGCCGTGATCGACGCCACCCCGGGCGCGCGGGGCACCCTGCTCGACCTGGAGGCGCCCGTGGCGGCGGCCGAGCGGGACTTCGCCGCCGCCGGCCTCCAGGAGCGCTGCGCGGCGGTGGTCGGCAGCTTCTTCGACCCGCTGCCCGCCGACGGCGACGTGTACCTGCTGTCCAACGTCCTGCTCAACTGGCCCGACGACCGGGCCGTCGAGATCCTCCGGCGCTGCGCCGAGGCCCTCCGTCCGGGCGGCCGGGTCATGGTCCTGGAGGGTCTGCTCGACGTGCAGACCGACCAGACGGACCTGGACCTGCGGATGCTCATCTACCTGGGCGGGCGGATGCGCACCACCGAGCAGCTGCGCGAGCTGGCCGCCGGCGCCGGGCTCGCCCTGCGCCGCGTGGTCGACCTGGGACCGGTGCGCTCGCTCGTCGAACTCACCCGGACCTGATCCGGCTCGCTCCCTCCCCCCCTTCGAACCCCCGCCGTGCAGGCAGGGCTTCCCCGTCATGCACGCGCGCGAACTCCACAGAACGACACAGAACGACACAGAACGACACGGAAAGAGGAGTATGTCCATGCGTATCGTCCGACACCACGAGTTCGGCGCCCCCTCGGTGCTGCGGCTCGAAGAGGCCGAAAAGCCCACCCCCGGTCCCGGCCAGGTGCTGATCCGCGCCGAGGCGGTCGGGGTCAACTTCGCCGAGTGCCAGCGCCGTCAGGGCATCCCGGTCGGCGGTCCCGCCACGCTTCCCGGCTCGCCCGGCGGTGACGTCGCGGGTGTCGTCGAGCAGCTCGGCGAGGGCGTCGACCAGGTGAAGGTCGGGGACCGGGTGGTCACCGGCGTCGCCGCCGACGGCTACGCCGAGTACGTCGTCACCCAGGCCGACTGGCTGTTCGCCGTCCCCGAGGGGATCGACGCGGGCCAGGCCACCTCGCTGCCCATCCCCGGCCAGACCGCCTACCACGTGATCGTCACGGCGGCGAAGCTCCAGCCCGGTGAGACCGTGCTGATCACCGCCGCCGCGGGCGGCATCGGCCATCTGCTCGTCCAGATGGCCAAGGCGCTCGGCGCGGGTCAGATCATCGCCGCCGCCCGCGGTGCGCAGAAGCTGTCCTTCGCCGCCTCGCTCGGCGCGGACGTCACCGTCGATTACGGCGAGGACGGCTGGGACGAGAAGGTGCGCGCCGCGACCGGCGGCCGGGGTGTGGACGTCGCCCTGGAGACCGTCGGCGGCGACATCCTCACCAAGTCCGTGAACCTCACCGCCCAGTTCGGCCGGACGGTCGTGTACGGCGCGGCCGGTGGCGAGCTGCCGGCCGTCGACGTCGCCGACATCTTCGACAACCGCATCGTCATGGGCTTCAGCATGTGGGGCGTGATGGGAGCCAAGCCGGACGCCATGGCCCGGGGCGCCCGCGAGCTGCTGGACATGGTGACCTCCGGCACGGTCCGTCCCGTCGTCCACGCCGAGCTGCCGCTGAAGGACGCCGCGGCCGCACACGAGTTGATGGAGTCGCGCTCCCAGCTCGGCCGTGTGGTGCTCGTGCCCTGACTCCTCCTCAGGTCGTGCATCGAATCACTGATGTGCGGTTGACAAGTGCATGCATGAGGACATGTAATTGTCCCACACCATGTAACCCGGATCCCTGGGCGGAGCCGCGCGATCACCCTCCGCGGCTCGACAACACCTCCTAGTTGGGAGAACACCATGCGAATCGTCCGCCACTACGAGCACGGCGCCCCCTCGGTGCTGCGTGTCGAAGAGGCGGAGAAGCCGCAGCCCGGACCGGGCGAAGTGCTGATCCGCTCCGAGGCCATCGGCGTCACGTTCGCCGAGGTCCAGCGCCGCCAGGGCATCCCGATCGGCGGCCACGCCACGCTGCCCGGCGCCCCCGGCGGCGATGTCGCCGGTGTCGTCGAGGTACTCGGCGAAGGCGTCACCAACCTGAGCGTCGGGGACCGAGTCGTCGTCGACGTCGACCACAGCGCCTACGCCGACTACGTGACCGCCGACGCCGCCTGGGCCATCACCCTCCCGGACACCATGGACGCGGCCGAAGCGACCCTGCTGCCGAGCCCCGCCCAGACGGCGTACCACGCCATCAAGGAGTCCGGCCAGCTCAGACCCGGCGAGTCGATCCTGATCGACGCCGCCTCCGGGGGCGTCGGCCACCTCGCCGTGCAGATCGCCAAGGCGATGGGCGCCGGCAAGGTCATCGCCACCGCCAGCACGCAGGCCAAGCTGGACTTCGTCCGTGACCTCGGCGCCGACGTCACCGTCAACTACACCGACGACGACTGGGACGACCAGGTCCGGGCCGCGACCGACGGCCGGGGCGTGGACGTCGTCCTGGAGACCGTCGGCGGCGACATCCTCGCCAAGTCCATCGCGCTCACCGCCCAGTTCGGCCGGCTGGTCTTCTACGGCTCGGCCAGCGGCGATATCAAGCCCATCCACCCGCTGATGCTCAGCCGGATGAAGACCGTGGCCGGATTCGCGCTGTACGCCATGCTCTACAACAAGCCCGAGGCCATCGCCGCGGGACAGCGCGACCTGCTCGACATGATCGCCACCGGCAAGGTGCGCCCGATCGTCCACGAGCGGCTCGGCCTCGACGAGGCCGTCAAGGCGCACGAACTCATGGAGGCCCGGGCCCAGCTCGGCAAGGTCGTCCTCGTCCCCTGACGCGGGCCGGCGACCCACCGCCTCCGACCCACGTGGCCGGCCACGACTTCCCCCGTTCGGGACCGGCCACCCGCCGTACGGCACGAGAGGCCCTCGTGCCGTACGGCGCAGTCCACAGCAATCCCCTGACGGATCCCACACCGCAGCGACGCCGGCCGGTCACGGCCCGCGGGACGGGGATGGCACCCACTCCAGCCCGAAAGGCGAATCACCGTGCCCTCCCGGACCACAGGGGCAGACGGCCCGCTCACGACCGCCGCCGCCCCACCCCAGACCAGGATCAAACCCGTCATCACCGCCTGCCTGCTGGCCGTCTTCCTGGCCATGCTGGACTCGCAGATCGTGGCCACCGCGCTGCCCCGCATCGTCGGGGACCTCGGCGGTCTCGACGTCTTCGCCTGGGTGACGACCGCGTACATCATCGCCGCCAGCGTCACCACGCCCGTCTACGGCAAGCTCGGCGACCTCTTCGGCCGCAAGAAGATCTTCCTGATCTCCGTCGCGGTGTTCCTGGCCGGCTCCGCACTCAGTGGCGCCGCCCAGTCCATGGACCAGCTCATCCTGTTCCGAACCGTTCAGGGCATCGGCGCCGGCGGCCTCTTCGTCTCCGTGCTCGCCATCATCGGGGAGCTGTTCAACCCGCGTGAGGCCGCCAAGTACTTCAACCTCTTCGGGATCGTCTTCGCCCTCGCGGCGCTGGCCGGGCCCGCCGTCGGCGGCGTTCTCACCGACCTGCTGAGCTGGCACTGGGTCTTCCTGATCAACCTGCCCGTCGGCATCGTGATCCTGGTGCTGGTCTCCACCTGCCTGCACCTGCCCCCTGCCGACCGCGTCGCGCGGATCGACTACACCGGCTTCGTCCTGCTCAGCGCCGCCATCGTCGCCCTCACCCTGGCCGCCAGCTGGGGCGGTGTGAAGTACGAGTGGCTGGACTGGCGGATCCTCGGGCTCGCCGCGTCGGCGGTGCTGCTCGCCGTCGCGTTCGTCGCCGCCGAGCGCCGGGCCCCCGAACCCGTCATCCCGCTCCACCTCTTCCGCGACTCCACCTTCAGCGTCAGCGTGCTGGTGAGCGTCGCGGCCGGCATCGTCTTCCTCGGCTCGGTCAACTTCCTGGCGATCTACATCCAGGTGGTCACGGGCGCGAGCCCCACCATGTCCGGCGTGGTGCTGCTGCCCATGATGTTCGGCCTGGTCGCCTCCTCCGTCGTCAGCGGCGGGGTGATCACCAAAACGGGGCGCTACAAGTGGTACCCCGTGCTCAGCATGGCCGTCGGCATCGTGGGCGCGCTGCTCCTGGCCACCATGGACACCGGGACCCCCCGTGCCGTGGTCATCGCCTACATGCTGGTCTTCGGTGTCGCCGCCGGACTGAACATGCAGGTCCTCACCATGGCCGCGCAGAACACCGCACCCCGCGACGACATCGGCGCGGTCCACGCCACCGTGTCCTTCGCCCGGCAGCTGGGCACCACCGTGGGCATCTCCCTCTTCGCCTCGATCTTCTACAACCGGCTCACCGAGGAGATCGCCGACCGCACGCCCCCGGGGGCCCTGCGCGGCATCGACCCCGACGCGCTGAGCTCGACCGAGACACTGGACCGGCTCACCGAGCCCGTGCGCAACGCCGTGGAACAGGCGTACGCCGCCGCGCTCACCCCCGTGTTCCTCACGGCCGTACCAGTCCTCGTGCTGGGGCTGCTGGCCGCCCTGACGATGAAGAACCTCCCGCTGCGCGGCGAGCACCAGGGCGAGGGCCACCAGGGCGGAGAGGACCACCAGGATCACGAGGTGGCCGCCGAGGGGAACTGAGCCTCCGCAGCCACCCGTCGACAGCCGCCGTCCCGCACGGGACGGCGGCTGCCGTGCGCCGGTCCGCCCTGCCCGGCAGCCCTTCAGCGCCCTTCGAGCCCGAATCGACGGCTCGCGACCATCGTCGGCACTGCACAGCCGTACGACGCAGGACGCAGGCCGGAGAACCGGCAGAGGCAGACCAGGAGGCTCGTGTGACAACGACCGAAGACCCGCAGACGGCTCCGGCGGTCGACCCCGGACCACTGATCCGGCTGACCATCGCCGACTGCGCCGCCAAGGTGCTGCACAGCGCCGTCACCCTCGGCGTGTTCGGCGCGCTGGCCGAAAGCCCCGCCGACGCCGCCGAACTGGCCCGGCGCACCGGGACGCACCACCGGATGGTCCCCGACTTCCTGGACGCGCTGACCGGGCTCGGTCTGCTGGAGCGGACGCAGGACGGTTACCGCAACTCCCCGCTCGCGCAGGCCTATCTGGTGCCGGGCTCCTCCTCGTACCTCGGCGGCTTCGTCGAGCTCACCAACGAGACCCTCTACGGCACCTGGGGCCGGCTCACCGAGGCGATGCGCTCCGGCGAGCCGCAGCACCTCGACCCGGACAAGGGCGGCTTCGTCGGGGACCGGCACAAGGACCCCGCCAAGATGAAGCGCTTCCTGGCGGGACTCGACGCGTACAGCGACCGGATGGGTGCCGAGCTCGCCCGGCGCCTCGACTGGGACCGCCACTCCTCCTTCGTCGACCTCGGCGGCGCCCGCGGCAACCTCGCGGCCGTCCTGGTACGGCAGCACCCGCACCTGAAGGCGACCTGCTTCGACCTGGAGCGGACCCGGCCGCTGTTCACCGAGCACATCGAGGCCCTGGGCCTGACCGGCCGGGTCGCCTTCGCCGGCGGCGACTTCTTCACCGACCCGATCCCGCCGGCCGACGTCGTCGTCCTCGGCCACATCCTGCACGGCTTCGACACCGCCCGCCGGCGCGAGCTGCTCGGCCGGGTCTTCGAGGCGGTGCGGCCCGGCGGCACGGTCCTCGTCTACGACCGGATGATCGACGACGACCGCAGCGACCCGGAGCGGCTGCTGAGCAGCCTGCACATGCGGCTGGTCAGCCCCGACGGCTCCGAGTACCGGATCGCGGACTGCAGGTCCTGGCTGCGCGGGGCCGGCTTCACCGACGGAGAGGCACAGCCCCTGCTCGGCACCCACACCCTGGTCACCGCCCACAAGGAGGCAGCATGACGTCGCACCGGACCCCCGTTCTCATCGTCGGGGGCGGGCTGACCGGACTGTCCGCGGCCGTCTTCCTCGCCCACCACGGCGTCACCGCCACCCTGGTGGAACGCCATCCGGACACCTCCACCCACCCCAAGGCCCGTGCCATCAACCCGCGGACGATGGAGCTGTACCGCGCGGTCGGCATGGAGGAGCGGGTACGGGCCGGGCGTTCCCCCATCTCCGGCAACACCGACCTGGTGCACGTCGAGAGCCTCGCCGGCAAGGAACGCGTCCGGATGCCCAGTGCCTCCCCGGAGGACATCGGACGGATCAGCCCCACCCAGTGGACGCTGATCGACCAGAACCAGCTGGAGCCGATCCTGCGGGAGCGGGCCGTCGAGGCCGGGGCGGACGTCCGCTTCTCCACCCGGGTCGACGCGCTCGAAGAAGATGCGGAGGGGGTGCTGGCCCACGTCACCGACCTGTCCACCGGCGAGAGTTCACAGATTCGCGCACAGTACGTGATCGCGGCCGACGGCAGCCGCAGCCCGCTGCGCGAGATGCTGGGCATCGGGGCGCACGGCCGCGGCACGATCACCAACCTCGTCAGCTTCTTCTTCGAGGCCGACCTGACCGAGGCGCTGCGCGACCGCCGGATCATCGCCGCGTACGTCAACAACCCCGAGGTGCGCGGCACGATCATCCCCATCGACAACGACCGCCGCTGGGTCATCAACGTCTCGTTCTTCCCCGACCAGGGCCAGCGCGCCGAGGACTTCACCGAGGAACGGTGCACCGCCCTGGTGCGCGCCGCGGTCGGGATGCCCGACCTGCCGCTGAAGATCGAGTCGGTGGACATGCCCGCGTGGGACATCTCCGCGCGCGTGGCGGACACCTTCGCGACGCGCCGGGTGTTCGTCGCCGGGGACGCCGCCCATGTGATGCCGCCGACCGGGGCGTTCGGTGCCAGCACCGGCATCCAGGACGCGTACAACCTGGCCTGGAAGCTGGCGCTGGTGCTGTCCGGCACGGCCGGCCCCGGGCTTCTGGGCAGTTACGACGCCGAGCGGCGGCCGGTGGCCGAGGAGACCGTCCGGCAGGCGATGCTGCGGTTCGCGGTGCGGGAGGGCAAGCAGTACCAGGAGGTCGCCGCGGAACTGGTCGACGAGACGACCATGACGTTCGGGTACTGCTACCGCTCCGGGGCCTTCGCCACGGAGGAGGGGGCGCCCGACGCGATCGTGGAGGACCCCACGCACCCCTCGGCGCGGCCCGGGGCGCGCGCACCGCACCTGCAACTCGACGGCCCCGAGGGGCCGGTGCCGGTCACCGACCTGTACGGCGACGGATTCACCCTGCTCGTCGACGAGGCGGCGGGCCGGTGGACCGGGGCGGTGGAACAGGAGGCCGCGCGGCTGGGGGCCCGGCTGAAGGTCGTGCGGATCGGGCGGGGGACGCGGCTGTGGGACCAGGACGGGTCCTTCCGGCGGCGGTACGGGCTGCTGGCCGGGGGCGCGGTCCTGGTGCGGCCCGACGGGTTCGTGGGGTGGCGTACGACCGCGGGGCGCAGTGGGCCTGTCGACCAGGCGGCGATCGCAGCGCTGCGGGGGGTTTTGGACCGGGTCTAGGCAGGGGGTTGCCGGGTGGCTGCGGGCCGGCGGGGGCTGGTCGCGCAGTTCCCCGCGCCCCTGGAAGCGCGCTTCGCGCGCATCGGACGGCCGCGGTGCTCCGAGAAGGAGCACCGCG